>DAIOTP010000018.1:6677-35816 GCA_036751905.1 Cryomorphaceae bacterium
GTCCTGGCGAGTACCTGCTGTACGCGCTTACACTCGCCTTCCTTGTGGGCCTTATCCAATTTGGTATGGGCCTGCTGCGGCTCGGTTTTGTGGTAAATTTCCTTTCGCATCCGGTGATCAGTGGTTTCACTTCGGCGGCGGCTATCATCATCGGTCTCAGCCAAATAAAACATCTCTTCCGCATTGCCCTACCGCAAAGTGAGTATGCCCATGAAGTACTTACCGCCATTTTTCAAAACATTGGCGATACACATTGGATTACTTTCGGAATCGGCATTGTTGGCATTGTGGTTATCAAGTATGGCAAGCGCATCCACAAGGCATTGCCTACGCCCCTTATTGCAGTGGTGCTGGGTATTTTGCTGGTTTGGGGTTTTGGCCTTACGGCAAATGGGGTCAAAATAGTAGGGGAGGTACCCGGTGGGCTGCCGGGTTTATCCTTGCCGAGCTTTGATACATCTGGTTGGTTGAGCCTACTGCCCATTGCCATCACGATATCCTTGGTTGGTTTTGCGGAAAGCTATGCTGTGGCTAAGAGCATACATGCCAAGCACAAGGATTACCGACTTGACGCCAACCAAGAGCTTATAGCACTCGGCATGGCCAACTTTGGAGCGGCCTTTTTTCAGGGTTATCCTGTAACCGGGGGTTTTTCGCGCACAGCGGTAAACAATGATGCAGGGGCAAAAACCACGATGGCATCCATCTTCGCGGCACTGCTCGTGGTGCTTACATTGCTTTTCTTCACGGGTTTATTTTACTACCTGCCCAATGCCATACTCGCCGCTGTAGTACTGGTGGCTGTGTCGGGCCTTATTGACATGAAAGAGCCCATTCGGCTGTGGAAAAAAGACAGGAGCGACTTCTTTATGCTTATGGCTACATTTTTTGCTACGCTCACACTGGGCATCGAAACGGGTATCATTACCGGTATGGTGCTTTCGTTGGTTATGGTGATATATAGGGCCTCCCATCCCCATATGGCTGAGCTAGGCCGCGTACCTGGGACGCGGATTTTCAGAAATGTAAAACGCTTTGAGGATGTGGAAGTAAATCCGGAAATTCTCATGGTCCGTATTGACGGGCCCATTTACTTTGCCAATGTGGAGTTTATTTACACCAACATGCAGAAATGGGTAGCGGGCAAAGGATCAGCGCTCAAGCTTATCGTATTCAACATGGAAAGTGTAACGCAGCTGGACAGTACCGGTGCACACGCCTTCCATGAGTGGATTCACTTTTGGCGGATTTCTGATGTGGATGTGTGCCTAAGCAATGTCAAAGGCCCCGTGCGCGATACCCTGCAACGCTGGAATCTCGTGGACGACATCGGCAATGACCATATGTTTCTCGATGACCATGCAGCCCTCGATTGGTATGAGCAGCGCTGTAAAGAGCAGGATGTGCAACTACAATTGCGCTACGCCACCCAAAACAATTGTTGAGCATGGTTTCGTTCGTAAAATCTTGATGCATTTCCAGTCAGATATGGCTGTGCAGTGGCTCTGTGTAATCAACCAGGCAATTATCCTGAGTCCCTATCAGGCTTGGTATCCCTCGCGTGATCAGCCAACCGACGTACTTTGACGGTAAGAGGTGTTTCTGATGTAGAAACTTCGACCATATCGTCATCGTCTTCATCCGTGCTTGGATTTTTTCTAAAGTATTCGTACAGCTCCAGCTTGCTGTAGTCGTACCCAATTACAACAATGAGCGTAACGCATACCACATAAAATGTTTTGAAGCCTATTTGAAAATAGAGCAGGCCCGCAATTACACCTCCAAACATATAGCTCAACGCAATGAAAAATATCAATTTGAACTTGCCCATGAGCTGTTCGTTCTCCCGGTACTCCTTTTTTGTAAACATGGATGCGAGAATACCCAAATCGGTGGTAGCGCCAGTGAGGTGGGTGGTTTTCACCGCAAAATTGGAAATACTTGCCGTAAGCCCATTTTGAAGCCCCATGGCAAACAAGCACAGGGCCACCAAAACTTCTGTTTCTTGCAAGGTTTCCCGGTAATAATAGCTTCCGTAAATGCCCACACTGAGCAGGCACAGCATTTCAATGGCCACTGGCAATGCGTGCGCAATATAGGCGTTTCGCTTGTTGTAACTTATTACGATATAATTACTTACGAAATTCCCGAAAAAGAACAAGAATATCCAGCTAAATACTACTGCTACCTGATACCAATTGCCCATTGCAATTTCTGAGGCGAGGATGGCGTAATGGCCGGTGACGTTGGAGGAGAAGGCAAAAAATATTATTAAGGTGAGAATATTGACCATTCCCGCCGAAAATGCCGTAATCACCCCCAAGCGGATGTTGTCGGCGAGGGAGCGTGTATTGCTGTACTTCTTAAGCATTGGCTTTACTGGCGTTCAAATACGAGCTTGGCCACGCCTTTGGCTTGTAAGTCAACAGCGTAGTACAGCTTCATTGTATCCTTGGTGAGCTCAGTGATGTGGTAAGATTCAATTACTTCGTCGCCATTTTTAAGCACCAGCACATTGCCGCGTCCTTTTATTACCCAGCGCAGGTTCATGTCGTGATCATGCTCCACAGTGGTGGTAGAGAGGGTGCCATCAGCTTGGAAGGACCACGTTTCATTTTCGTGAACAAAAAATTCTTTGCCTATGGTATGGTTTAGATGCCGAAACATATCGGAGCGTACGTCATAATCATCCCATTCTTCTCTGCCTTCATAAACCCATTTTACTTCTTGCCAATCGCCGATGATGTCCAATTCGTGGCGGGTACCAAGAAGCATCATAGCAACAATGGCCAGTGCTCCTACAGAAAAAGTCACCAACAATCCAATTTTAATATTCATCCCTTTCACATTTTTGCACAGGCCTAAGTCAAGTATCCATTGTGGTATGCACAACAATGGGGATGGCCTTTTTTCCCGCTGAGCAAATCTACGCCGGAGACATTAAGCCGATCTGTGATTCAGATTAGAAAGAGATTAGAAAGGGAAATGATTGCACTTTCTTCGCATCCGTACGCTGCTTTTCACACTTTTTGGCCTTCAGAGGAGTGGCCTGCATTGCCGTCGTCTGTTGGCAATATGATGTGCACAGAAGTGCCTTCATCTTGCACTGAACTTACTTTAATTTCACCGCTGTGCATGCGCACAATGTTGCGCGCAAGGGGCAAGCCTATGCCGTAGCCCTCATAAGGCTGTGTATTTGAGGCTCTAAAGAAGGGATCATAGATTCGCTGTAATTCGGCACTTGGAATTCCAATGCCAGAATCGGTGATGGCAACAAGAAGTTTGTGTTGTGTTGACTTCAAGCTAAGTTTCACCGGTCGGTTGTCGCTGTATTTACAGGCATTGCTTAATATGTTGCTGAGCGCGAGGTGCAGCAGTTGTCCATTTCCTTTGACCCTGAGCAGTGCTGAATTTTCGGGAAGCTCACTGAAATCAAAAATGATCTGGGCTTTGGGATTGATTTTGAGTAGATTCACTTTCACATCCCACAGCAGTTCGTCAAGTCTGAGAATTTCTCCTTCAAAAGTTTTACTGCGAAAACCTGTTTGTGCAAGAAACAGGAGGGCCTGGGTTTTCTTGTCGAGTTTTTCCGCTTCATGCAGGATGATGCGCAATGTTTCTTTGTAGTCGTCCACTGTGCGCTCTTTTGATAGTGCTACATCCGATTCACCAATGATGGCTGTAAGAGGGGTTCGAAACTCATGGGAGGCATTGCTAATAAAGTTGTTCTGGGTTTCGAACGCGGTTTCTAACCTATCCAGCATGTTGTTGAAGGTGCTCACCAGCGCACTCAACTCGCTGTTGCCCTGTAGTTCTTGTAAGCGCAAGTAAAGGCTTTCCGTGTTGATTTGGTTTACTTTGGCTGTTATATTTCCCAAAGGGGTGAAAATTTGCTGAGCAAGAAAATAACCAATCAATCCTGCTAAAACAGCGCCCAATCCGAGCACCAGCAGCAATACTTTCCGCAAAAAAGCGAAGTGGTGGTTTTCGTAGTAATTCTCGGCCTTTACCACCACAGCATAGTTTTCACCACTGTAATTGTGCAATACAGCCAGCGCAAAATTTTCACGGTATTGGTGCTGTGCCTGACCTTGATTGAGTAAATTTTCAAAAAAGGTCAGTGGAAGCTCTAAGGAGTTGGCTATGGAGTCAATATCGGTATCCGCGCTTAGCGGAATGATGAAATCATTTTCACTGAGAAGCTGCCCTGGAATGAGCACTTCCTGGAGTTCATTGAGATCGAAATCCTCGAGGTTCATGGCCGCAAGTGATCTAGCCCTCAAATTGAGCAATCGATAGAAATCATTGTGCGAGTAGCTTACTTGACTGATATATACCAATCCCAATGTTATGAAAACGAGCAGTAAAAAGGCAGCTCCCAAAATCAGGGTGGTCTTCTTTTGGGTTCCCATTTGCAGCAAGCGCATCCAGTTTTTCATTTTGGTCATGTGCTGCGCATTATTGAGGTTCCTTGAGCACATAGCCCATTCCCACCACCGTGTGTATGAGCTTACCCTGCTCAGGCTGTTCCGTTTTTTTACGCAAATAATTCACGTATACATCAACCACATTGGTGCCCATGTCGTAGTTGCCTTCCCATACGTTGTCGAGAATCTCGGTTCGGGAAAGTACCCTTCCTTTGTTTTTCATGAAATAAAGCAGCAATCTATACTCGGTAGCGGTAAGGGCAATTGGCTGCTTGTCAAGAGTCACTATTTTGCTGTAATCATTGAGTACTACGCTTCCAGCATGGTAATTGGAGGCTTCGCTCTCCAAATGATCGGATTCGACCGCTTGCGAGGTGCGCCTGAGCAAGGCCTTGATCCGGGCTGTGAGTTCAATGAATTTGAAAGGCTTTACTATGTAGTCGTCCGCCCCGGTATTGAGCCCAAGTGCAATGTTTTCAGCGGTACCCAATGCCGTAAGAAAAAGGATAGGAATGCGCACTTTGAGTCGTTTCATCTCCCGACACAGCTCATAGCCATTCATGCCAGGCAGCATAATGTCCAGCACAACCAGATCGAAATCATGTTCTCGAAACAAATACAGGCCAGAACGGCCCTCGAAGGCCACGCTCACCTCATATCCCTGCTCGCTCAATCCTTTGCGGATGAATGATAAGACATGCTCCTCGTCCTCGACAATTAAAATTTTTCTGGCTGAATTGCCCATAATGTGACTTCGGCTTAGGGCCAAAGATACACAGCTCAGAATTAGAATGCGCTTTGCCTTCTATCCGCTTGGTTTACCACCTGTGCCCGGTAATCCCGGCAAAAAAAGATGGGGCAATTGTAAAGCCTTCACCGGGATCAAAGCTGAGGTCAATGCTGCCGGGAGGCAATTCCTGGGCGTGTAAAACAAAAGTAGTGAATGCGATAAAACAAGTAAAAACAATCTTCTTCATGATTTCAGGGATAAAAAACTTTTCTATTCCCCAAAGCTTCGACCTTCCCGGTGGTGGTTTTTCAGGGTTTTCCCTGAATTTGCAGATGTGCGGAGCATGCAAGCGACGTGAGCTGCTGGTGTGATTTATGGAGCTCTGCTGAGATCAAGTATTTTTGCCGAAGAGCACAAGCCGCTTGATGGCCGAGAAGAAAATGGCGTAAAAAGCGCTGAGCAGTATATACCCTGTCAAAGCTACAGCAGTGCCGTTGCGCATGGTGAACATGCTTCTAGCTCTCCGACCTACCTCCTCAGGATCAACATCATCGCCGGAAGCTTCGAGCGTTTGAAAAATGAAATTTTCAGTTCGGCTGGCCATAAATTCAGTGTCGACTGCACTGTAATACACGTAAAAAAGTGCAGCCATAAGCAAGCTGTAGATTCCAAGAATTTGCATGGATATTTTGGCATCCAAGAGAAAACCCCGGTAGCCATTTCTTGGCCAAATGGCATAAATGCACAATGCAGGCAGCATGGCAAGGTTCAAAAACCAGTAAGCGGGTTCACTCCAGCCCGTTTGAAAATTGCCATAAAACAATGCGAGCCGCACTCCTATGACGAGGAGTGCGGCCCGCAGTGCCATTTGCAAATGAGGATGCTTCATGTCGCTTCCTTAACTGTTCATGGTAATGAGAAATTCTTCGTTGCTGCGGGTTTGTTCGATGCGGTCTTTCACAAATTCCATGGCTTCCACGGGGTTCATGTCGGCGAGGTGCTTTCGCAAAATCCACATGCGCTGAAGTACATCTTTGGGCATGAGCAAGTCCTCGCGGCGGGTTCCCGAAGCAAGTATGTCGATGGCCGGATAAACCCGTCGGTTGCTGATGCGGCGGTCGAGTTGCAATTCCATGTTGCCGGTGCCTTTGAATTCCTCAAAGATGACCTCATCCATTTTGGAGCCGGTATCAATAAGGGCGGTGGCCAAAATGGAAAGTGATCCACCATTTTCAATTTTTCGTGCCGCACCAAAGAAACGCTTGGGTTTCTGAAGGGCATTGGCATCCACACCACCTGAGAGTACTTTGCCCGATGCCGGCGACACTGTGTTGTAAGCCCGTGCCAAACGGGTTATGGAGTCGAGCAAAATGCACACATCATGTCCACATTCCACCATGCGTTTGGCTTTTTCCAAAACAATGTTGGCAATTTTTACATGGCGGTCAGCAGGTTCGTCAAAAGTGGATGCGATTACTTCAGCATTCACAGAGCGCTTCATATCGGTGACCTCTTCAGGGCGCTCGTCAATGAGCAATATAATGAGGTACACTTCCGGATGGTTGGCTGCTATGGCATTGGCCACATCTTTCAGCAAGGTGGTTTTACCCGTTTTGGGTTGTGATACGATCAATCCACGCTGTCCTTTGCCGATGGGCGAGAAGAGGTCGATGATGCGTGTACTGATGTTGCGGTTATTGCCAGCCAAATCGAATTTCTCGTCGGGAAATAGGGGCGTCAGAAATTTGAATGGCACCCTGTCCCGCACAAAGTTCGGGTCACGGCCATTGATTTCCTCTACTTTAATAAGTGGGAAGTACTTTTCACCTTCTTTGGGAGGACGCACATAACCCACCACGGTATCGCCTGTTTTGAGGCCGTAAAGTTTAATTTGGTTTTGGGCTACATACACATCGTCAGGTGAGTTGAGGTAGTTGTAATCGCTCGAGCGCAAAAAACCATATCCATCCGGCATCAGTTCAAGTACACCTTCGGTTGGCACAAAACCATCAAAGTTGTAATAATCTTCACGCCTTTGTCGCTGCTCTTGAGGGCGCTGTTGCTGTTGACCCTGTTGCTGCTGATTTTGGTTTTGTTGATTTTGCTGTGGCTGGTTTTGTTGGGCTTGATTTTGTTGTTGACCAGCTCCCTGATTTTGGCGCTGGGCTCGGTTGTCATGTTGCCGTTGTTCACCTTGACCTTGCCTTTGCTCGCCCTGTCCTTGACGTTGCTCATTTTGACCTTGCCGTTGCTCGCCTTGTCCTTGACGTTGTTCGCGCCTTTGGTTGCGGTCTTGATCAGCGCGTTCGGGCCGTTCTGCTCTATCCGGGCGGTCGTTGCGCTCGACTCTTTCCGGACGTTCAGTTCTTTCTGGACGCTCAGCTCTTTCTGGACGTTCTTGTTGTTCAGAGCGCGCTTCCTGTGAGGGTAGAATTTGTCTGCGCTCTGCACGTTCGTTGCGTTGATTGCGCTGATTGCGCGTGTTTTCCGCAGGTTTGGGCACCCTTTGTTCGGTTTTGTTCTCTTCAGCATCCTTCTCTGGGCTGAACAGATCATTTTGTCGCTTGCTGGCTTCTGCCAATTTTGGTGGCTCTGCAACGCTTGCCGTTACATTGACTGTTTTGGGTTTGCGGCCCCTTTTCTTTGGCTCAGGTGTATTGCCGTCTTTGCCTGCCGCTGATTTTGTATCTGAATCACTGGCTTTATCAGCCTTCACTTCATTCTTTGAAGGTTGTACAGCCTGTTCATCGAGGATGCGGTATATCAGGTCTTGTTTTTTAAGGCTTTCTGTTTTTTGGATGTTTAGCTCTTGGGCTATATTCCTCAGGTCGGCCACTTTAAGGCCATTTAATTCAATAATGTCGTACATCGAGGGATGTGAATTTATTCTTGGGATTGAAAACTCATTCTAACGTCGGGATTGGGTACGCCTAGAAAAATTGGTACCCTTGCGATGCTGCAATGATACAACAATTAGATGGATACAAAGTAGTGCTGTTATAAAAAAATAACATGCAGACTTCCTTTAAGGCCTTGGGTAAATCCGCTTATATTTGGCATCTCTACAACATCTGCAATGATACAACGTGTACAAACTATTTATTTGCTCCTCGCCGCTTTGTGTGGGTTATGCACCTTCTTTTTTCCTTATGCTCACTACTATGAAGGCGATTTGAAGCTTGCAGAGTATGCCATGTTCGGGGTGTTTAATGTGCAGAGCGACATTGTAGAAATGCGCGGTCCCTACGGAGTCCCCGCTTGGATACTTGGATTTTTGAGCACCATGATTCCCGCTGCCGCCATCTTTTTGTACCGCCGCAGGCCTGTACAATACCGGGTAACCCGGTTGGCCTTTTTGTCTTTTCTTGTTTATGCAGTGTATCTATTCTTTGCTGTAGAAAGTGTTGGCGATTCATTGTTTGCGGGCGCTATCAGCACCATGCACCATATTGGATTTTACCTTCCCGTAGCTGCATTGCCATTGTGCTTTCTTGCTGTACGGGGCATCAAAAAAGACGAGGCACTGGTGAAGTCGCTCGACCGAATCAGGTAGCCAATCCAAAGCGCGTTCAGTTGCTGCCATGCAGACCAGTATCATGATGTCCGGATTTTTGGTAAGCAAGAGCCCAATGTGAAGTTCGCAGTCAAAAGTCCTTTGGTGAGCCAATTACAGGTGCTTCACCACCCTGAAATATGCCTCAGGCTTTCCTTCCCTGATGCGCCAATGCATGGGGTACATGCTTTGCAATCGGCCGCTCTGGGCCCGGGCCCAACCCAAATTGAATTTTTCGAATTGTACCAGCACAGGAGTTTTTGACTTTACCGCACTTGGTACATCTTGCCGGCTCAGGTACTTCAGCGCTTCCTCTAAATTCAGCTCAAAACTTTCAGCAGGAAAACTGCATTTTGCGAGGAATGCCATGCCTTGCGCCGGTTTGAATGTACCATGTACCCTTTGGCCAAGTGTATGCCCTGGTACGATAATATTGAGCTGAGATGAAAGGAGTTCTACAATGTCCATATGCCCATTTCGCAAGGCGTAAATGCGGCCCTGCCCATCAGCAATATTTTGGTGTTGCACATTGCAAGGCACCTCATTCTCAATAATGAAACGCTTTTTACGCTGAACGCTCTTCGCGCTTCTTGTGATGGCAGAATTTTCATTTGTTTTGCGCATCACAGCGCAAAAGAAGCCTTCACCTTGCACCTTGTGCGGGTAAAAACGGTGGCCTTCCACGCTGCCCGCGTGGCTGCGCACAATGCCCGAATCGGCCGGGGCAAATTCTAAAAAGTCGACACCATGATTTTCAGCGAAACGTTCCAGTTGCTCCTCATTTTCCGAAAGGTTGTAGGTACACGTGCTGTAAATGAGGATGCCTCCGGGTTTGAGCGCGGGCCATGCCCCCTCCAGGATGCGCTTTTGGCGCAATGCACAGGCCTCTACGTTGGCTGGCGACCAATGCTCTAGGGCTTGCATGTCTTTGCGAAACATACCCTCGCCGCTGCACGGTGCATCCACCAGCAACAGGTCGAATACGGGGCCAAGATGGGCAAACTTCGAAGGATCACTTTGTGAAATGGCATATCCCGGTATGCCCCATTTGAGTAGGTTTTCCTCCAAAAGGTTGACACGGTTGCCTACGACTTCATTTGCCAGAAGGAAGCTATCAGGGTGCAGCGTGCTGCGCAACAGGGTGCTCTTGCCACCTGGCGCAGCGCAAAGGTCAAGGGCTGTGATGGGCTGTTCATGCAGTTTCAAGCTGCGCACCACGTGATCAATAAACATGGAAGAGGCTTCCTGCGGATAATAAGCACCGGCATGAAATGCAGGATCGCTCGTGTATCGAGGACGCTGACTGAGGTAGTATCCGTGGGTGCTCCACGGAATATTTTCTGCGCTTGCATGGGCTATCCTTGCCTTTGATGGATTGATCCGAATCGATGCCGTAGGCTCCTGTTGCAAGGATTCAAGCAAGAGGTTGCGTTCGGAGATGGAGAGGGGTAGGGAGTCAAGCCATGGTTGTGGCCATTGTGGCTGTGCTTTGAAGCTCGTCATGACTGCGAAGTTAATGGTATAGTATGGCGCTAGTCGATAGGGATGAGTTTACTCTCAATTTTTACGCGTCCGTCGCTCAGCGTGCGGTGTACGGGGCATTTTTCTGCAATTTCCAATAACTTTTCGCGCATATCAGCGTCAAGATGGCCTTGTAGGTCAATGTTCGTGCTAAATGTATCCACGCGGCTGCTGCCTGAATCAGGGTTGGCACTGTCCTCGGCATGGTGGCGGCGGTGGCTGAGGTGTACAGTAACTTGCTCCAAGGGCCATTTTTTGCGCTCAGCATACATTTTTAAGGTCATGGCAGTGCAAGCACCCAGTGCAGCATTGAGCAATTGATAGGGGCTGGGCCCCATATTGTTACCGCCAACTTCGGCGGGTTCGTCGGCGAGTAGTCTGTGTGGTCCAGCCACAATCTCGGTGGTGTAGCCATCACTGCCGAGCTGTACAGCCACGTCTTCATTGGTCTGCAGGCCTGGTGGTTTTTCCATAGGCAGGTAGCGGCTCGCCCACGCGGCAATGACCTCTGCAGCGTACCCACCGTCGTCCGAATTTTGCAAAAGATGGTCGGCACCCTCGAGGCTTACAAAGCTTTTTGGATGGTGCGCCGTGGTATATATGTCGGCTGCGTTTTTGATGTCAACAATTTGGTCTTGTGGGCTGTGCATTACAAGCAGTGCTTTCCGCAAATCGGGCAGGAGGGAGGCAGTGCTTTCGGCCTCAAGGCTTTCCAGAAACTTTTGGCCAATTTCAAAGGGCCTGCCTCCAATGTTTACTTTGGCGCGGCCCTTTTCTTTGATGTCCGTCTTTTTGTCGTCAAAAAGATGGGTAACATGCACTGCTTCAAAGGGTGCTCCAATGGTGACGATGGCTTTGATGCTGTCAATTTTTGCGGAAGCGTGTAGCACGGCGGTGCCACCCAGTGAGTGGCCGATGAGCAGTTCGGGCGCTTGGTATTCTTTTTCAAGAAACTGCGCAGCCCATACAAGGTCGTCGATATTGGTGGTGAAGCCTGTTTCGGCAAAATCGCCCTCACTCTGACCAAGACCTGTAAAGTCGAACCGAAGTACGGCAAAGCCCTTCTGGCTAAGCGCTCGCGATATCATGGTGGTGGCCTTAATGCCCTTGCCGCAGGTGAAGCAGTGCGCAAAAATGGCATAATGTGAAGGGGGCGACCCGAGCGGCAATTCAAGCCGGGCGCTGAGTTCGTGGCCGTCCTTGTTGATAAAAGTGATCCTTTTGGTTTTCATGGCATGCGCGTGATGGTACACGGCAAAGGTACCTATTTGGTTGAAGGCCTTAATATGCAATAACTAGCCCCATCGAAGCGCTTGACCATACCGCCTGAATCCATGACATTCCCTAATTTTATCGAAAAATTTCATGAATGCATCAAGTTACCTTGCGCTTAGGCTCAAAGAAGTTTTGCTCGATGGCAAATGGATAGCCAACACCAACGTGGCTCAGGCCACGGATAACCTTAGTTGGGAGCAAGCAACCAAGAAAATAGGTGATCTGAATAGCATAGCGGTACTTACATTTCACCTCAATTATTATCTCGCAGGCTTGTTGCGTGTATTGAATGGTGGTCCACTCGACATCCACGACAAATACAGCTTTCAGATTGAGGGCATCCACACCTATGAAGACTGGCTTAATTTACGCAATGAATTGTTGCACAATGCTGCTGCAATGGTTGCAAAAGTAGCTTCCCTGAGCGAGGCCCATCTCACTTCCGATTTCGTTAGAAGGGAATACGGCACCTGGATACGAAATATAGACGGACTGATAGAACACAGCTATTATCACTTGGGTCAAATTGTGTTGCTCCGCAAAATAATATAATCGAGGCTCAACCATGATGTGGTTTTTGAAATCATTATAATTCAGTTGTTCGCATGTAAACGATATGCCATAGGCACTTCGATTGCTGCCCATTCTCCAAGGGTTTGTAAGCCATCACGTCATGAAATGATGAGGACCAACAGCCATTTTTCAAATAGGCCTGCACTGATAAATTTTGGTAAACTACTGCTTTAGGTTTACCTTGCGCTGCACTTTAACCAATTTGCAGTCATGAATAAAATTCGCCTTGCGCTAAGCGCCTCAATGATGATGTGTATCATGGCCTCATGCACCAAAGAGGACTTGGATGTAGAGCAGCCCTTGTCAGCCAGCAGCGCTGAAGAGAAATCTGCTTCCACTTCGCCCATCCAAACCACACCTGCTACTATTTTCTCGAATCTCTTCAATACCTTCGGTGGTGGCTGGACAGGTGGCGATGGCGCCTACAGCATACCCTTGCCTGATGGCAGGGTGCTCTGGACTTTTGGCGATAGTTTCCTTGGTACCGTTCAGCCTGATTTTTCTCGGCCTGGCACACCCATGATCAACAATTCCTTTGTAATTCAAGATGGCAACCAGCTCACTACGCTCGCGGGAGGTACTCCCAACCAGCCTCAGGCCTATGTAAAGCCCACCGACAATCCCAACCATTGGTACTGGCCCGGTGATGGCAGGGTTATTGGCAATAAATTGTATATGTTCATGTTGCGCATCAGAAATACTGGACAGGGCGGAGTATGGAGTTTTGAGCACATCGGTACCGACATGGCGGTATTCTCCTTGCCTGATATTACCTTGATCGACCAATATGAAGTAGTACGCACCAAAGATTATCTTTTTGGGGTTCACACCTTAGAGGAAGATGATTTTATCTACATCTACGGTACCCGACGGGTCTTTGGCTTGCAAGCAGTAGTTGCAAGAATGCACAAATCCGATCCGGCTACAATTGAACATTGGAACGGAAGCGATTGGACGCCCAATTTTGCAGGCAATGCCTATATGATGCGCAGCAATGGTCAGGCCCTTGGGGTGTCCAATATGTTTAGTGTTTTCAAATACAAGGGCAAGTACCGCCTGCTCACCCAAGAGGACTTCCTGGGCTCCAAGATTTATCTTTATAGCGGTGATACGCCTACCGGACCTTGGAGAAGCCAGGTGTTGGTATATGAAACGCCCGAAACCGGCGGCAACTTGTTTACTTACAATGCTTATGCACACCCACATATCAACCATTCTACCAACGGTATGCTGGTGACCTACAACGTGAACAGTCAAAATTTTTGGGACCTCTTCGGTGATGCGCGCATTTACAGACCCAGATTTTTTTGGTTGAAGGAGTCTGATTTAGACTAATTGGCTCATTCGACAGGGGTCGACAACCGTTTTTTCTTGTTGTACACCATAGCCACCCGAAAGCCCAGTGACCAGCCAAGGTTCAATATGCTGCCACTGCCTTGAAACGAGCGGCTTGAAGGATTGAATTCACTACTGAGCCGGTTTCGTCGCGTCTCGACGAATTCGTAGGATACATTGGGAACGTAACGCATATTGCACTCAAGACTCAACTCTGTGTTTTTGTGGAACCAATATCCTACACTGATATTGCCTGCTCCCATGAAGAAAACGCCCGAATTTGCATTGTTGGCCGGTACAATTCCTATCTGGTCTAGCCGGTGGCTATCCTGCTGCTTGATATCAAAAAATTCAGTACCAAAATTGTAGAATGCCATTCCCGGGCCTATGGCTGTGGTAATTGACCATTTGTTAAAAGTGTTCCTGTAGGCAAAGAGCAGTGCGGCCTGGCCAATTGAGGTTTGGCTTTGGTGTTCATTGTAGTCATGCCGGTTCCGGTTGGGGTTGAGAAATCCGGGGGCCATGTCGCTGATGTATTGATCGATCAGGTGCGCTCTTCTGTTTTGATTGTTGAGCCCGATAAATGCAGGCACATTTATTTCGACCCCGAAATGTGGTGCGTAGAAATAGGTGAATTGCAGCAACTGAAGTTGGAGCGCATTGTCGCCAGGCCATACGAGGACATCGTAGAAGTTGTCTTGAAGCAGTGGGTTCAGGGCATGCATGCTGCCAACTGCCATGCGGAAATAGAGTTTTCCTTGCTCGGCCATTGGGGGCGTGGGTACTTCCTGTGCATGCGTGAAGAGCACTGAAGCCGAAAGCAGGAGCGTTACTATGGGTTGCTTCATGGTATAAGTACTACAGGTGTGCTTTCTCGTTGTTCAGTGCTGCCATCGGCGTACACGAGCTGTACAGTGAATTGATGCTCACCGAGAAAATGGGGCTGATCCACGAGCAGGAGCTTGAAGTCAATGCGGTCTTCGATGGTATCCTCAGGCACATCAATTAAATTGAAAAAGGAGTTGGGTTGGTAAAGGAAGGCCGCTTCAAGCGGTGACAGCGGGAACACGCGGTCCACATCAATTCTGAACGATCTTGAGACATCGCTGCCTTCCGGCAAATTTTCGGAAAGGGCATTTCGGGTCAATACCCGAATCTCGCTGAGTGATTGGGTAGCACGGGCCAATACCCAGCCGCAGTCGCAGCTCGTGGCGTAGGCGCCCGGCACAAGGTGCAAGGACTGGCAGCCCTCCGCCATGATGTTGCGCACCACTTGCACGGATAGGCCATACACGGCAGCCCGAATGCTGTCGGCGGTGGTTGATACCGCCGTTGCCCCACTGTTGTCAAGGTTGTTGACGAGCAAGGCACCTGTGGCAAATGTCTTGTCGGCCACCTGCTCACAATTGCAACAAGCAATGAGCACTTCGAGCAGGAAGGGCAGGCTCAGGAGAAATAGAATGTAGGACCAGCGCATGTGTTGAATTATTTTTTGCTGATGGAATCCTTGTGGTTCAGGTGCTTTTTAAGCTTGTTCCATCGGCGTGTTCAAAGTTAGCAGCAGAATCGAATTTAAAAAAAAAAATCAAAGGGCTTGGCTGCAAAATTCTTCTTAATTTAGCATGCAAATTCATTTAGCATGTATTTAAAGGAGAACATTCGTTTTTTGCGGAAGCAAGCGGGCCTCACCCAAGCCGAGCTCGCCGCAAAGCTGGGACTCAACCGCCCCGTAATAGGCGCTTATGAGGAGGGCCGTGCCGAGCCCCGCATCCAAACACTGATGCACCTGGCGCAGCATTTCGGTTGCCGTGTGGATGAGCTGCTGGGCAGTGACCTGAGCGCCGGTGGCCCTGCGGTGGATATGGCAGGCCGCGGCTTGCGCATTCTGCCCATCGTTACCGACACCTCAAGCGATAAGGAGCTGGCCACGCTCGTGCCCGTGAAGGCCGCCGCAGGCTACCTGGGTGGTTACGGCGACATTGAGTACATCGGCTCGTTGCCACACTTCAACCTGCCCTTCCCCGAATTGCCCATGGACCGCAGTTACCGCGTATTCCAAATTGAAGGCGAGAGCATGCTGCCCATCCCGCCCAAGTCATACATTGTGTGCGAGTACGTGCAAGACTGGAACAGCATACGCTACAACGAACGCCACATACTGCTTACGCAAAATGACGGGGTGGTATTCAAGCGCGTACGCCCCCACGACGACCGCCCGGCCTTCACCCTCCACTCCGACAATGCCGACTATGCCCCCTTCGATGTAGCCGCGGAAGATGTGCTGGAAGTGTGGAAAGCCCGCGGCTTTTGCACCTTCGATATGGACAGCTACCGCGGTGGCAGCGCCATGAAGGAGATTTTGGACCGGCTGGATAGGCTAGAGGCTAGGAGGTAGTTGCAATTTACAAGCTACAAGCTACAAGCTACAAGATGAAAGCAGCAAGTGGATTAATCAACAATTTTTTAGAGCCAAAAAATTATGAAAAATTTTAAAGAACTCAAGATTTGGCAAAAGGGTATGCAGATAGCAGCCGAAGTATACCATTTGACAAAACAATTTCCCGAAGAGGAGAAGTTTGGGCTTGTAAGCCAAATGCGACGATGTGCAGTATCCATTCCCTCTAACATTGCGGAGGGAAGTAGCCGCTACACTTCAAAGGCTCAACGAAACTATTTGGATATTGCTTTGGGCTCGGTTTTCGAATTAGAAACGCAAGTGATGCTATGCCAAATGATAGGTTACATTACCGAAAATGATACCAAAGAATTACTAGGTAACTTGCGAGAAGAGCAAAAGATGATTGTCAGCTTTTTGAAAATTCTTGCTTCATAATGAGTCTTCTAACACATGGTGTTTTGTTTATGTATGCTAGTGTATGAAGTTTTTCTCTACGCGAATCGAGCTTGCAGCTTGTAGCTTGCAGCTTGTAGCTCTTCACCGATGGACACAATAAGCCACCTCGACCTCGACACCTTCTTCGTATCGGTGGAGCGGCTGCTTGACAGCCGGCTCAATGGGCGGCCTGTGCTCATAGGCGGGATTACCGACCGGGGAGTGGTGGCATCGTGCAGCTACGAGGCGCGCAAGTACGGGGTGCACTCGGCCATGCCCATGCGGCAGGCGCGGGAGCTGTGTCCTGAGGCGGTGGTGATACGCGGCAATTCGGCCAATTACTTCAAGTATTCAAAACTTGTCACCGACATTATCCGCGACCGGGTGCCGGTGTTTGAAAAAACTTCGGTCGATGAGTTTTATGTAGACCTCACCGGGATGGATAAGTTTTTTGGCTGCCTGCAAATAGCCACTGAACTCAGGCAAACCATTATGAAAGAGAGCGGACTGCCCATCAGCTTCGGCATGTCGACCAACAAAACAGTATCCAAAATAGCCACCGGTCAGGCCAAGCCCAACAACCAACTCCATGTGCCGCAAGGAGAGGAGCGGCCCTTTTTGGCACCCCTTTCGGTGAAAAAGATACCCGGGGTAGGCAGCAAAACCTACCAAACCCTTTGCAACCTCGGCCTCAAGCGCATCATCACCGTGCAGGAAATGCCCGAGGAGATGATGGAGCGCGTGTTGGGCAAGAGCGGACAAGTCATTTGGCGCAAAGCCAATGGCATTGACCCTTCGCGGGTGATTCCCTACAGCGAGCGCAAGAGCATCAGCACCGAGCGCACCTTTGACCGCGACACCACCGACGTGGAAAAGTTGCGGGGCATCCTTGTGGCCATGGCTGAGAACCTCGCCTTCCAGCTGCGCCGCGGCCAAAAGCTCACGGCCTGCATCACGGTGAAGCTGCGCTACAGCGATTTCGATACCCGCACCATGCAAACCCACATTCCATACACCGCCGCCGATCACACCATCATACCCCGCGTGAAGGAAATGTTTGAAAAACTGTACAACCGCCGCTTGCTGGTGCGCCTTGTGGGAGTGCGCTTCAGCCACCTCGTGAGCGGTGGGCACCAAATCAACCTCTTCGACGATACCGAGGAAATGGTGAACCTCTACCAGGCCCTCGACAAGGTGCGCGACAAGTATGGCGACCGTGCCGTAATGCGCGCCGCCGGCATCGAAGCCCGCACCATAGGCCGTGGCAACCCCTTCAACGGGGAGCCACCGCCTCTACTGGCCAACAGGCGGCAGTAGTGGATGTTGATTTCAAAACTATCTTTGCCCGCCTAAGTCCAAAATTCTTTCCATTGACCCTTGCCATCGCGATGTTATGCAATTTGCTTTTTTGGGCTGCCGCCGCAGGATTGGCTTGGGCCACAGGTCCCAAATACCGCGAAGCCGAAGCCTTCTTTTATAGCAAAATTGTGCAGCGCAGCGCGCTCTCTAAGCGTGAGTACTTCCATTTGGAACGTTTGCTCCTGACGCACATTCCCTATTTCAACAAGTTGAGCACCCAAGGACGCGCGCGCTTCATAGCGCGCGTGCTTCGCTTCATGCGGGGACGAACCTTCGAAGGCATCCGCGGCCAGCAGCTAAGCCATGATATGCCCATCCTGGTGAGTGCAGCTGCCGTGCAGCTTACCTTTGGGCTCGAAGACTACGACATCAAGTTCCTGAAAAAAGTCCGCATTGCCCCGGGTCCCATATACAGCCGCATGTTTAATGCTGATGTGTACGGCTCCGTTTCGCGGCGCGGCACAATGACCCTTTCATGGCCTCACTTTCTCAAAGGTTTTGCCAATGGTGAAGACAATTTCAACCTCGGCCTCCACGAATTGGCACATGCCCTCAAACTTGATTCGCAAGAATCGATTCGGTTCGATATGCGTTTTGCAAATTACCTCGATCAGTGGCAGCGTATAGGTTTTGATGCGTTCACCGCCTTGAAGCAGCGTACACCAGGTTACCTTGACCCCTACGGAGGCACCAACCCACATGAATTCTTCGCCGTATGCATAGAGCACTTTTTCGAAACCCCCGAACAATTCTCAACCCAACTGCCCGACGTCTTTAATCATTTGTGCAAGCTCCTCAACCAGAATCCCCTGAATGACCGAGAAGACTTTAAGTTAAGCCCATACTTCAAGCAGTCCATTGCCAACGACCCCGACCGCATACCTCTTCCGGAAAAAATCAAAAAACGCTACCGACCCGATGATGCAAACCGATTTCACTTTTACATCATTCCGGCTTTTGCAATAAGCATCATCACTGCCGTACCAGCATTTTTACACGAGCCTGTCAATGCGAATGGGTTGTGGTGGTTGGGGTCAATCGGCGGAATTTTAGCGCTTTTCATCCAGCTGCCATACATCCTTGAGTTCAAAGCATTGCAGTACAAATGGCTGCTCATCTATGCAGCCGCACTGCTCTGCCTGAGCAATGCTACCTACCGGTTTACAAATGCGGTCATTACCCTAAATCACAATACTTTCATCTTGAATCCTGCACACATCGAGGCCATCGGCTCGGGCCGCTACGCAGTGTACTTTTCACCACCCCCAGGTTACGCACAGAAATTTATCAAAATCGAAGCCAAAGCTGAGCAGTCATTGATGGGCCGAATGAAGCTCCAATTGCGAACACGCACCGGCTGTATGGGCTTCGAACTATTGGTTGATCAGCAACACCACTACCTGCCCGAGTAGCCGCTGTCACTGTTGCTGCTGCCAGTTGATTGGCCCGTGTTGCTGTTCTGCTCTTCCTTGTACATGCGCTTAAGGGAAAAAATAATGTCATTCAGCCCATTGAGCTTTATCTCATAGACCGTATCAAGCAGTTCACCCAATTTGCCTGGGGGCCAGCCTTCACGCTTGAACCACTCCAGGTAAAGTATCGGGAGGTCACAGAGCAGGGTTCCCTTAAATTTACCAAAAGGCATCTTTATCCTTACTATGTCTACGAGTACCTCATACTTGGGTCCTTGCTGTTCCACAGGCTGCGTAGTTTTGAATATTCAACAATGAATTCATTAAAACAAGCGGTTATCAATGATAAAGGGGGTGGTGCTGACCAAATGAATCAAATCAAAATCAGGATGTTTCGGATTGATGAGCACATTGAAATCGCCCTCCACCACAGCCGATGGAACCACGAGTATGCAGTATTGGCCCTTACGGACAAATTCATTGCCGATGGATTGCGTTTCTGCAATATAAGGCAGCGCATTCCAACCTTTGGGAAGATCATTTGCCGAAAGGCGGTGGCGCGAAATGGCTTCAGGCACCTCAATTTCCATCATGCACAAATCAGCGGGAGCAGTGGCCGCACTCAGGTGAACTGCCATTTCAGCAAGGGCAAGGGCTCGGCTATCAGCGCAATAAATCAGTTCGGTGCCCTTGGTGTTCCAACGGTGGTCGTTCAAAGAAGCGCCATAGCCCGAAAGCGCATGTGCATACGGTGCGCGAGCCAGACGAAAAACGCGCATTAGGCAAAAATACCGTGATTGATGGCATTGAGCTCAGCCAATACCAGCTCCTGACCGTAGGCATTGCGGAGCAACTCCTTGGGCTTACTGCCCCCAAGGGCAAGGCTGGGCGTATCAAGCCAACGGTAGAACTTATCCTCACTGCCAAAGGTAGCCCGGCCCTCTTCCATAACTTCGGCAAGCTGGATGATCTTTTCGGAATGGATGGGCTTGTACACATGCGTAGGATCGTTGTGGTAGCGCTGCAATGACTTCAATGACATGTTGAAATAATCAGCCCACTCCTGATCACTGAAAGGAGAGCGCCCCTTGATGGCTTCAAAGAATGCCTGAGAAATACCCCGCTGAATACTCTGGATAACCAGGAGCTTGTCCTTGAGGAAACCCACAAAATCAACAGACCTGCTGCGCGACAGGTACTGAGCAGCGGCTTCGTTGACGACGGTGTAGCCTTGCGGCTCTGGATAATTCTTGCTTGCCATCTCAGAAAAATTTACCAAATATAACGACTTTTGTCCGAATTTTCAAGTTTTTCAATCACCAATTTGCACAAAGCTGCTATCTACGTCATTGACAAAGATCATTTCTTTGTCGTGGATGCCGAGTATGCTGGAGATGGAGTGGGAGAGGTGGCGGTTAAGCCATTTCACCAAAGATTGCAGCTCTTCAGGTCCCTGCTTCACTTCCTCATGGGTGCGCTTTTGCAAACGCTCTTTTATTTTGCTGGCTTCCAGTTCTAAAAGTGGATTGGTGCGGCGATGTGTGGCCCCGAGGTATGGCTTTTTGTGCTCAAGAATTTCAGCAATCACCCAGGCATAGCTCAAATCAGTGAAAGAAAGTGACTTCAGCTGCAGGTTGCCGATAAACACTTCCTTCTCCGTATGCTTGATCCGAAGCTCCGTAAGATCAACACCATACTTCGCCACGACTTCTACCTTCAAAGCTCCGATAAATTGAACGATTTTCCCGCTGTCGGTCACCACCTCCTCATTCCAGGTGCGGGTGAAGTTCGTGTCAATTTCAAAAAGACCCACATCCAGAATTTGCCGGATGGCCGACATATTGAATTTACGGGTCCTCAATTCCTCATTTTCCAATTGCACTTTTGCGAGCACTTGATCATCCTGGGCCAGTTTGGCTTTGAGTTCGTCGATCTCAGCATCTTTATTGCGCATAAAGGCCACATAGAGGCCGTAGAATACCACCATAGCCCCAACAAAAATAGCCATGTATGCTAGCAATTCATTGAATATCAATGCCAGCACAATGGCCACAGCAGCCATTACAATCAGTGAGTTGCGCAATTGCTTCATCATAAGCCAAAGGTAGGCAAAGCCTTCACAACTGCACCCGCGCGCCGCCTACAATCACTTGCGCTATGGCCGGCCGTCCAAAACTATATGGCAAATAGGAGAGGTGCTCGCACGGCTCCGTGATGATTACATTGGCCACCTTGCCAGGGGTAATGCTCCCGTGTGTATCCGACAATTCCATGGCTGCGGCTCCGTTCAATGTGGCTGCATTGATGGCTTCTGCAGGGCTCATTCCCATCTTGATACAGCCAAGCGACACCGCCATGGCCATATTGCCGGAAGGCGCTGAACCGGGATTATAATCCGAAGCGAGCGCCACCGCAGCATTTTGCGCAAGCAGCTCCCGCACCGGAGTATAGGGTATTCCCAAAAATAAGCTGCACAAGGGTAGGGCTGTAGCAAGGGTCGCTGCACCATTCAATGCCACAGCATCCCCTTCACACAGCACCTCCAGATGGTCCACACTCAGTACGCCGGCAGCCACCAGCTTGGGGATGGCTCCCATGGCATTGAATTGATTTACATGTATCTTGGCTTTGAGACCGTGCAGCGCACCGCGTTCCACGATGGCCAGCGTTTCCTCCACGCTGAAGTAGCCCTTTTCGCAAAAGGCATCCACATAATCGGCCAGGCCGGCCTCAGCCACAGCCGGAATCATCTCATCCAGAATAAGCTTGACATAATCCTCACGATTCGATTTAAACTTTGCGGGAATGGCGTGCGCACCCAGGAAGGTGGTTTTGATCTTCACGCGGCTTTCTTCTTGAAGTCTTTTGGCCACGCGAAGCATTTTGAGCTCGCTCTCCAGATCAAGGCCGTAGCCGCTCTTGATTTCCATAGCGCCGGTTCCCATCTTCATGCACTGCATGAGGCGAGGCAGTGCGCGTTCCAGCAATTCTTCCTCGCCCATTTCGCGCAAGCGTGCCGCCGAGTTGAGGATGCCACCACCGCGCTTCGCAATGTCCTCATAGCTCAGCCCTTTGATGCGGTCTTCAAATTCCAGTTCCCGCGTTCCCGCAAATACCAGGTGGGTGTGGCTGTCGCAAAAAGCCGGAAGCACAAAGCACCCTTCAGCATCAATCACTTCCAGATTGCGCCAATCGGTGATGCCACCCCAGTCGTCCATGGAGCCGTAAAGTGCTACAAGACCATTCTCCATGGCCAAAAAGGCATTCTCAAGGATTGGAAGTTGATTCATTTCCTTGCCGCGCAGCAATTTAGGAGCTTCTTGGTATACCCCAGCCAGGCCGCGTATGTTTTTGATCAGTATGCGCATGGTGAAAGCAGTTTTGTGGTGCAAAGGTGGCAATTACCGCGCTTCTACCCCAAGCACATCATCTGAGCAAGGTCCGTATTGCTATCTTTGGCCTTTCATGGCAGGAAATACCTTTGGACAAATATTCAGGCTCACCACTTTTGGAGAGTCACACGGCACAGCCATTGGCGGCATCATTGATGGCTGCCCGGCAGGCCTTGAACTCGATTTGGAGGCAGTACAGTTCGAACTCGACCGCCGCCGGCCGGGGCAGAGTGACCTCAGCACTCCCCGCAAGGAATCAGATACCGTTCAGTGGCTCAGCGGCATTTTTGAGGGCCGTGCTACCGGATCACCCATCGCATTTGCGATCTACAACAGTGATCAGCGCTCCAATGACTACGACAAGCTCAAGGATGTATACCGTCCTTCACATGCTGATTATGTATACGAGGCCAAGTACGGCCTGCGCGACCACCGCGGTGGCGGCCGCAGCAGTGCCCGCGAAACCGCTAGCCGCGTGGCTGCCGGAGCCATCGCAAAACAATTTTTGGCGAAAGCCGGAATCCATATTCGGGCTTACGTAAGCGCCATTGCTGAAGTAGAACTCATTGCACCCCATGAGCAGCTCGATTTTTCCCTTCCGGAAAATGAGCTCCGCTGCCCACACCCCGAAACAGCCGCACGCATGCGCAGCCTCATTGAAACTGCGCGCGACAGTGGCGATACCCTTGGCGGCGTGGTGAGCCTTGTAGCCACTGGCGTGCCTCCAGGCCTCGGCGAGCCCGTATTCGACAAGCTGCACGCCGACCTCGGCAAAGCCATGCTCAGCATCAACGCAGTGAAAGGATTTGAAACAGGCAGTGGCTTCAGCGCTGCCCGAATGCGCGGATCAGAGCACAACGATGCCTTCCAAATGCGTGATGGAAAACCAGCTACATCAACCAACTTCAGCGGTGGCATTCAGGGAGGCATCAGCAATGGCATGCCACTTACCTGCCGTGTGGCCTTCAAGCCAGTGGCAAGCATCAAAACAGCCCAAAACACCGTGGACCGCGGAGGAAGTGACACCAAAATCGAAATCGGTGGCCGACACGACCCCTGCGTGGTACCCCGCGCCGTACCCATTGTAGAGGCCATGGCTGCCCTCGTACTTGCCGACCACCTCCTCCGCAACCGAACCACCAGAATATGAGGAAACTCGCCCTGCACTGGAAAATCATTATCGGCCTGCTGCTTGGCATCATTTGGGCATTTGCCGCGAGCGCACTGGGCTGGAACCAATTCACCAAGGATTGGATTGATCCTTTTGGCGTCATTTTCATCCGGCTGCTCAAGTTTATAGCTGTGCCATTGGTTTTGTTCAGCATTATTTCGGGCATCAGCGGCCTCGAGGACATTACCCGGCTTGGTAAGTTGGGCATCAAAACGTTGGGCATTTATCTGGCAACTACAATTGCTGCCGTGGGATTGGGATTGCTTATTGTAAATGTGATTAAGCCAGGTATTTACATTGACGAAGAAACGCGCATCAAGAACCGCCTTGCCTATGAACTTTGGGTCGACGAAACCGAGGGAGTCGAAATCCTTGACGGAAAATATTTGAGCGGCGATGAGGCATATGCCGACTACATGGATGCAGCACGCTACAAGGCCGCATCCTCCAACGAGGTGGTCCAGGCTAAAATGGAAATTGCCGCGAAAAGTGTAGAAACGGGACCTTTAAACTTCCTCATCGAGTTGGTACCCGAAAATATTCTCTTGTCAATTTCCAACAACAATCTCATGCTCCAGGTGATCTTTTTTGCCATTTTCTTCGGGATATGCCTTGCCGCACTTCCCGATGGAAAGGGAGAAAGTGTGAAGAATTTCGTAGTCAGTGTGAATGAGGTGTTTTTGAAAATGGTGGATGTAGTGATGAAAGCTGCTCCTTTTTTCGTGTTTGCCCTCATGGCTGGCGTGCTCGCCAACATGGCCGACACCCCGGCCCAGGTTTTCGACATTTTTCTTGGTTTAGGAAGCTACAGCCTGGTGTTGACCTTCGGACTTCTGGTTATGATTTTTGTGGTGTATCCCTTGGTGCTGAAGGCTTTTGTAAAGCCTGTGACGTACCGCGAGTTTTTTCGGCGCATCAGCCCGGCGCAGTTTCTCGCTTTCAGTTCAAGCAGTAGTGCCGCAACCTTACCGGTTACAATGGAATGTGTTGAGCAAAATATGGGCGTCTCGCGAAATATCACCAGCTTTGTATTGCCAATAGGCGCTACGGTCAATATGGATGGAACGAGCCTTTACCAAGCAGTTGCAGTGATATTCCTGGCGCAGATGCACATGGTGGATCTCAGCCTTACTCAGCAGCTGATCATAGTGGTTACGGCCACGGCCGCTTCGGTAGGATCGGCGGCGGTGCCCAGTGCGGGCCTCATTATGCTGATCATCGTGCTGCAAAGCGTGGGTCTCAATCCCGCATGGATTGCAATAATACTGCCCGTGGACCGTATTTTGGATATGATACGCACCGTGGTCAACGTCACCGGCGACGCAACCGTGTGTACTGTCATAGCCGCAAGCGAAAACGAACTAAACTATCAACCTTAAACTCCTCCTTTCCATGAAAAAAGCGCTTAAAATTGTTGGGATTATCCTGGTGCTCTTTCTTGCGGCGCTCATCATACTGCCCATTGCCCTCAAAGGCAAAATCGTGGAGCTGGTGAAGCGCGAAGCCAACAACAACCTCAATGCAGTGCTCGATTTTAAGGATGTAAACCTTTCGCTCATACGCAATTTCCCAAACCTGTCGGTAAAAATCCAGGAACTCAGCATCATCAACATTGCTCCCTTCGAAGGGGATACCCTCACTTACATGGACGAGCTTGCACTTACCATTGATGTGATGAGCGTAATTCGCGGAAGCGAAATTGTCATCAAAACCATCCACCTCGAAAAGCCCAGCATCCATGTGAAGGTGCTCGCTGATGGTACGGCCAATTACGACATTGCCAAAGAAAGTGAAGAGGAGGAAGTGGCTCCTGAAGAGGGAACGGGCGAAGAGGCCAGCCTCAAAATCACCCGCTACTCGATCAGCGGTGGCCGCGTGGTATATGACGATGCGAGTCTCGGCTTCTATTTGCTGCTCGCTGGCCTTGACCACGAAGGACGAGGCAATTTTGCCGAAGAGGTATTCACCCTCTACACCAACAGCAAGGTAGCGGGCCTCGACCTCAAGTATGACGGCATAAAGTACATGCGCAGGGCCAAAGTGGAGCTCAAGGCCGATATAGCCATGGACCTCAGCCAGTTCAAATTCACCTTTATGGAAAATGAGCTGCACGTGAACCGCCTCGACCTTGGATTCGACGGCTGGCTTGCGATGCCCGATGACGACATTACCATGGACATCACTTTCCAATCGCTCAAAAGCGACCTCGTGACCATCCTATCACTCGTTCCTGCCGAATTCGCCGAAGACCTCGACGGGGTTGATGCCCAAGGTACTGTGAGCCTCGCAGGCTATGTGAAAGGCACCTACAACGACAACAGCATGCCTGCTTACGCCATAGACCTGCTTGTGGAAAATGGCAGGGTACAATACCCCGACCTGCCGCGCAGCATCGAAAACATTCAAATTGAGACACATATTGCGAGCCCTGAAGGAAATGACATGGACCTGCTCACAGTCGATGTGCCGCGCTTCTACATGGAAATTGGCAAAACGGCCGAGCACAAGAATACCATTGACGCCATGCTCTCATTGCGCAAACCCATGAGCGATCCCAACATCAAGACCCGCATCGATGCCGATCTCGACCTTGGTAGTTTCAAAGATGTGGTCCCTTTGGATGAAGCCTTTGAAATGACGGGCATGTTTGCCGCGCACTTCGCCCTCGACGGGATACTCAGCGACATTGAAAACCAGCGTTTCGAAAGGTTCAAAGCCGAGGGAGACATGCAGCTCAAAAACTTCAGGTATGCTGATGCTGACATGACATTTAAGGTAAGCGAGGCACAAACCAATTTTACTCCTCAGCGCCTCAATGTTCCCAAATGCCTGATGGCTTATGACGACATCAATATGTCGTTCGATGGATACTTGACCAACTACATCGCTTACGCGCTCAAAGATACCCTGCTGCAAGGAGTCTTCAATTTCACAGCCGATAAAATTGACCTCAACAAATACATGAGCGATGAAGAGGCAGAGGAAGTGGCTGAGGAAGTCCAGGAAGAAGCAGAAAGTACCCTCTCCATCATCGAAGTACCTGCCAACCTTGATTTGACGCTCAATGCCACGATCGGCGAAATCCTATACAGCGAAGCACAGCTTAAGAACATGGTAGGCCAAATTGGCATCAAGGACCGCACAGTGGCCTTGCGCAAGCTCAACTTTGAAGCCTTGGGCGGAACCATTGGCATGGACGGCTATTACAGCACGCAAAACCCGGAAGTACCTGAGATGAGCTTTAGCTATGACCTGCGCGGGCTCGACTTGAAAGCGACTGCCGAAACCTTCAAAACCATCGAGCAAATGGCGCCCATAGCCAAGCACGCCAGCGGTAAAATCAACAGCCGTTTTGACCTGAAAACTTCGCTCGACAGCAAAATGGAACCCATTTACGAAACCATGCAAGGCAGTGGAACCCTCCAGAGCCGAAACATTGTGCTCGAGGGTGGACAATTTTTGCAAAAGCTCAGCACCACGCTCAAATCACCGCAGCTGGCACGTCAGGAAATTCAAGATTTGAACCTCAGATTTGTTGTGCAAGATGGACGTGTAACAACCGATCCATTCGATGTGCGCATCAACCGCATGACGGCCAATGTATCGGGCTACAGCAGCTTTGATCAAAAGCTGGATTACCTCATGAAGATGAAGGTGCCCCGAAGTGAGCTCGGAGGCGATTTCAACAAAATGGCCGAAGGATTGCTTGCCCAGGCAAGTGCCTTATTTGGCGGAAATATGAGCCTTGGTGAGTTTATCAATGTAGATGTGCGCATACACGGCGACATCACGGATCCCACCATCACCCCGAGCTTTGGAGGCATGGAAGGTGCTGCTGCCTCTGCAAAAGATCAAGTGAAGGCAGCCGTCACCGAAAAGGTCGAGGAAGTGATTGACGATGCCAAAGACAAAGCCCGCGAAGAGGCCCGACAACAGGCGGATAAGATCCTCGCTGATGCTCAGGTGCAAGCTGACCGCTTGAAAAAAGAATCGGCTGATGCAGCAAAGAGAATCAGAGAAGAAGGTGAACGAGGCGCGCAAAGGCTCGTGGATGAAGCCGGTAACAATCCACTGGCCAAAGCTGCTGCCCGTGCCGCCGCCGATAAAGCCCGCGAAGAGGCCAACCGCAGGGCAAATCAAGTAGAAAATGAAGGAAAAACCCAAGCCGATAACATCATGAAGCAGGCCAGAGATCAGGCCGATAGAGTATTGACAGAAGGCAATTAGGCCCTGCTAAGTGGCTACCTTTGCTATGACATCCCCAAGTTCCCCCTTAAACATGATCAGGCAAAACAGCATTATTTCAATTTTCAGCGTGCGAAGATGCATGCCAGGTTTCCTCTTGCTGCTGCTCGGCTGCTTCGCAGTGGGCTCCGCAGCAGCCCAAGAGCATTGCGGACCAACAGGGGAAAAGAAGGCTGAAAAGTTTTACAAACAAGCCATGGAGTCCGAAAAGTTGGATCAAATGGCACGCCTTGGCCTGTTGTCGAAATCAACTGCTGCCGACCCCAACTGCGTCCAGTGCCATTTTGCGAAAGCCCGGTTGCAATACCGCATGGCCAATGAGCAGGGCCTGCCGATGTTGCAAGCGCTCTGGAGCTATGAAAAGGTGATCGAACTGTGCCCGTCTTTTCACGCTGATGCGCACTACTATGCAGGCCTCATCCATTATGGAAACCAGGATTACAAGGAAGCGGTTGAGCACTTTGAGGATTTTCTGCTTTTCGAAAAGACCCCCCGCAACATAGCCCGCGACCATGAGGTGAAAGAACGCGACGTGGCCCAAATCCTACCTGAAATAAGGTTTTACGTTGATTTTTACGAAAATCCAGTGCCTTTTGACCCCGTTCGTTTAAATCATCTCAACACCGAGGCCGATGAGTACCTGCCCATGCTTTCGCCCGACAATGAATTCATATTCTTTACCCGAAAGGGAAAGGTGAAAGAGAAAGGTGACTTATACCCCCGCGAGGTTGAGACATTTATGCAAGCAAGAAAGCTAGAGGGTCATCTGGAGTACGCCAAGCCAGGAGCCTTGCCGCCCCCCTTCAATACCGGAGACAATTATGGCGGGGTGACCCTCTCGCTCGACAACCGCGAAATGTATGTTACCGTTTGCAAACCTGCGGGCCCCAACTATAAAAACTGCGATATCTATGTGACCCGTTTTGAACGCAAAAGAAATGCCCAAGGCCTTATTGAATTTCAATGGTCGGGGCTGGAAAATCTGGGTGATGCCATCAACACCCCTGATGGTTGGGAAGCGCAGCCTACCATTTCAGCAGATGGCAAAACCTTGTATTTCGCTACTATACGTGAAAACACCACACCCGACAAGGACGGCAATCCAAGCATTGACATTTACTACAGCAACCGCTTGCACGACGGCTCTTGGACTGTGGCAAAGCCACTCGAAGGGGGGATAAATACGCCTGGCAATGACAAAAGTCCATTTCTGCACGCCGACAGCCGTACACTTTACTTTTCCAGCAATGGAAGGCCCGGGGCAGGGGGTTACGACATTTACTTCAGCCGTCAGGATGCACAGGGAAATTGGA
>DAIOTP010000019.1:0-35289 GCA_036751905.1 Cryomorphaceae bacterium
CATGGTAAAGCAATACATTGGCCAGCGCGCCTGTGGGGTCGAGGAGCAAGTCATCCACAGCTGTACCCAAAGCTGTAAAAGCAGCGTCGGTAGGTGCAAATAAGGTAAAGCTACCCGGTCCATTGAGCACACCGTCTAATCCGGCCGCCTCAATGGCTGCTTCAAGGGTCATGTGTACGTCACTTTCTTGTACAACATTCCATATGGTTGCTGCGCCGGCTTCACCGATGCAAGTAACGGAGAGAACACCGTTGTTTACCTCGGCATTGGTTTCACCTCCACAATCGTTGAGGTCTGATATCCCTATCACGTAAGTTCCATCCTCTGGCACTTCGAAGGTCAGTTCACATCCATCCGCGAAGGCAATAACATTCAGATCAGTATCCAACAGAGCAAGTTGTGCTTCCCAAGCACCAGCGTTGGGGCCCTCGCAAATAGAGGCAACGTAGGTTACACCAGCCACATAGCCAGCTGATTGGTACAATTCACCAGCCCACACCTGAAATGGCAATGACACGGTGCTGCACAAGCCATTTTGATTGACAGGAGCATTTGGCAGAGCGGTTGTGCTGATGGTAGCAAATTCAAGACATACATCAGGCGGTAGCATTACCGCATTAATGCTGTGTACGATACCGCCGTTTTCACCGTCAAGGTTAAAGGGTGCAACAACCTGCGATTCATTAACGAAAATGTTGCCACTGGTAATGGTGATGGTAAGTGGAAGACCGCCCAAAAGCGAAGGGTATGTTTGACCATTGGCAAGTCCTCCTGAAAAAACTGTAGGTAAACTTACGTGGTAAAGTAGCACTTGTGCAAGCGCATCAGGATCTTCAACCAAAGCAGTAACGAGCTCGGGAGGTAAAGCGGCAAAAGCTGCGTCGTTTGGGGCCCAAATGGTTGCGTCGATTTCATCGGCAGTGTCGAAAATCGCGTCGAAGCCAACGAGCTCCATGAGTTCAGTCAAAGTCTCGTGGTCGGAACTGCCACTAATTATTTCCCAGAGGTTTTGGGCTTGTAGGTTTGAAAGCAACAAAAGACTTGTTGCAAAGGCAAGTAACTTTCTTTTCATAAGTTTGGATTTTGGTGATTGTGGATTAGTAAGTCAAAAAAGCTGCGGTGCTCCTTTTAGTGAATCATTTTGCAAGGTTAACAACATCATTTGATCGATGTTTGACAATAAATCTTAAATGTTGAACAAGTTGGCGTGAATTATTGCGTGTGATGGTGTGCCGATGAGTGTTATTGACAGGCCCGAAAGTTACGGCGATTAACATTATAATCCTTGTTGTTAAGCATATAGATCTTTATTTGTTGCAGATTCTTAAATGCATTTTGTTGGATTCCCAAAATTTTAAACTTGGGGTATGGCTTCAATCAATTGGCGGGTGTAAGCGGTGCCGGGTTGGTTGTACAAGCTGCCTGCGTCGGCATATTCTTCTATTTTTCCAGCTTTCATCACAGCGATATGGTCACTCATGTACTGAACCACCGAGAGGTCGTGGCTTATGAAGAGGTAGGTAAGCCCAAAATCTTCCTTCAGTTCATTGAGCAAGTTGAGTACCTGGGCTTGGACTGACACATCGAGCGCTGAAACCGACTCATCACATACAATAAACTCAGGTTCCACGACCAAGGCCCGAGCTATGCAAATGCGTTGACGCTGACCACCCGAAAATTCGTGGGGGTATTTGGAAGCTGCATTGACTGGCAGCCCTACACGGTCGAGCAAGGTCATGATACGCTGCTGCCGGTCTTTTTTGCTGCCACCAAGATGATGTACCACCATGGGTTCCAACAAGGTTTGCATTACGTTCATCCGCGGATTCAAAGCACCATATGGATCTTGGAAGATAAGCTGCATTTTTTTCCGGTAAGGCAACATGGATTGGTTATCAAGACTTTCTATTTGCTCACCTGAATAATTGATGCGGCCTGTGTGCAGCGGAAGCAGCCTCAGCAAGGCCCTGCCCAAAGTGCTCTTTCCACAACCCGACTCACCCACAAGACCCAAGGTTTCACCTCTGTAAATCCGCAAGCTTACCCCATCTACTGCTTTTAGGTATGCCGTTGGACGCCCCCAAAAATTTTTGGCTGTTGGATACCACACTCCGACATCATGCGCATCGATGAGGATTTCCTGAATGTTCTTTTTTTCTTCATAGCCAGGACCTGCGATGCCTGCGGTACCAGGGCTGTGGGTGCTAACGGGTGTGGGCGCACTTGCACTGAAGTCAGCTACAGTGGGCAAGCGTTCAGGCTTGTAGCCCAAGCGAGGTCGGCAGGCAATGAGCGCCTTGGTGTAGGTATTTTGGGGTTTGTGAAAAAGCGCCTGGGTGGCACCCGATTCCACGACTTCACCCTTGTACATGACCATTACTTCATGCGCTACCTGCGCCACCACCCCCAAATCATGGGTAATGAAGATCATACCCATTCCTGTTCGCTCTTGCAATTCCCTGAGCAGCGCAAGAATGTTGCGTTGTACGGTAACATCCAAGGCAGTGGTAGGCTCATCGGCAATGAGCAAATCGGGGCTGCAGGCCACAGCCATGGCGATCATGACACGCTGCTTTTGGCCACCCGAAAGTTCATGTGGATAATTGGCATACATGGCTTTTGGGCGCGGCAGTTTTACTTCCTCAAAAAGCTGGATGGTACGCGCTTTGGCTTCTTTGGCTCCCAACTTTTCATGCAAGCGGAGCACCTCGCTGACCTGTGCTCCACAGGGATGCAGTGGATTGAGCGAGGTCATGGGTTCCTGAAAAACCATACCTATATGACGGCCCCGCAATTGTCGGTGCTGCTCCGGAGTGCAATGCAATAAATCAATACTTTGCCCTGTGGAGCAATGGAATTCCGCAGTGCCCCTGCTTGTTTTTCCGCCTTTCGGCAAAAGACCCATGAGCGCAAGGGAGCTGATGCTTTTGCCCGACCCGGACTCACCGACTATACCCAAGGTGCGTCCTCTGAACAATTGAAAATCCACATTGCGCACCACGGCGGCAGCATGTTCAGCTGCGCCAAATTGTATTTCGAGGTTCTCAACAGTGAGCAAGGGCTCAGATTTCATCCTCAAGCGGCTCTATAAAATTGAGGCTTACGTATGGTTCGCCGTAATCCTCTGATTCATCGAGAAGCGTAATCTCCATTGTGTTGTTGCTCGGGCTGAAGGTGGTAAAGCGCAAGCCTCCTGCCACACCTGATGGTCTACCATACATCATGGTAAGTTTTCCTTTGAGGGCCATCATGATGCGTTCTTTGTCAGAGTTGTTTCCAGGAAAGATATCGAACTGAACCTCATACAAACCAAAATCATCGAAGGTATAAATAAGGCCTACATCTACCGTTCGTTTGTCGTATTCCACACTACCCGTGTAAGAGAGTATACCATCATTGTAGCTGACCAGGTCAAAGGTTTCGCGGCTCTTCACCTGATCTGATTGGTCACCTATTTGGCTCCCGCGTATGGTGCGTCCGCTCTCTGATTTAAGCAGCGCTTCTGCAAAATCACGTTTATCGCCGACCGGGGGACTGCATGCGGTCAGGGCGAAGAGCAAAACACCCAAAAAAAGTACATGATTAAACTGTTTGCACATCATCGGCTTCAATTTTGGGTAAATTTTTCATTCGTCTGTACAGATTAGCCACCGTTAAAGTGTCTTTTTCGCAATAATGCCTGATGCGTTCAAGATCATCATCCTCCCAATAAACTTTGGCCACATCGGCACCCGAAATGTCATCCTTTGGCGTAGGAATTCCGAATATATGAGCGAGCAAAGCAAGGGAGGTGAAGTGCTTGTAATCACCGAATTTCCACAGCTCCATGGTATCAAGGTGGTGCACTTCCCAGGGTTTTTTACCTGCAAGGTTGATGGCATCAGGAAGCGGTAAGCCCTGCAACAACATACGCCGGGCAATGTACGGGATGTCAAATTCTTTGACATTGTGGCCGCACAGATACTTGTCGGGGGCGCTGTAATGTTTTTGCAGCAGTTTTCCGAAATCCCGCAATAGAGCTTGCTCATCATGACCGCTAAACGACTTCACCCTAAGCCTGTCTTTGCCTTGGTGGTTGTGCACGATGGCAGTACTGATGCATACAATTTTGCCAAACTCTGCATAGATACCGGCCCGTTCATATATTTCAGCCGCTGTGAGCTCTTCCCGCTGTTGCAAAAAACGGGTTTTGTCAGTCCAGTACTGCTTCATTTCTGGCCCAAGCTCCTCAAATGTATACACCTGCGGAACAGTTTCCACATCGAGAAAAAGGATGTTATATATATCAATCTGGTTCAACATAATTGCTTCGAAAGTACAAATATTTCGACTTGGTTCGTTCAGCGTTGCAGAGTCTTACCTTTGTGGTATGGATTATGATTTCGAACTTCGTTGGAAGAAACTGTTGGAGCGCTTGGGCAATCAGTTCGGAGAAGAAGTTGACCTTGAGGCAATTCTTTTTCTAATTGGGGTTCAAGAACTGGGGCTTGGCTCGCGGCGCTTCAAAAAGGATGAGAAGCTAGACCTCATGCATATTGCCATATGCAGGGTACTTATGCCTTATGGGTTCTATGAATTTTCGCACACTGATGCCGAAGGATGGCCGCATTACGTTGCACTGAACAAACTGCCTTTTCTCACCGACAGGGAGCAAAAAGAGCTGATGCGCAAAGCGATAATAGAATACTTTGAGGCAGAAGGAATTATTGAATCTTGAAAGTGCGGCGGGTTGTTTTCTGTTCCTCTACCCTAATAATGCCTTCCAGAAATACGGTACTGTCAGGAAATTCCCTTGTTATTTCCACATTCAATATGGCGAACCCGCTCTGACCGCTTTGGTATTCCGCTGAAAAATCAAATTCTGCCAGACCGTTGTTGCCGGTGAAGCGCACTACATCTATGGATATGTTGCCCACATCTGTAGAAGGCGTAGTGGATTGACCAAACAAACGCACTTCGGCTCCACCAACGGGTGAGTTGTTGGCGGTCACCACAAGGATCTCAGCAATGGTGGGTTCTGTATCGTAACATGAGGTAAAAACTGTTCCAACAAACAGTACAGCACAAATGGCCAAAAGTCGGGTTTTCATTCTGAGAGGGATTCTTAATTTCGCGCTTGCTAAAGCATCCAAAATTATGAAATTATTTAACACAATACTGCATCACCACCACCGTCCGGCGGCGGCCATGGTTTTGCTGGTGTGCATTGCTGCACTCATGGCCACGAAACCCATGGAGGACAAGAAGCGTGAGATGGTTGTAATCAGCACTCCTTTCGGGGACATGACCATCGATCTTTACGATGAAACGCCATTGCACAAAGCCAATTTTCTCAAGTTGGCCAGTGAGGGATACTATGATGGGCTGCTGTTTCACAGGGTTATAAAAGCATTTATGATACAGGGCGGCGATCCCGACTCCAAGGGGGCCCCTTCCGGAAAACAGCTTGGCGTAGGCGGCCCGGGATATACATTGCCTGCGGAAATTGAAGCTGGCTTCATTCATAAAAAAGGAGCTTTGGCCGCGGCACGTCAGGGTGATCAAATGAACCCCAAAAAAGAATCGTCTGGGTCACAATTTTACATTGTACATGGCACAGAAGTAGATACCAACCGCATCAAATCTGGAGCCGTAAAGTACACTGCCGATCAACTATCGGCCTATGCCCGCCTCGGTGGAACCCCACACCTTGATGGTGCATACACAGTGTTCGGCGAGGTTGTGGAAGGCTTTAATGTGATTGACTCCATTGCCCTACGGCGCACCGATAGGGCCAACAGACCTTTGGAGGATGTCCCAATGACTTTAAAAATCGTAAAAAAGAAATGGCGGTAAATTTTGAAACGCTGATAGCTGAAGTACAAAATTTTAGCACTGATAGCAAGGAAAAGCTGGAAGCCTTCCGGGTGAAGTACCTCAGCAAGAAAGGCATACTCAAAGAAGTCTCCGCAGGCATGAAAGACTTGTTGCCGGAGCAACGCCGCACCTTTGGCAAGCAACTCAACGATCTGCGGCAAGCTGTTGAAGAAAAAATCAGCGCGCTGCAGGAGTCGCTTGATGCCGGTCATGCCAAGGTGGCTCAAGGCATAGACCTGAGCAGGCCTTCCGGCCTCGAATCGTTCGGTAGCCGTCACCCAGTGTCATTGGTGCGCAAGGAAATCGAAGACATTTTTAAGCGCATAGGCTTTACAATCGCTGAAGGATCTGAAATTGAGGATGATTGGCACAATTTTTCGGCGCTTAATTTTCCACCGGAACATCCCGCCCGCGACATGCAGGATACTTTTTTTATTCAGAAAAACCCCGATATCGCGCTGCGCACCCATACCTCTTCGGTACAAGTACGGGTCATGGAAAGCCAAAAACCGCCGATTCGCATCATTGCACCTGGCCGGGTATACCGAAATGAGGCCATATCAGCGCGTTCACACTGCATGTTCCATCAGGTGGAGGGCCTATACATTGACAAGGGAGTGAGCTTCGCCGATTTGAAACAAACCATACAGTACTTTGCCGAAGCCTTTTTCGGCAAAACGGAAATACGCATGCGCCCCTCTTATTTCCCCTTTACAGAGCCCAGTGCCGAAGTGGATATTTATTGGGGACTTGACAACGAGGTGGACCACCGCATTACGAAAGGCACTGGTTGGCTGGAGATTATGGGTTGTGGCATGGTTGACCCCAATGTGCTGGATTCCTGCGGGATTGATCCTCAAGTGTATTCAGGATTCGCATTTGGCATGGGCATTGAGCGCATAGCCATGAACCGGTTTCAAATTGGGGACATCCGCGCCCTTTTCGAGAACGATGTGCGCTTTCTGGAGCAATTCAAAGGCGCCTGGTAAAAACCTTTAGACCTTATCGAGCTTCATGGTGTTGGTCATGCCGCTCTCTTTGATGGGCATGCTGGCAAGGTGAACAGTGAAGTCGCCTTCGCGCACCAATTTTTTCTTTTTCAGCAGGTATTTGATATCGTCCATGGTGTGGTCGGTGCTCACCATTTTGTCGTAGAAGAAAGCTTTCACTCCCCACACGAGGCTCATTTGTGTCAGGATGTTCTTATTGCCTGTGAAGATGTAAATCTCAGCTTTGGGTCGCTGGCTGGCAATTTTGAAGCCGGTGTATCCCGAAAAAGTCATCGCAATAATGGCCTTTGCCTCAACCCTTTTTGAAAGGCGCACGGCATTGAAGCATACTGAATTGGTAATGTACCTGCTTGCATGCACCTCTGCCGGTGGCTCCTCGTGGTGATAAATCTCATCCACACTTTCTACTTCGCGCACAATTTTGGTCATCACCTCAATTACCCTTATCGGGAATTTTCCCACAGAGGTTTCAGCGCTGAGCATCACCGCGTCGGCCCCATCGAGTACTGCGTTGGCCACATCATTGACTTCAGCCCGGGTAGGGGTGTTGGACTCTATCATGCTTTCCATCATCTGGGTGGCCACGATCACGGGCTTGCCATTTTTCAGGCTCTTCTTGATGAGCATTTTTTGGATCAAGGGTACGTTTTGTAGTGGAATTTCCACGCCCAAGTCACCTCTGGCTACCATGATGCCATCAGTTTCCCGTATGATGTCCTCAATATCTTCTATGGCCTCAGGCTTTTCGATTTTCGCAATGATGCGGGCATGCTTTTCCTTGGATTTTATGAGATGGCGTAACTCTATGATATCACGTGCAGAGCGCACGAAGCTAAGCGCTATCCAATCAACATCCTGCTCCAAAATAAAATCGAGATCCTCAAGGTCCTTGGCAGTTAAACAGGGCTGTGAAATTTTGGTATTGGGAAGGTTTACGCCTTTGTTGCTTGTGAGTATACCACCGTGTATCACTTTGGCTTGCACTTCGGTTTTTCCATTGCTGCTCACCGCTTCGAGCATCAGTTTGCCATCATCGAGCAAGATGCGCTCACCAACTTTCACATCTCTTGGAAATTCGGGATAAGTCATATAAAACTTGTCATCCGAAGCATCTTTTTCAACAATGGTAAATGTCACCACCTTTCCAGGAATGAGCTCGACTCCGCCTTCTTTTATCCTTCCTACCCGCAGTTTGGGTCCCTGGAGGTCGGCCAGTATGGAGGTGTTGGTGCCCAGCTGCCTGTCGGCTTCGCGGATCTTGTCTATGGTGGTGCCGTGGGTTTTATGGTCACCATGTGAGAAGTTGATTCTGCATACATTCAGGCCGGCCTGAATCATGGCTTTGATGCTGTCCACGCTGTCACAGGCTGGGCCCATGGTGGCCACTATTTTGGTTTTTTTGTCGATCATGCGGTCAAAAGTAAGTTTTGCTTTGACTTAAGAGTTTTTATGTCAATAATAAAAATAGCTGAAACCCCTTTGATGCTTCGTAAAGTGGCACCGATATGCCCGGCATCCACAAGGGGGGAATGATCTACTGTGAAAAGGTAATCGGCCTTGGGCTGTTCCGGCAGAAAATAGCGGGCTCCTGACCTGTTTTCAATCAATCGGTAGTGAACGTTTTGCATGGCTTCAAAAGCGCTGAAGTAGCCGAACTGCAATTTTTCTTTGCCCGAATCAACGACAGTAAGGGGTTCTTCTCTCACCATATGCAGTTCCAAAAGTTTGTTGATGTTCCATGCGAAGCGATAACCTTTCAGTGTAGTATTGATGCCCCACAACGTAAAGGGGTAGTCATCACCTACATGTAAAGTAAACTTCGCCATACTAAACGTCAATTGTACACGAAGCTATGAAAAACTTTACTCATGACAGGTTAAGCTTTTCTAAAGCCTGTCTAGCTGCCTGTTGTTCAGCCCTTTTCTTCGACGATCCTTCGCCCTTGCCTATAAGCACATCATCAAAGTAAAGATCTGCAAGGAATTGCTTCTCCTGCCGGTGTGTAGCAACAGGTTTGGTTTCAAAGCGTATGCCTACCCGTTGTTTGTGAGCTGCTTCGTAAATGCGGCTTTTGAAGTCAGCTTCTTCATAAGCGAGCGAGCTCAAATCGGCGTATTTGTAGAGTACGCGCATTATACTTTGGCTGGTAACTTTAAATCCAAGGTCGAGATACATTGCGCCAAATAGCGCTTCAAGCGTATTGCCCGAAATGGATTCTCTGGACTGTGCGGCTTGTGCATCTGTTTCGATAAATGTAGGCACACCCATGGCCTGTGCCATGGCGGTAAGGTTGTTACGGCTTACAATTCGGCTTTTCATTTTGGTAAGTTCCCCTTCCTCAGAGCTGGGATACTTTTGGTACAGGTACTCCGCTACAATTGCATCTATCACGGCATCACCCAAAAATTCAAGACGCTCATTCGACTCTACCTCAGTGCTGTAGTTGTTTTTGGCGGCTGATTTGTGCCGCAATGCAGTAAAATATATCTCGGCCTGATACGGTTTAATCCCAAAAACGGATTTCAACCATTGGCGCAGCTTGAGTTCTGCTGGCGTGTAGGATTTGAAGAAATCAAAAAGTGCCAAACAGTGTATTAACCCTTAAACTTTTTGAAAATGGCAGAGGTGTTGTGCCCACCAAAACCGAAAGTATTGCTCAGGGCTGCATTCACAGTGCGTTCTTGGGCATGATTAAAAGTGAAATTAAGTTTCGCATCAATTTCAGGGTCAGGCACTTTAAAATTAATGGTGGGAGGCACCACGTCATGCACTACTGCATAGATGCAGGCTAGGGCTTCTACAGCACCAGCGGCACCGAGCAAGTGGCCGGTCATTGATTTGGTCGAACTGATGTTCAGTTTGTAGGCATGTGCTCCGAACATGCGTTGGATGGCCTTGGTTTCAGCAATGTCACCAAGAGGTGTTGACGTACCATGTACATTCACATAATCGATATCCTCGATGTTCATGTGTGCGTCATGCAGTGCGGCTTTCATCACGTTCAAAGCACCCAAACCTTCGGGGTGCGGAGCTGTGATGTGATGCGCATCTGCCGAAAGGCCTCCACCGGCCACTTCACAATATATGCGGGCGCCGCGTTTCTTCGCATGTTCCAATTCTTCAAGAATTAATGCGCCAGCGCCTTCGCCCATTACAAAACCATCACGGGTTTGGTCAAAGGGTCGTGAAGCACTTGCGGCTTCGTCATTTCGGGTGGAGAGTGCATGCATGGCGTTGAATCCGCCTATACCGGCTTCATTGACTGTGGCTTCAGAGCCGCCAGTAACAAAAGCATCCGCTTTGCCTAAACGTATAAGGTTGAATGCGTCAATAATGGCATTGGTCGAAGAGGCACAAGCGGAAACGGTTGCGTAGTTGGGCCCGCGGTAGCCAAATTTTATCGAGATCACCCCTGAGGCGATATCTGCGATCATTTTGGGTATGAAGAAGGGGTTGAAACGTGGCACACCGCCACCATGGGCATAGTTGGTCAGCTCCTCCAAAAAAGTTTGCAATCCACCTATACCTGAACCCCAAATGACCCCAATGCGGTCAGGGTCAGCATTGGATGTGAGTAGCCCTGAATCTTCGACAGCCTCGGTCGCAGCTACCACCGCATATTGTGCATAAGGATCGAGCTTACGGGCCTCTTTGCGCTCCATGTGCGCATGGATGTCAAAGTTTTTTAACTCACAGGCAAACTGTGTTTTGAAATTCGATGCATCAAAATGGGTGATAGGAGCAGCGCCGCTCACTCCCTTCGAAAGACCATCCCAATACTCCCGGGCGGTATTTCCGATGGGAGTGAGCGCACCGATGCCAGTAACGACAACGCGTTTCAGCTCCATCTTTAATCGGTTACTTTACGTTGTTCTCGATGTATTCAATGGCCTGACCCACAGTGCCAATTTTTTCAGCTTGGTCGTCGGGAATAGCAATGTTGAATTCTTTCTCGAATTCCATGATCAGCTCTACAGTGTCGAGTGAATCGGCACCCAAATCATTGGTAAAACTCGCTTCAACGGTCACTTCTGATTCGTCTACGCCCAATTTATCAACGATGATCTTTGTTACTTTTGACTTGATGTCTGACATAACATTACAGGTTTTTTATGTTTAATTTCGGTCTGCAAATAAATGGATAAATTCCCGTTCTACAAAATACTTGATCTTGGCTATAAGGTGTTGAGTGATCGTAGGTTTTGGAGATGCATGCGGTGCAGGAGGGTGTAACAGTACATGGCTGCAATGCCCCAATGTGGCCAGCGGGGGTCATTCCGGGAGCAAAAGAGCAAGCCTATCCTTGACGAAGGCAAATGCATATCTTCACCACTTTTTAATGGATTAATCATACACATGGCCAAGAATATAGCTGTTTTTGCATCCGGCAACGGGAGCAATGCCTTACAGATTATAAAGCATTTTGGTGCCAAAGATGCGGTGGCGCGTGTGGCACTTGTGGTGAGCAACAATGCCCAAGCGGGTGTAATTCGGCACGCTGAAGCGCACGGCATTCCTTTCTTGTTTTTTAACAATACAAGGCTCCGCACTGTGCCCGAAGAATTGCTGAGCATATTGGAAGAGTACAAAATCGACTTCATTGTTTTGGCAGGATTTTTGGCGCTTGTTCCGGCTGCGCTTACATCAGCATTTGCCGAAAGGCTACTCAATATACACCCAGCGCTGCTGCCGCACTACGGGGGCAAGGGCATGTATGGCAGCCATGTGCACAAGGCTGTAATTGTTGACGGCTGTGCTGAAAGCGGGATTACCATACACCGCGTGAATGAGCGCTATGACGAAGGCGAAATTGTACACCAGGCGCGGGTCAGCCTCGCTCCTGATGAAACTGCCGAAAGCCTTCAGTTGAAAATTCAGGAGCTGGAGCATTATTGGTACCCCCGTATTGTCGAAAAATGTATCCGAGAAGCGGTATGAAAATAGCCATATACACCGATGGAGCTGCCAAAGGCAATCCCGGCCCCGGGGGCTATGGCGTTGTGATGATGAGTGAGGAGGGCCACAAGAAAGAATTGGCTGCTGGATACCGCCACACCACCAACAACCGCATGGAATTGCTCAGTGTGATTGTGGCGCTGGAATCTATCAGGAAGCCCAAAGAATGTGACGTTGTGGTGTACAGCGACAGCAAGTATGTGGTAGACGCCATCAGCAAGGGATGGCTTCAAAAGTGGGCTTCAAAAGGCTTTAAAGACAAGAAAAATCCCGACTTATGGCTGCGCTATCTTCAATTGCCCAAGCCACGTTCGCTGCGGTTTGAGTGGGTAAAGGGCCACAACGGCAATGTATACAATGAACGCTGTGACGAGCTTGCCGTTAAGGCCTCGGCCCAGGCTGGGCTGCCACCCGACAGTGGCTACGAGGCTTCCTTGCAGCGGGGAGGTATGTTTTGAGCAGGCCGCTTAATCCACCAGAAGGATGTCGAAATCAACCAAATCAACAAACAACTGTATGCGGTGGTCAATTTCATCTTCGGCAATGTCGAGCAGGCGTTCGGTGCCAAATTTTTCGACGGTAAAGCTTGCCATGGCTGATCCTACTACCACGGCGCGCTTCATGTTCTCAAAACTTATATCGCGGCTGTTGGCAAGGAACCCGATGAACCCTCCTGCAAAGGTGTCGCCCGCTCCAGTGGGATCCATCACATCTTCGAGCGGCAGTGCAGGCGAATAGAACATGCCTTCGGAATTGAAGAGCAAAGCTCCATTCTCACCTTTTTTAATCACGATGTGCTTGGGTCCCATGGTCAGTATTTTGCGTGCGGCTTTTACCAGGCTATACTCTCCCGAGAGCTGCCTTGCTTCCTCATCATTGATCGTAATCACATCAACCTGGGCAATCACTTTTCGCAAATCATCCATGGCAATGTCCATCCAGAAGTTCATGGTGTCGAGCACAATAAGCTTGGGGCGCTTGTTGAGCTGAGCAAGCACGCTCAGTTGCACTGAAGGAGCAAGGTTGCCCAACATCAGAAACCCGCAATCCCGGTAGCCTTCCGGCAAATGGGGTTCAAAATCAGCGAGCACGTTGAGTTGGGTTTCGAGGGTATCGCGCGTATTCATGTCATAGTGGTACTTGCCTTCCCAGAAGAATGACTTTTCACCTGCCTTAATTTGCAATCCATCCAAGTTGATGCCGCGATTCCGCATGCCATCGAGAAAAGCACTCGGGAAATCGTCACCAACAACCGACACCAGTTTTACATCCTTGTAGAATTGACCTGCCGATAAACTGATGAATGTGGCAGCCCCACCCACAATTTTGTCGCTGTTGCCAAAAGGCGTGTTTATTTTGTCAAAGGCTACTGTGCCAACTACAACTAAGCTCATAAGGTAAAAATTTTGCCAAAGGTATTGGTTAATCTCAAGAATAGCGCTAATATTGCACCCCGAATTTGAATTTTTCACTCCTCCTTAGCTCAGCTGGTTAGAGCATCTGACTGTTAATCAGAGGGTCCTTGGTTCGAGCCCAAGAGGGGGAGCAGAAAACCACACCGTCATGGTGTGGTTTTTCTTTTTTACTACGAATCACCCCTTTTCTTAGCTGAATATTGACTTTGCATCGATAAACTTTATCTTTGCATGGTACTACTCATTAACTTCAAGGCTATGAAAATGATGTTTAGGGTCGCTATCGCCTTAACTATGAGCGCTGTGCTGCTCAGTGCTTGCAACAAGGAAAACGAACCTCAGCAAAAGGAGGTATCCCATCTCGATACAAAGCTCAGCGAGCTGCTGGAAGTGCATGGCAACGGGCTTGGAAGGGCCCATTTCAAATTTCCGGCATCCACAGATTACGCCCAAATACCCCAAGACCCCAAAAACCCACTGAGCACCGCCAAAATAGAATTGGGCAAGCTCCTTTTTCACGAAACAGGCATTGCGAAAAACCCGCGCAAGTTGAGCTCGGCTGGGCAATTTTCTTGTGCAAGCTGCCACCACGCGGCAGCAGGATTTCAGGCAGGAAGGGCACAAGGTATTGGTGAAGGCGGCTTTGGCTTTGGGTTTATGGGCGAAGGGCGCAGTATACATCCTGATTATTTCAACAACCCCATTTGGAAGGACTCGCTCGATGTACAACCCATTCGCACCCCAACTGCGCTCAACGTAGCTTACCAAACCAACATGCTGTGGAATGGTCAGTTTGGTGCCACCGGAGCCAACAGAGGAACCGAGGCGGCTTGGACAGCAGGCACCCCAAAATCATTCAATCACCTCGGCTTTGAGGGTGTAGAAACCCAAGCCATTGCAGGTCAGGTGGTGCACAGACAGCAAGTTGATCAAGAATTTTGCCAGGAGTATTCTGAGTATATGGCACTTTTTACAGCAGCTTTTGGCACTGTACCTCAAAGCATAGAGGAGCTGCGCATCCACACAGGACTCGCCATTGCGGCTTATGAAAGGACCCTGCTCGCCACGGAGGCTCCTTTCCAAAGATGGCTCAAAGGGACCAGCAATGCGCTGAGCGATGCCGAAAAGAGGGGAGGAATATTGTTTTTTGGAAAGGCCAACTGCGTGAGCTGCCACAATGGACCTGCTTTGAACAGCATGGAATTTCACGCATATGGGATGAACGATATTTACACGCAAGCAGGTATAGTTGGCGCGACTGAACACAGCGTGGAAAATCTCGGGCGCGGTGGATTCACCGGCAACGCCGCCGACCACTACAAGTTCAAAACTCCCCAGCTCTACAACCTCCGCGAAGCAGGCCATTTGGGCCATGGGGCATCCTTCCGCGAACTTCGGGAGGTAGTGGATTACAAAAACGCCGGCGTAGCACAGAATCCGGTTGTACCCGCATCACAGTTGGCGGAAGAATTTCGGCCCTTGCAGCTCAGTGCGGCGGAAGTCAATGATTTGGTTGCATTTCTTGAAAATGCACTATTTGATCCTCACCTTGAGCGCTACGTGCCAGCCGCATTGCCTTCAGGGATGTGCTTCCCCAATGCTGATACCCAGTCTATGATTGATCATGGCTGCGTGGAGTAATTCGATCATCCAACGGCAGGTGTACAAGCAGGCATGTAAGAGGACAACATCTTAAGAGGACAACATGAATGCCGCTGCAAAAAGGATATACTCCAGGAAGAAGAGCACCCAGAATACTTTATAGAAGCGCTGCATGGAGGGCATGCGCTCGGGCGACGTTTTTGCTGCAAAAGCCAAGAATGCACCGCCCAGAACCGCATGACCCACACCGATGACCACAGGCGAAGCCAGCCCAATGCCCACAATCCACGGCCATAAGGCACCTATAACATAGGCCGTCGCTATGGTAAATACCCCCAGCCGAAAAACTTTGAGCGCTCCAAGCCTTACTGCCAGCGTTCCAATCTCGAACTCTGCATCGCCTGCGAGGTCAGGAATGTCTTTGAACCAAGCAATGCCAAGGCTAAACAGACTTACGAAAACGGCCAAAAGCCACAGCTCGGAAGGAAAAGGACCCACCCATGCACCGCTGAAGTATGCATAAAACCCAAAGTTGATCAGTACGCCACGCACCAGTGTGATGGCCATGGCCGCTGTGGCATGCCTTTTTTTCAGGAAAACCTGCTTCCAGCTGTACACAAAACCCAAGATGGCAATCACTGCAACCAATGCCAAAAACCTCCATCCCAAGGCCGCAGCGGTTCCCAGAGATATGAGGAGTGATGTGGCAACTATGCTTTTGCCAACGCGCATGGACAACTCACCCGATGCCAGGGGCAGGTCGGGCTTGTTGCGCTGATCAAGAGCCACATCAACCACTTGGTTAAAGCCTGTGATGAAGATGTTGCAAGCCAAGCCGCTGCCCAGGGCCAGCCAGAAATGGATAGAATGATATACACTAAGCCCAGCTGCCATCAAGCCCAGCACAGCAATGCTCACCGCCGACCCAATGATGGTATGTGGCCTTGAAAAACGCCATAGCAGGTTCAGCCCTTTCATGAGAGGTGTATGTAGGTGGTTGGAGCGAGGCGATGGCTCAGTATTTCATACCGCACTTTGATAGACTCTTCGGCTGCTGCATTCACAAGCTGTTCACATTCCTTTGCGGAAAGCGAACGCAATACGCTCACCAATCCATCCCAGCAGGTAACAAATATGCCAAGGGGCAATACGTAAGTGAAAAGCATTCTGCTCCATGAAAAAGGACGTATGAACGGACTGAAGATCAAAGGCCCCAAAGTCGTTGCGATGAGCACCTTGAAAAAGGTGATTGCATTGGGCTGAAGGGGCTCAAACACATGAAGCTCGGCCCCCGAAGCGGATATTTTGCGCAAAAGCGCCAATTGCTGAGTCTGGTTAAAGTGGTGAAAAGCATTGAAGCAGGTATACGCATCGGCCTCAGGCAGCACGTCGGTCTCGATATCAAGGGGGGCACTGTGGTAGGTAGCTCTTTCCAGACCTTGCATGGTGAGTTGCGCCTCTCTGTTTGGGAATTTATCGGTCAGGGTGAGGCGCACTCCATCCGCCCTCAGCAGTTCAGTAGCTTTCACGGCGGGCAATCCGGCTCCTGAACACAGGTCGACCAGGTGCTTGTAATTTTTGCCGCTCAGGCGTTGGGGGGCATTTCCGTAGGCACCAAGCGCGGTTGCCATCACTGCAATGAAACCAGTTTGGTAATCGCGCAGCACCTGCGGAAACCAAGCTTGATCTTCAAATTCAAACAGTGGAACGGGCATTCTGTTACATTTGGCAATTAGATCGCATAGCACTTGGCACAGGTATTTGTTTTGCTCACAGGGGTTATCCTGTTTATACTTCTAAGCTTGTATCTGCAAAAGGTGCTGGATCCACAGAGCGTTGCTCCGCGAAAGGTACTTCATATAGGGGTAATTTCAATCTGCGCCGCATCGGTATTCCTTGTGGGCAATGTCAATTTACTCCTTTATGCCACGCTTGCAAGCCTTCCTTTGCTTGCAGTGGCTATACTGTTGGGGGCATTTCGCGATAGGTTGAGTGGAAGGCGCAGTTGGGGGATGCTGTATTTTGCTTTGGTTTTTGCATTGTTGTTGTACATCTTCGGAGAGGACCAGCCGGGACTGGTGTTTTTTCCAATGGCTGTCTTGGCACTTGCTGATGGATTCGCCACATTGCTCGGCGGCCGCTACGGACACTACACTTATCAACTCGGAGGCGATGAGCGCAGTTATTTGGGCAGCTTGGTTTTTTTCATTTTCGCACTTTTCATACTGTTTTTGGGCCATATGGCTGTTGGATTGCCCCCTTTGCTGCACAGCCATGGCTGGGCCATGCTGGCATGTATTGCGGTGTTCTTAACCACTGCCGAAGCTAGTTCCAATGCCGGCCGCGACAATCTTTGGGTGCCCCTGGCATGCGCATACTGGTTGCTCGTAGGGAGCAGTGAGGGTGCTTGGCCCTTGATGGCCTTGGGTGCTGTAGCGGTGCTGGCATGGATTGCAAAGCGCAAGCAATGGCTCGATGCCGGAGGCGCTGTGGCTGCCTGCTTAATGGGCTGGGTGCTCATCCTCTCGCCTGATTTATGGATGCTGCTGCCAGCATTCACTTTTTTCGCTTTGGGTACTGCGTTCAGTTTGCTTCCGCAAAAGGCAGCTGAAGCAAGTCATCCTCCTGCACGGAGCAAGGCGCAAGTATTGGCCAACGGGGGCGCTCCTGTTCTTTGCCTTATGCTCTATTTCAGCTTGGGCAATGAGGCATGGCTATGGGCTTACGTGGCAGGTATGGCCGCCGCGCTCAGCGATACCGCCTCTTCTGAAATCGGCACCCGCCTTTCGACGCAAAGCTATGCCATACTTGGAGGCAGAAAGCTCAAAGCCGGTGTGAGCGGCGGTATTTCGGCCGGGGGCACTCTTGCCGGATTGGCTATGGCTGCGGTTATACCGGGGCTCATGTGCTTGCTTGGATACATTGATTGCGCAGCATTGCTTTGGATTTCAAGCATTGCCTTTTCGGCAAATGTTGCCGATAGCCTCGCGGGGCAATTGATACAACAGAAATACGTTGTGAATGACGGCAGTTGGTTGGATACACCACAAGAGCATATCGAAGTGCAGGCAAAAGGCTTACGCCATTTTGGCAATGATGCGGTGAATGCAGCAGCAACCACACTCGCTTGTTTGCTCGCAGTTCTGCTCCATGTGCTGCTCTGAACCGGCAGCCATTTCACTGTGAAGTGGATGCGAACCATTTCACACATCACCCTGTGGAAAATATCGACAATGTGAAACCTTTGTAGCCTCTCAATCCGTAAATTTAGACAAGCTTATGGCACCCTCCCCCATGACTAAACAATCGCCTCTTCGCGCGAAGAATTTTGTATTTGCAGCAGTTCTTATACTCTGTCAATCAGTTGCTATCGCCCAAGAGTGCAGTGCGCCGGCTCTGGTATGTCCTGATTTCGGCACCGACACCCTCAATACATCGGGAGGTGTTCCTCAGGCACTTCCTCCGGGTTTCTGCTTTGATGAAGCCCCCAATGCCCTCTTTTTTCAATTTCGCACACGCGATTTGGTACAGTTTCCGGGTATCGGCTTTGATGATGCCAGTGCTGCACTCAATATATTGATTGATAGCTGCATTACCGATGAGCTTTACGCCGATGGGATCAACTTGGCGGTATTTGAGGCAACCAATCTCTGCAATGCGGCCACCTATGGCGAACCTTTGGCATGTGCCACGGGCATCACACAAAGCAGTCAACTGGTCTTGAGTGATCTGAGTCCGAGTACCACCTATTTTGTACTGTTGACGGGCCGCTTTGATCCTGATGAACCCGACGCAGTGGCCAGCGAATGTGCACTCAACCTTGTGGTGGGTGGTGGCGCTGTGGAATATGATATATCAGCCATTCCACCTACTCCCCAAAGTCAGGCAATTTTTCCCGGACAAACAGCCACCCTTGCCATCAACCCTATATATGAACCCGTAGAGTGGTTCGGCGATGCGCTCAGCGATTTTGAAGGAGCCACAGTAATAGCAAGTCCTACAGAGTTTGGCGCATACAGCTACATTGTGCAAGCCGAGATCAACGAATGCATCGTTCAGAACAATTATCTGGTCACTGTTGTGCCTCCCATCACCCCTTACAATGCATTTACTCCCAACAATGATGGATTCAATGATACCTGGGTTATCGACAGGATACAACAGTTTCCAAATGCACAGATAATCGTGTACAGCAGGTGGGGAAGCAAGGTGTACCAGGCTACCAATTACCGCAATGATTGGGATGGAAATGATTTACCCGCAGCGACCTATTACTACGTCATTGAGCTGAATGACCCAAACAACTTTGACGCCCCAGCCATTACAGGAGCAGTAACCTTGGTACGATGATGAAACGCAATACAATCTCCATTTTTCTTTGTGTGGCGCTATGTAGCATGGTTTCTAAGTCGAGCGCACAACAATTTCCGCAATTCACAAACTTTTTGTTCAATACCTTCGCTGTCAACCCGGCCAATGCGGGCTTAAAGGAATGTTTGGATGCCCGAGTGGGTTACCGAACCCAGTGGGTTGGTTTGGATGCCAATCCACGTACCGTTTTTGCAACAGCCCACCAGCGCATCAACTCCATAAGTAAACCCAAAGGCACGTGGCATGGCGCGGGCATTGTAGTCAATGGCGACAATACGGGTCCTACAGGGAGAACGTCAGCACATGCAGCATACGCCATCCACCTCAGGATAAACCGCCAAACCCGATTGGCATTCGGCGTGGGGGTGGGTATGTTGCAGTACCGCCTCGATGTGTCGCAGATGGTGGTGCCTCAAGCGGGCGATCCGCTGCTCGCGCGGTCCAATTCGGAATTTGTATTTCCAGATCTCAACGCAGGCCTATGGCTGTATAGCAAGCAGTGGTTTGCCGGCTTGAGCGGAGGCCACCTCACCGCTCCCAACCTCGACAACATAGGCCAGGCATTTGTCATGAGGCCCCATTGGAACTTGCTGGGAGGCCGCGTATTCAGCGTAGGTGAGAAAATGAGTTACATCCCAGCTGCGCAGCTTAAATTTATGGGTAACTCAACCCCCTCCCTTGACGTAAACTTCTGGGCGGACTATGACAACAAAGTAGCCCTCGGGATCGCCTTCAGATCTGAGGATGCCGTTGCCGGAATGCTTAAATTCAACTTTTTGGAATACTTCACTATAGCCTATGCCTACGATTTTACCTATTCGAAAGTTAGGTTGGGTTCTTCAAACACACATGAAATCATTTTGGGTATATCCGCTTGTTCACGCAATGAAAAAGTGGGTTTTGTGCCCTGTAACGCATATTATTGACTTGTATAAGCCCACGAAACATAGCGCAACCTTCGCCTCGGCCGTATTGCTGTTGCTCATGCTATGTTCTGTGAGGGCAGGTGCGGAGGTATATCAATGGATTGGCCTTACGGCAAATTGGCATGATGCAAACAATTGGCGCGATTCAGGCAAACAGGCTGGCGTACCCGGAACAAATGACATAGCCATCTTCTCCAGCGCTGCTGTAGGTACGGAGGTAGTCATTCAAAACCACGTTACGGTAAAAGGTTTGTACGTGGCCGATGCCCGGAGCACTCATTTCAAATCCAAAGGAAATGCACTCATCACCGTGAGAAACGGGCTGTTCCTGCCTGCCCACACCCAATTGGGAAAGGGCATAACCCTCCTTCTGGGCGATGCTGCGGACAACACTGCTTTCACCTCATTCCTCTTTGACCCGCTATTTGCGTCAAAGGTGCTTTACACCAACGATTCTTCTGAAAATAGCAACACCTACGCCTTCGATGAGGGCCTGCGTTCATGCGGGTTTTTCACCATAGTGCCTGAGGTTACTGCCCCTACATGCAACGGAAGCAACAACGGAATAGCCGGTATTGCCGAACCTACTGATGGCGTTGGTCCATTTGTATATCAATGGATCGGAGGTCCGGCTACGCGTTTGTGGTCGGGTTTGGGAGCGGGTACATACACCATCATCGTCATTGACCAAGGCCAGGGCGGCTTGCCATGCAGCCAGGATATTTTTGTCAATGAGCCGGGTCCGCTCGCAATTTTCAACATGAATGGCACTCCTCCTACATGCTTCGGTGAGTGCAATGGCGGTGCTACGCCCATTGTAATCGGGGGCAATGGAGGGTATACCCTAAGCTGGTCAAGCGGTGAAGTAGGCCCCAGCGCCAGTGCATTGTGCTCCACTTTCAATCTGTCTGTTATCGATGCTTTGGGTTGTTCGTTTTCAACCGATTTCACCTTTAGCAACGCACCTGAGCCCATTGTATTGACTCCCGATGTTGTCAATGTAAGCTGCAATGGCAGCAGTGATGCATCTATAGATTTGGCAATAGCCGGAGGTGCAGGAGGCTATACCCTGAGCTGGACGGGCCCAAATTCATTCCTCTCTGCAGCAACAATCATTGACAATCTCCTTCCCGGCACGTACAATGTGGAGGTGACCGATGCAAATGCGTGTGTGGTCACAGCCAGTTACACCATCACCGAGCCGGCACTGCTTGCGGCCACAGCGGTGAGTACGCCGAATGTATGTTTTGGCGCAGCGGAAGGCAGCATCAATGCAAGCGCAACCGGCGGAACGTCCCCTTATACATTTATATGGAACGGGCCAAATGGGTACAGCAACAGCGGGGCTTCCATTGGAGGGCTTGAGTCAGGCAGCTATGCCCTTACCCTCAGTGATATCAATGGATGCTTATTTGAGGAGACGTATACTATTTCAGAACCTTCAGCGATTGCAATTGACGCTGTGATTGGCCAGGTGTCTTGCTTTAATCAAAGCACTGGAAGCATCACACCAAGTGTGTCAGGTGGTACAGGGCCTTACAGCTATGCATGGACAAGCCCCAACGGATTTACATCATCCAACCTGGCAATAGTTAATCTGCCCGAGGGAAGCTACACCTTAACTGTAACTGATGCGAATGACTGTCAGGGATCAGCAGTCTTTGAGATAAACCAACCCGACTTGCTGGAGGCAAGCTTCACAGGCAGCCAGGTAAGCTGTGTGGGCAATGGCGATGGCAGAATTTCAGGCACTGTACTTGGCGGTGTTGGGCCTTACACTTTTACATGGGCAGGGCCATCTGGCTTCAGTTCAACTGACCAGAATTTGGCCGGATTGCAGCCAGGCGATTACACCCTCAGCCTTACCGATGCCAACGGATGCACGCTGATGGATGTGGTCAATGTGCCCGATGCCCAGCCAATTTCCATCACAGGAACTGTGAGCCCCGCAGCTTGTGCTACGGGAAGTACAGGAGCCATCGATGTTACCGTAGCAGGTGGTGCCGAGCCTTTTATTTTTTCATGGACAGGGCCGTCTGGCTTTGCTTCGAGCGATCAGAACATTGCAGGTCTCGCGGCTGGATCATACGCTTTGTCGCTTACCGATGCCGAAGGCTGTACCTCAGCAGCATCTTTTATCGTAAATGCACCGGCCGCACTCTCGGCCAGTTTCACGATAACAGGCAACACATGCTTTGGAGGCAATCAAGGCAGCATTGTCACTACACCGGGTGGAGGCACCGCGCCTTATAGTTATGTGTGGATAGGCCCGGCAGGTTTCTTCTCAAATTCTCAGAATATCACGGATCTGGTCAGCGGATCCTACAGCCTACAGCTCAGTGATGCCAATGGCTGTTCCAGATTTTTTGAAGCCACAGTAGGGCAGCAGGCAAGCGTCAATATAACACGGATTATTACCAATGTGACCTGTTTTGGCGGAAGCAATGGGGCCATCAATATTACTGCCAGCGGTGGTACAGCGCCCTATACATACCAATGGACAGGGCCTAATGGATTTGCAGCAACGACGGAAGATGTTTCGGCCATTGCTGCCGGAAGCTACACCGTTGTGGTGACCGATGTGAATGGCTGTGAGGCGAGCCGAACCTATACCGTTACGCAGCCTGCCCAAATCATTGTGGCAGGATCAGTAAGCAATGTGGTGTGCGCCGGCGATGCCGACGGAGCAATTACGACCTCGATAAGCAGTGGGGCAGGCCCCTTTGTATTCAGCTGGGCAGGGCCAGGCGGCTTTACAGCCAGTACGGCCAATATAGGTGGCCTTCAAGCTGGCACCTTCACCGTAACTGCAACCAATAGCGCAGGCTGTCAGGGCAGTACACCATTCGTTGTGGGGGAGTCATCCACAATCAGCCTTTCGGCAAATGTGCAAAACATCAGCTGTTTCGGCGCTGCCGATGGGAGTATCGACCTGAGCATTGCTGGAGGAGCGGAGCCCTACGCACTGGTATGGTTGGGGCCCGATGCCTTCAGCGCTACGGATGCCAACATAAACAACCTTGAGCCCGGCAGCTATAACCTCATTCTCACTGACGACTTTGGTTGCGAAGCTACCGCGGCTTACACGGTAGGCAGTCCCGCTGAATTGGCCATTGCCCTCAACGCAAATGACATCAGCTGCTTTGGATTGACTGATGGTAGCATCAACAGCACAACAAGCGGCGGCACTGCGCCTTACAGCTTTGCTTGGAGCGGACCCAACGCATTTGCCGGTACCACTGCCGACTTGGCCGACTTGGTAGCCGGTGTTTACACCATCGTGGTGAGCGATGCAAATGCCTGTTCCGCTACAGCGGAAATTGCAGTAGCCGAGCCCGCCCTTTTGGAAGTGAGTATCGAATTCACCTCGCCCAGCTGTCTCAGTGACGATGGCGTATTGACCGCCAACGCCACCGGAGGGGTGGTAAGTGGGGCATATACTTATTTATGGACCAATCAGTTCAACAATCCTGTTGGAAGCACACAAAGCTTGACGGGCTTGTCAACAGGCATCTTTAACATTACCGTTACCGACGACAATGGCTGCACCGCACAAAGTGCCATACAGCTGCTGCGCGAGAGCATCAATTTAGGTGCGTCCTTGCTACCAGCCACATGTGCCGACAGCAATGATGGACTCATTAGCGTGGTTCCACAATCAGGAACACCGCCTTTCACTTACAGCTGGACCGGACCCGATGGCTTCGCAAGCAATGATCCTGACCTAACCGGACTCGCCCCGGGTGAGTATGCGCTTCAAGTCAGCGACGCAGCAGGCTGTGTATTGCAGATAGCTTACACGGTCGATGCGCCTGCACCCCTTACATTTAACTCAAGTGTTACCCCCGAATCGTGTGCCGGAGCGTCCAATGGCGCCATCAGCCTTAGCCCGATGGGCGGTACAGCACCCTACAGTTTTGTATGGAGCGGGCCCGATGAATTTACTTTTTCAGGAACCGCTACAGGAGGGTTGAGCGCTGGCAGCTATATGATCTCCCTAAGCGATGCCAATGGCTGCCTGTACAGCGAAATACTTACTATAGTGGTAGACGGGGAAATAACCCTTGATTTTGACACAACCATGCCAGCTTGCGCCAATCAAGCAAGCGGAAGCATCATTGCATCTGTAGCCGGAGCTGAGGCTCCATGGCTTTTAGAATGGTCGGGCCCGGAAAACTTTACATCTACTGATCCCACAATTTCAAACTTGAGCGAAGGCATTTACACCCTTGTACTCACCGATGCAGTAGGATGCAGCGCTCAAGGGGAGGTGAGCCTTATAGCACCTCCAGCCATTGATATAGAAATTACCACGTTTCAAAGCACTTGCCTCGAAGCCAATGGAAGTGCCACAGCTTCTGGTAGCGGAGGCACAGGATTGCTCACTTACGCTTGGACTTCCGAAGGAGGAATGCCAATTGCTGCGGGTCCTGTGCTCGATGGCGTTCCAGCAGGGGTGTATACCCTTGATGTAAATGATGAAAATGGCTGCACGGTACAATTGCTGGCATCGATTTCGGATGCCAATGGCAGTGTAGACGGCACAGTGAGCGCTGTGGGCTGCAATGGAGGCAATGACGGAGCCATTACGGTTGAAATTACCGATGGCCAACAACCCTTTGTGATCAATTGGACAGGCCCCAATGGTTTTACATCGGGCGATCAAAATATAGCCGGCCTTGCGGCCGGGGGCTATGGAATCACCGTGACCGATGACAATGGTTGTATTTATACTGCTGGATTTGCAGTAAGCGAACCCCAACCTTTGCTATTCACAACCAACCGAATTAACGCGACCTGCAATGGAAATGATGGAAGTGCAACAGTAAATTTAAGTGGCGGCACGCCCAACTTTGACATAGTATGGAGTGGCCCCAATGGATATTCAAGTACTGAATTTACAATCAATGACCTGCTTGTAGGGACTTACTTTTTCTCAGTTGTAGATGCCAATGCATGCACAGTATCGGGCGAGGTGGAAATAGCGCTCACTCCTGACATTGAGGCCGTAGCGTCTATACAAAACGCGTTGTGCGGTGACGAGAATACGGGCAGCATACAACTTGCTGTGAGCGGAGGCAATGGACCTTATACTTATTTGTGGTCGGGACCTCATGCTTTTATTGCCAATACACAGAATATAACCGCTCTTCAAGGTGGTGACTACACGGTGGTTATTACGGATGTAAATGGTTGCGCCGTATCTTTTGACTATGCCCTGAGTCAACCTGAAGCCTTGGACATTGAATTAGAGACTACTCAGCCCGATTGTGGAAATGACAATGGAAGCATTTTGGCCCTGCCTGAAGGCGGGGTCAACAACAATGGTTATGCCATCAGCTGGTCCAATGCGGCTGGCGATCCCTTGGGCACCACCAATCCTCTGATAAATCTCGGTACAGGAGTTTATACAATACTGCTCAGCGATGACAATGGCTGCAGCACAACACGAAGCATAGAGCTGTCGAATCCGGGAATTGCAGTTGACGCCACTGTGACGGAAATCGTATGCCAAGGCGGTGCCAACGGGGCAATTTCCTTAACCATTACGGCCGACAATCCACCCGTTGAGGTGAATTGGGTGGGCGATGCTGGCTTTGCATCCAATGATTTGGAAATAACAGATCTCGCTCCCGGCACCTATACCTATGTGGCTACCGCTGCCGACGGATGCACCGCTGCAGGCAGCTTCACCCTCAATGATGCCCCTCCCATCACCGCAGTACCCCAGCTCAGTTTGCCTTGCTTTGGGGAGAGCAATGGAAGCATCACAATCAATTTGAGCGGTGGCACAGCACCTTACGTTGTGGATTGGAGTGACGCAGGTGGCGTATTCGCCCAAGGCAATGAGCTCACCGATCTTATGCCCGGCACGTACAGCTACGCCGTGGCCGATGCGAATGGCTGCTCCGCGACAGGACAGGTCAACTTGACTGAAAACAGCGAGATCACCATTGGTTTGGCTGCACTCAACCCGACTTGTTTCGAATTGAACAATGGAGAGATCACTGCTGCAGTAAATGGAGGCACAGCGCCTTACAACTATAGCTGGTCCGGTCCCGATGGTTTTAACTCTGAAGCGACAAATCTTGAGTCGCTCGAATCGGGTATGTATACGCTGCTCATTACCGACAACAATGGATGTGAAACGGAGGCCGCAGTCAGCATCACAGCACCCGATCAGTTGATAGCCACCGCCAGCATTGACCCCATAAATTGTGACGAACTGAATGGGCCTTTTGGCATATCGCTTTCTGCCACAGGTGGTACAGCGCCATATGCAGTAAATTGGTCAGGCCCAGAGGGATTTACCGGCAGTGCTTTTAATTTTAGCGTTTTAATCAATGGCACATATGGCTTCACCCTTCTCGATGCCCAGGGCTGCGAGGCTGATGGTGCGGTAGAAGTGGTGCTCATTGACCCATTGGGGGCTATGGCCGATGTACAGCAGCCCAGCTGTGCAGGTGCCACTGATGGTGCCATAACCTTACAGCTTTTTGGCGGTCTCGGCAGCATTGATGTGCTTTGGACTGGTCCCGATGGCTTTATTAGCGATAACACACAGATCGATGGATTGGCCCCGGGCACCTATACGTTGTTGCTCACCGATAGCCTCGGATGTACGCTTACGCGAAACTGGCTTGTGAGCAGTCCTGCGCCGGTGGCAATAACGGTCGTTGCACAGAACGATGCAAGTTGCAATGTATCAAGTGATGGCGATATTGCTGTGACCATCGCAGGAGGTACGGCCCCATATGAGATCATTTGGACAGGCAGTGAAGGTTTTGAAGCCAGCAGCACGGCCATTGATGGCTTGCCTGCCGGAACCTACAACGCCACTGCCACTGACGCAAATGGATGCAGCGCTGACATTGCCTTGAGCATCGACTTTGTCTTGGAGCTTGGGGCAAATGCGGGGCCTGATGTCAGTTATTGCGAGGGTACCGATGAAGTGCTCATTGTAGGAAGTGGTGAGGGCGCTGAGAGTTTTCAATGGTTGGATGCCGAGGGCAATGTTCTGGCTGAAACCCAAATACTCCCCATCCCTACCCAAATACCAGGGCTCTTTAGCTATGTACTCGAAACATCCAATGGCATTTGCACAACCACTGATACAGTGGAGGTAACTATATTCGCGAACCCTGATGTGGAAGCCGGACCGGGCTTGGAGCTTTTTGCAGAGCAAATTTTTGTCCTGGGCGGAAATCCCAGCTCCACAACTGCCAGCAGCTTTCAGTGGTCTCCACTGGCAGGAGGCAATTTTGACGCAAGTGCTGCGAATCCCTCTGGCTTTGTGCTCGAAAGCACAATGTTTACCCTTATTGCCACCGACGCAAATGGATGCAGCTCGAGTGACAGTGCATTTGTACGCATCATTCCCAGTATTGACATTAGCTCGGGCTTCACGCCAAATGACGACGGAATCAACGACCGATGGGTCATCGACAACATAGAACTCTTTCCCGATTGTCTCGTAAGCGTGTTCAATAGGTGGGGGCAGTTGCTCTACCAAAAAAGGGCCTATAACTCGGGCAATGCATGGGATGGAACTTTTGAGGGCAAGCCCATGCCTGTGGGCACCTATTATTTTGCCATAGAATTAAATGATACACGCTTTCCAGAGCCATTTACAGGTCCTCTAACGATATACCGCTGATGTACAAAGGTTATACATATCTTCTTTTGGCGATAAGCTGCTTGTGGGGGTACGTGGCCTCCGCGCAGCAGGTACAGCAATTCAGTCAATTTCGTTTTGTGGGCTTGAGCTTCAACCCGGCATTTGCAGGCAGCGATGAATTTTTCAATGCCATGGCGATACACCGCTCCCAGTGGACGGGCATACAGGATGCACCACGCACTTATTTAATGGGGATGCATGCGCCCTCAGCCAATGGCAAAATGGGTTACGGCGGAACGCTGTTTACCGACGCAGTAGGCCCGACGAGAAGGGTTGGCGCGTTGGGAACCTATGCATACCACCTCCAAACTTCCGATAAGACCAAACTTTCTATGGGCTTGTCATTTGGATTTACGCAATTTTCTATTGATGGCAGCCGCATTACCCTGCGCGAACAGGGCGACCCTGCAGCCATACCCGGAATGCAGCAGGAGTTCAAGCCCGATGCCTCTTTCGGATTGTTGTGGTACAGTGATAAATGGCATGTAGGCCTTTCAGCAAACCAGCTGTTAAATAATAAATTAGACTTTTTTCCTGGCGACCGTGATGGGCGCATGGCCGTGCATTATTTCCTTACGGGAGCATACAAATTTGATGTAAATTCGGATTTTCAAGTGGAACCCGCTATCCTTGTGAAATATGTTGAGCCAGCTTTGCCGTCCATTGATGTAAGCGCAAGAGTTATTTTCAAAGGAAACCTTTGGCTTGGAGCTGCGTATCGCTCCCAAGATGCAGCTACTGTATATGCCGGATATGATATAATGGATTATCTAACTATTGGGTATGCATACGATATCTCCACATCGGGACTTAGAAATTACACAGATGGTTCGCACGAAATTTTGTTGGCATTGAGATTTATAACGAAACGAAACACCCCCCCTGATAACTAACATTTCTCGCAATGAAGTCAAAACGATTACTACTGAGTACATGTGCTATAATCGCTTTTTTAAGCGCCAATGCACAATTGGATACAAGGCACTGGGTGCCCCCATTTTTCGCAAAGCCTGGACCTGGCACGGGTACGACAAATATTCGAGACCACTTCGTGGCACTGTCTACACCGGCCGAGGAAACCATACCAGTGACCATTCGCAATGGTTTTGGGCAACTGATTGATATCATTGAAATATCGCGCGACAGTCCTGCGGAATACTTGCTGGGATCGGGGAATGCAAATACCCAAATTTTCCCGCTGAATGTTATACCCGAGGACAGCCTCAATATCCCGATCCGCTCGCAGGGCCTCACCTTTACCAGCTTTCAGCCATTCTTCGTTAACATGCGTCACAAATGCGGTTCACAGGGTACTTCGCTTACCACCAAAGGGCAAGTGGCGCTGGGCAGAAGGTTTTACTCTGGTCACCTCTACACTGTTTACAACAATGACCCCGTATGGAACCTCCAACGCAGGTCACACTTTATAAGTGTAATGGCGACAGAAGACAATACAACGGTAACTTTTGACATGATCAAGGAACCAATATTCCTTATTGGCTACGGACCGGGCGAGCCAGTTACCGTAACACTAAACGCATTAGAATCATTTACCGTAGGGGTGGACCACCAATTTTTCAACAATGAAACCATCAACCTCACCAACGGTATTCGCATTACATCCGATAAAGATATCGCCGTAAATACCGGATCATGGCTAGCGGGCAATACAAGTGGACAGGACATCGGTTCTGACCAGCTTGTGCCTGCCGAAAATGTGGGTCAGGAATACATCGTGGTGCGTGGATTGGGCAATGAGACTACGGAGCGCCCTATGGTTGTAGCTACCGAAGACAATACTGAAGTATACCTCAACGGTGAAACTACGCCAGCCGCCACCCTCAATGAAGGCGAATTTTACATTATTCCTACCAGCCAATTTACCCCTGAGGACAACATGTACATACTGACTACCGAAAAAGCTTACATGTACCAAACCCTCTCAGGAAGCAGCACGCAGATAGGGCCAACAGTGGGTTTATCCTTCATCCCTCCACTAAATTGTGTAGGTGCCAAGGTGGTTAACTTACCATTTGTGAATTCGCTTGCTGCGGGGCCAAACAATGGTCGGGTCAATGTGATCACCAAAGCGAGCAGTCAAATATTCGTGAACGGCTCAGCTACACCGTTGGCCAATCCTCAATCCGTAACTGGAATAACCGATTGGGTAACATATTCATTCACTCCAACTACCAACAATGTATTGCTCGAGAGTGACTCGGTAATGAACGTAGCTTTACTTACCCGTGACAATGTGGTTGGTACCATGGGCTACTTCAGCGGATTCACGCTGGAGCCTGTTGTGGGTTTGAGCACAGGCGTACCAGGTTCAATTCCTTGTATACCGGGCAACGCTGCCATGACCGTTTTTGGTTTTGATACCTACCAATGGTTCTTTGAGGGTGAAGCCATTCAAGGTGCTACACAACCCACACTTATCCCAAGCTTCGCAGGAAGTTACGTGGTGGAAGGGATCGATATTGCATGTGGATTCCGCTTTCCAAGCAACACATTTACCTTCCCATTCTGTCCATCGACAATTGGTGCTGCCAAAAACGTTCAGAACGTGCAAGAAACTGCACCAGGCTCCCGCATTTTTGATGTGAGCTATCGGGTTTTCATTCAAAATTTCCTTCCCACCATAGCGGCCAATGTCCAAGTGATTGAAAATCTTTCAATAGGCTTGCCACTTGGCGCATCCGTTGAGCTTTTGGGTGCCCCAACCTTGCCTTTTGGCATTCTGGGTGGAGGAGTAAATCCTGACTTTGATGGCCTCAACGATACGCGTCTGCTGCCTGGTAACGGCACCATGCCCCCTGCCAGCACGGCGGCTATTGACTTTACTGTGAGGGTAGACATGAACAATGCAATACAAGATGGTTTCCGCAATCAAGTGGTTGTTACAACTGCGGAAACAGGACCAAATGATGGTGCAACCGGGCCTTTCAATGGGCAAGATTTTTCGCACGAGGGCACCAATCCTGACCCCAATGGCAATGGCGAACCCAACGAAGAGGGCGAAAATGACCCTACTTTGGTATGCTTCTTTAGCAACGAATTTACTTATCCCGCAGCTGTAATCTGTTCAAATGTGGCGGATAGCATTTCTGTAGAACTTGACGGAATTTTTTCGGGGGTATTCACCTCATCACCGGCAGGACTTGTTATGAATCCGCAAAACGGCAATATTCTTCCTTCGGAAAGTGTACCCGGTGTGTATGAAGTCGTGTATACCACCACTGGTCGCTGTCCGAAAGTCACTTCAACCGAGGTCACCATATTGGGCTTGCCCGATACCGGTGGAGAACCATTGCAGGCAAACATTTGCACCGGCAACGAAGCCATTGAATTGGGAGAGCTCCTGCAAGGAGCTGATTTGGGCGGAACATGGACGGATGCTGAAGGCAACGCCATTGCTTCAAGTTACACACCAACGACGGCCGGGACCTTCATCTTCAATTATGTTCTCGATGTACCACCATGTCCTGTACAAACTCAAGAAGTAGTGGTTGAGGTATTTCAAACGCCCACCGCAGGTACTCCTTCCGACAACGTGTCATTTTGCGTAAGCGAAGTAAGTGTAGACCTCTTCAGCCTACTCAGTGGTGCAACAGAAGGAGGCACATGGACCAATGAAAACGGGGTTGTGGTAGACGCCATCTACAGCATTGAATTGCCCGGCAGCTTCACATTCACTTATGAAGTGAGTGACGACTTGTGCGGCACTTTTACCGCTGATGTCAGCTTTACAGTGGTGGCCCAGCCCAATGCTGGCGTGTCACTTGGGTCGGCAAGCTTCTGTGCTGGAGAAACGGTGAGCATTGATGAATTTGTCATCGATGGTGATGAGGGAGGCACCTGGGTGAACAACCAGAGCGAAGCCATTGATCCTTTTGAAATTTTACTGAATGCACCTGGCAATTTTATTTTCCACTATGTGGTTCAAGCGCCTCCGTGCCCTGCTGACAGTGCAACCGTGTCTATCACAGCCATAGATGGCCCAAGCGCCGGGGTAGCCGATAGCCCCATAAGACTTTGTGTTACCGATCCGCCCATCAACCTGATTGGGCTCCTTGAAGGTGCTGATGAAGGGGGTGTATGGACCGACAACAACGGAATTGAAGTGCCCGCCATATTTGTGCCGGAAGCCTTTGGCACCTTCACCCGCACCTACACCGTGACGAGTGAGGAGTGTGAAAACATCAGTACAACCCTCGTCATTATCGTTACTGAGACGGAGTGTCTTGATCCGGTATTGATCATACCCCAAGGCTTTTCGCCAAATGGAGATGGCGTGGGCGATCAATGGATTGTGCAAGGCCTCATCAACTACCCGAACAATCAAATCAAAATATTCAACCGTTGGGGAGCTGAAGTATTCTCTGCAAGGCCTTACAACAACGATTGGAATGGGCGCAACCAAGGCAGTGATCTGCCTGTAGGAACCTACTACTACATTCTCGATCTGGGCAATGGCAATGATCCACGCACAGGATATGTTTATCTGAACCGCTAACCGAAACACAACCTTAAACGAAACAATCATGAAAGCAATCAGCACATCGCGTATAGTGATCCTGGCAATGCTCCTGCTGGCCGGAATCGGGGCACAAGCGCAGCAATCCTCCCTCTACACCATGTACATGTGGAACCAACTCATCCTCAACCCAGCCTATGCGGGCTCGCGCGATGCAGTGGCCACATCATTGGTAAGCCGCCATCAATGGGTGGGGCTTGATGGAGCGCCATCCACACAGGTGCTCAGCATACACTCACCATTGCCCAATGAAAATATGGGCCTCGGACTCACGGTGGAAAACGACCGTCTCGGACCTACAAACAACACCGGGATATGGGGCGACTTCAGCTACACCATCCAGGCCACCGAAAAGGCCAAGTTATCGTTTGGGCTTAGGGCGGGTGTGGCCATATTTCAGGCCAACTTGCGAGACTTGAACAACATTGACCCCAACGACCAGAGTTTCAACAATAATGTAAGCAACCGTATGCTGCCCAACTTCGGGTTTGGGGCGTACTACCGCAGCGACAGGGGTTATCTGGGAGTAGCAGCGCCTACCATTCTGGAGCCCGAACTCAATACTTTCAATCTCCAAAATACCAACCGCAGGGGGGTGGACAACAGGCATTATTACCTGCTTGCCGGCTACGTTTTCAACCTCAGTGCCGATAGTGGAGGGGTAATGTTTAAACCGTCCACCGTGGTGCGTTTGGTTGAGGGAGCACCCGTTTCTTTTGATGTTTCGGCCATGTTTTTGATCAGCCAAAAGTTTTGGATAGGTGGCGCGTACCGCTACCAGGATTCATTTGCTGGAATATTAAGCATGAACATCACCGACCACTTGCAGGTAGGTTATGCCTATGATTTTGGAACGAGCAGATTGAACAGCTACCACAACGGCAGCCACGAAATTATGATTGCATACGATTTCTTCAAGCAGGACATCAAGGTGCGGAGTCCGAGGTATTTTTAACGCTCCTCACTGCATAAGTTCCCATTACCGTTATGAGAGCCCGGCGCATGCGTCGGGCTCTTTGATTTGTAACAGCAGTCACCATGGCGGCCGTCATGAATGGCTTACCTTTGCATCAGACAATTACTGCCATGTTCACTTTCGATAAGAAATATCTTTTTTCTGTGCTGCTTATGGCAGCTTTTATGTTGGTTATGGGTTGCCAGGAAGCAGAAGGGCAAATGGATCGGTCTGCCCATAAAGCGGAATTGCTCGATGCGAATGCTTTTGAAAAAGCTTTGAATGGAATGCAAGTACAAAAAGTGCAGCTTCTGGATGTGCGCACGCCAAGAGAGTGGGAGTCGGGTCACCTTGCTGAAGCAAGGCTATGCGATATCAGCAAGTGGGATAAATTTGAGGCAGAGGTCAGCAAACTTGACAAAGACCAACCGGTGTTTGTGTATTGTGCGGTGGGAGGCCGCAGTGCGCAGGCTGCAAAATATTTGGCTTCACAAGGATTCATTCACATAATTGACCTGCGCGGAGGTTTGGATGCCTGGCGCAAGGCCGATAAAAATACTATACAATAATGGCAGGTTTTAAAGAACTGATCGGTGGGCCCAAGCCCGTACTTGTTGATTTCTTCGCCGAGTGGTGTGGTCCATGCAAAACGATGGCTCCCGTGCTCAAGGAGTTAGCCAATGATCTAAAAGACAAGGCTGTAATCCTCAAGGTAGATGTTGACAAGAATCCGGCGGCCTCACAGGCCTACAATGTGCGGGGAGTGCCCACCTTCGTAATTTTCAAAAACGGGAATGAGGTGTGGCGCCAGTCAGGAGCCATGCCCAAACATGTGCTTGAAGCCGCCCTTAAAACGCATGCGGCAGGCTAAGGCAGGCGTAGTTGTGTTTATTAAAGTGATCCAGGGCCTTGGGTAGTGCGTATGTCATGTTGCGTTTTGCCTTTTCACTGTCGTGAAAAACGACGATGGATCCAGGACCCGCATTGGCGCATACATTGGTAGCACATTGCTCAGCAGGAACATCAGCGCGCCAGTCGGCACTCAGCACGTCCCACATCACGATGCTATACCGCTTGGCAATTGCTGCGCTCTGCGAACGTGTAATTTTGCCGTAAGGCGGCCTAAACAGTGTAGACTTTACCACTCCAGCACATTCCAAGACACTTTTATAGTAGCTGAAATCGCTGAAGCTCCATCCGCTCATATGGTTCCATGTATGGTTGCCTGTCCGGTGCCCCCGGCGCAATATTTCAGCGTACAGGTCGGGGTACTTTGCCACATTGCCCCCAATGCAGAAGAAGGTTGCTTTGGCTTGATACTGCTCGAGTATGTCAAGCACCCTTTCCGTAATTCCCGGGCACGGCCCATCGTCGAAAGTGAGATACACTTCTTGCCTTGAAGTAGGTACCTTCCACAGCAGTGATGATGCCAGTGGCTTCACTATGGAAGGTGTTTTAACGAGGTACATGGCCCAATTTTTTTTTAAAACTTCATAGGGGCCCCGCTGCGTGCTGATTCGAGTTCCTGAATTTTGCCTTCAAAGGCGCGGTCTACTGCATCAAAGCGGTCCTTGAATTGCTCCCTGATCTCAGCATCTTGTGGATATATCCGTGATGCATAAACATTGAGGCGCTGCATGATGGCATAGCTGAGCTGGAAATCTTGCTGCATTTGGATCAACCACTCCGGGTCAAGGGTAGAGAAGTAATTGAACTCGTCTTCGTATATATCGAAGAGGCGCAAGGCCAGCGCATTGGCTTTGTCATTTTCACCAATCTTGTAGTATCCTTCAATGATGGGTACCAGAAACCTGTCGAAAGGCACATTGCGCTCCGGCATGGCCTCAATGCATTTGTCGAGTACATTGAGCGCTTTGTCAGTTTCGTCGCGCTCGATGAGTGCGTCGGCGAGTGTGCTGAACTGTACGCGCAGGTTGAGTGCCAGACGCAAATTGTTCTCATCCATGTATATCTGGTTTTCAC
>DAIOTP010000020.1:0-34335 GCA_036751905.1 Cryomorphaceae bacterium
AGCGGGATGACCTCTATGGAAATCCCGCTTTTAAAGTTTTATCGGACAGTAGTGAATTTCTTTATTGATTTTATTGACCCAAGGTAAAAAGCATTGGCGCTTGGCAGTTGCACAAAAAGTGGGAAGTGCCCCTGTACCGAAAAAGAAACCCAACGAAATGAATGGGTAATGTCTCGGGCTCGTTTTTGGTTGCCATAAAAAAAGGCTGCCCTTAGAGGCAGCCTTTAAATTTGATTTGGTCGTATTCAGATTACTTTAGCTCGTTCTGGAAATTTCTGAATTCCAAGTCGGTTGAAGCCGCTTCCTTCATAGAAGCGTCCATACCATAGGCAGCCTTTAAACTGCTTGAAACAGTATTGGCGTCATTGCTTCGTGCTGCAATGATGGCTTTCAAATACTGTCCCACAGCTGAATCTTTTTCTGGAGCCTGATTTAACGCTTGCATTGCAGCGTCATTGTTGCCAGTCAGGAGTAGTGCAAGGGCCTTGTTGAAAGTGTTGTAACCGGCCATATTTTGTACCGCTGAAGCGTAGTCTCCATTTTGGATATCAATAATACCCATGTTGTAATTTACTTCATTGCCCGCTCCTGCGGCCTTTTTCAAGTGTTCCATGGCACCTTTACGGTCACCATTCAGGCGCTTAACAATAGCAAGGTTGTTGTGGGCCTCAGGGCTTTCTTTTACTTGAACTGATCTGTTAAACTTTGCCTCAGCATCGCTCACTTCATTTTTCATGAGGTGGATTACACCCATGTTGTTGTATGCGCGGTGGTCATTTCCGTACGTTTCAGATGTTTTTTGATAAATGGCAAATTGTTCATCTACGTCGGTGGTCAAAGTCGTCGCATAAAGCATTTCCTCTACGGTAAGATCTGAAGCGTTTGCGCTGCGGGCCATTGAAATAATCTCGTCATCTGTGCGGCCTACAATTTCGTAGTTTACTTTGATTTCGCTGCGGCGCAGGTCTGGCAATATTTTGTCAGAGATTTCCACAAAAGTGGCTGCCAGGTTACGTATTTCTTGCTCACGCTTTGCATTGTCATTGTACATCTCAAGGATGCGCATGATGAGTTGCTTATCGGCAATGCTTGACGATTGCATGGCTTTTTTGAAACCTTCCCAGTCTTCGCCTTTGGGTACAAGGTTGAAGAATTCGTTGGCATCGAACTTCATTTTGTGCTTGCGCATCACATCTCCCACAGCACGGCTCGCAGACTTGGCTCGGTCACTTGCCAAATTTTCATTCAAGCTTATTTCTCCCTCAGGTGACGCATAAGCTTCAATTTTTGCTGACGTAAACCGATGGTTTTCTTTTTTTCCGTTTTCTTTCAGATACGCGTCCAACGCCTTGATGTCTGAATCTTGCAGTTCCGATGGTCTTACCACTGACGAATTAACCAGATAGTGAATTACAGCTTCAGCGGTATGGTTGGTCACCCTTTTAAAATTGTCCTTTCCAAGTACGGGCATATCATCGCTCTGTACAAGAAGTGGGGTCATGATCACACCGTCAGCCAGTTTGTACGTATCGAAAGCCTGTTCTTTGTTGCCTAATTTACCTAAAGTATGCAGGTTGAGCTCTGATTTTCGCATCTCATTGCTGAAGGCGATTTTGTCAGTGTAGGTAAAGTTCTTTCCATTTTCGTAAGGAATAACTGTTGCGTTGCCCGGCGCATCTTCACCTTGGAAAGCTACCATTTTAAATGGTGTAGCTACTCCATTGTATTCAAGCTTTGGTTGAAGTTCGACCATTGCTTTTTTGTTGAAATATTTACCGGGAAAGTTGCCGTTTATAGCAATCTCCACGCTATCGCCTTTTACGATAAGTGGGTTGGGTTCAACATTGTAAGTAATTGTTTCAGCGTATTTGGCCATCTTACCCAGACCTCCGCAGGCTGAGAGCAAAATGATGGATGCCATGAGTAGGGCTGTTGATTTCAAGTTGCGGTGCTTCATTTGTGATGAATGTTTAGGAAAAAAGCTTTTATACCTTGTTTTTGAGGCTGCAATAATACATATTGTTTATGAGAGTGCATACTGCCTTAACTTCTTTTATATAAGCTGACAATCAGCTCACACGCTCAGATTATGTACTCCTTTGGTCAAAGGTAGCTCTATGAGCGACACAATTTTGCGAAAATGGGCTTGTTTTTTCACAAAATCAATGTTGGTGATGTCAAGCAAAACTATGCGCATGGAGTTGCCTTGCTTTCTCAAAAATTCGAGATACTGCTGTTGTATATCCTCAAGATATTCCGCTTTGATGGCTTGCTCGTATCGCCGTCCTCTTTTGCGAATGTTCTGCATCAGCTTTTCTGGGGGGGCGTACAGATACAAGAGCAAATCAGGTTTGTTCACATTGTGAAACATGATATCAAACAACTGCCAAAACAGCTTGAACTCATCACTCTGTAAATTGGTACGCGCGAATATTAAGGACTTGCTAATAAAATAGTCTGATATGGTCAGCGCATTAAAAAGGTTGCTGCCGGGCTGATTGTAATTGAGTTGGTGATAGCGTTCTGCCAAAAATGAGAGTTCTACAGTAAGGGCATATCTGTTGGGTTCGGCATAGAATTTTGGAAGAAATGCGTTGTGTTCGAAGTTCTCGAGCAACAGCTCGGCATTGTAGTGTTCAGCAAGCATGCGCGAAAGGGTGGTCTTGCCCGCACCAATATTTCCCTCAATGGCTATAAAGTTATAATCCATAAGGTAGCTTGGTACAAGTAGATGAATCGGTACTTTGTTCCAACAATTGCAAAATTGAATTATGGAGTAGGGGGTGAATCAAGTCAGGGGCGATTTCGCTCATGGGAAGGAGCACAAAATTACGCATTTCTAGCCGGGGGTGAGGAACAGTCAGATCAGGTTCATTAATTATTTCTGCTCCGAAAAAGAGAATGTCAATGTCAATTTCACGTGCTGTGTAGGTAGGTTTTGCTTTGCTCATTGGGTTGCGCCCCGTATGCGCTTCAATCGCACGAAGAGCGCGGAATAAATCCCCGATGCGCTCTGAGGTGTCCAGGGCGCACACCATGTTTAAATAGGGTTGATCATCGGTGTATCCCCATGCCTCAGTTTCCCAAATAGAGCTGGTTGATAGCACTTGCCCAAGAAGGGATATCTCATTCATGGCACTGCGGAGGTACTCCATCCGGTTGCCAAGGTTGCTTCCCAATGATAGGTATGCGCAGGAAGTTTTGTGTGTACTGGTCCGTTTGTGTAAATGCTTCACCGTTGGTGTATTTCAAGTGAACACTTCGTCATAATTGCCATTAACTTCGTGCAAAGTAAATACAAAAATGAAGGAGTTTTTTAAGTTCATGTTTGCCAGTATGCTAGGAACTTTCCTTGCATCCTTTGCGCTGTTTTTTGTTGGATTTTTGATCATTGCAGGAGCCATATCAGCAGCATTCAGTGACCTCGACAAAAGCAAACGCACCACGCGGGTGAAGGACAATACAATTTTGCGGATTGATTTGGACAGGCCCATCGTAGAGCGAGGTCCTGATGAGGTGTTTAGTTTTGATTTTGGTGGTTTCAGCAGTGTGTCGCCCATTGGTCTCGATCAAATTTTGGAAAACATCAGCAAAGCCAAAGAAGATGATAAGATTGAAGGAATTCTTTTGGAGTCGTCCTTTCCAATGGCGGGCATTGCTACCCTTGATGCCGTGCGCAAAGGATTGCTTGACTTCAAAGAATCAGGGAAATGGATAATTAGCTACGGCGAGCTGTATAGCCAAGGCGGATATTACCTTGCTTCAGCCGCCGATGAAATTTACCTGGCGCCCAATGCCGATGCAAGTGTAACATTTAAGGGATTGAATACCAATATTCCATTTTACAAACGCATGCTCGAAGGCGCTGGAGTTGAAATGCAGGTGATTCGCGGCTCCAACAATCAGTTTAAAAGTGCTGTAGAGCCTTATCTCTATGAGGAAATGAGCCCTTCCAGCCGCATGCAAACGGAAAAATGGCTCGGCTCCATCTGGAACCATATGCTCAGCGTGATGAGCCCCAGCCTGGGCCAATCGGTGGATGAGCTGAAAGCGGTTGCGGACATGGCTCCCCGTCATTTTTCGGATGAGGCGCTTTCGCGAAAGCTAATTCATGGAGCCATTCACAAAGATGAACTGATAGACCGGCTCAAATCAAAAATGGAGGTTGATGACGAGAAGGATCTCAATTATGTGAGCCTCGCCCAGTACATCAAGGCGCCAACAGCGCCAAAAGACCGCAAAAAGTATACCCCTTCGTACAAAAAAGACAAGATTGCGGTGATCTACGCCGAAGGCATTGTTAATTTTGGTAAAGGCAACAATGGTGAAATTGGTGCTGATGCCTATGTGAAAGCTTTAAATGAAGCCCGCAGGGACACTACGGTAAAGGCCATTGTACTGCGCGTAAACTCCCCAGGGGGTGTAGCCATTGCCGGCGATATGATATGGCGCGAAACGGTGCTTGGCGCCCAAGCAAAACCATTGATTGTGAGTATGGGCGATGTGGCAGCCTCAGCGGGATACCTCATCTCGGCCAATGCCACCAGAATATATGCTGAGCCGAGTACCATCACCGGTTCTATCGGAGTATTTGCTACGTTGCCAAACATGAAGGGATTGTTCAACAATAAAATAGGAATTACATTCGATGGGGTGAAGACAAACCGATACGCCGACTTTGGTGAGATTACACGCCCTATGACTCCTGCTGAATACAATCTCTGGCAGGAAAGCGTCGATAAAAGCTATGCCGACTTTGTGCAGGTAGTAGCCAATGGGCGCGGCTTGCGTCCAAGTTTTGTGGACAGCATTGGTCAGGGCCGCGTGTGGAGCGGAGTAGATGCTTTGGAACTGGGTTTGGTTGACGTGCTGGGAGGATTGGAAGAAGCCATAGAGGCCGCTGCTGAACTTGCAGAAATCGAAGATTACAGCATCCGCAAATTGCCCAAGCGCAAAGATCCCTTTCAACAACTTATTGACGACCTTACCGGTGAAACTTCAAATATGATACTGCGTTGGCAATTTGGCGGTGACGAGCAGCTCCTGCGCCAATTTCAGCAGCTCAAGCGCGCCAAAGAAATGACCGGCGTGCAGGCCGTGGTGCCATACAGCATTGAGGTGTACTAAGGTGCCTACACTTTTGCCTCACAGCGTATCGAATCGAACGCGGTAACCGCTATATTTGCGCAAGTTGATGACTTCACCATGCGAAAAAAGGAGGTACTGACCACGGATGCCCTCCAGCACCGCGTTTATTTTTCTATGCTTGTCGAGGTTGATGCTGCTTACTTTAACAGGGTATTGGGGTACCGGGTAGTGAAATTCTTGTAATTCAGAACCGGTAATGATGTACTGTTCAAGTTCTTTTGGAAAGAAACTGAGTATTTCATCGCGCACTGTCATTAAATCGTCCAGCCCATTGGTGCCAGTGAGCATGCTGCGCCAATCGGTGCGGTCGCTCAGAAATTGTTTGATCTCCATTTCAATCACCCCAGCCAGCTGGCGGTAAGGAGTTTCGGCTATAGCCACAGCCCTCCAGGCACCCTGATCTATCCATCTTGTAGGAACTTGGGTAGACCGTGTAATTCCTATTTTTATATCGGCAGTTTGCGCAAGGTACACGAGGTGCGGTTGGCTGTGGTTGGCCATTTCCCATGCCGGGTCGCGGCCTTTGCCCAGATGCGCCTCACAGAGCTCGGGCCTAATGATACATGGTGAGGCTTCGGGCGCATCGCGAAAACATGGGTAGCAAAAACCCTGACCAAATGACTTAGGGGTTTCTCTTCCACAATTGATGCAGTTTATTGTGCCCAACCATTCTAGCGTCACCGACTTGCCAATGAGTGGGTTGAGATGCAATACGGGTTCTTTATCAAGGTTGAGCCAGTAGTGCACTTCGCCATCAGCTCTGTTTTTCATTTTTCGTAAAGTTCCTTCAACACACATATCGCACGCTTTTGATATAAATGGCGGGATTTTTGTAATTTGGCGAGCACTTTACTTTACTTATGTCAGCCCTTAATTCTGTATTTTCCTGGTTCATGAAAAAGCGATTGCATCAAATCGAGCTATTCATGAAATATCCTATCGAAGTGCAAACCGAAGTCTTCGACGCTTTGATAGCACAAGCCAAAAGCACTGCATGGGGAAAGCAATACCGATACAGCAGCATCCTTTCGCCCGCCATTTTTCGCGAAAGGGTACCATTGCAAACCTACGAAGATTTGAAACCTTACGTACAGCGATTGCAACAGGGGGAGCAAAATATTTTGTGGCCCACCAACATCAATTGGTTCGCTAAATCATCGGGAACAACAAGTGACAGAAGCAAATTCATACCCGTGAGCAGAGAAGCGCTAGAAGACTGTCACTACAAAGGGGGCAAGGACTTGCTGGCCATGTATGATCACAACCACCCCGACAATACTTTGTATGTGGGAAAATCGCTGGTGCTGGGTGGGAGCAGCCAGATAAATACCTTTAGGAAAGACTCTTACTGGGGGGATCTCTCAAGTATTTTGATCAATAATCTTCCGCTGTGGGTTGAGTTTCGACGCATTCCAGACAAAACTATCGCGCTCATGGACGATTGGGAAACCAAAATTGAGGCCATTGCACAAAACGTGAAGGATGAGGATGTAACCGTAATGGCAGGGGTGCCATCATGGACATTGGTGCTCTTGAGACGGGTCCTTGAAGTAACCGGAAAAGAAAATATTGCGGAGGTATGGCCCAATTTGCAGCTGTATATGCATGGTGGTGTAAACTTTGCTCCTTATGAATCGCAATTCAGGGCCATCATTGGTTCGCCGGGAATGAAATACTACCAAACTTACAACGCCAGTGAAGGTTTTTTTGGACTACAAGACCGATACGGCGCGGATGATATGCTTTTGCTGCTTGACTATGGCATATACTATGAATTTATAGAAGCGGAACACACCCACCTCCAGCAGCCAACAACCATTGGATTGGAAGATGTGCAAATTGGTAAGAATTATGAAATTGTGATCAGTACCAATGCCGGTTTGTGGCGCTACCGCATAGGTGATACCATAGCTTTTACTTCCGTACATCCTTTCCGCATCAAGGTGACGGGTCGCACCAAGCACTTTATCAATGCATTTGGTGAAGAGCTCATCATCGACAATGCGGAAAAGGCCTTACAGGTTGCTTGTAAATCAGCGACATGTACCATCAGCGAGTATACCGCTGGCCCGGTATATATGAATGAGTTTGGTAAACAAGGCGCCCATGAGTGGCTCATCGAGTTCGATAGCGCTCCTGCCAATCTGGAATTTTTTGCAGAAAAGCTCGATGAGGCGCTGCGTGAAGTGAACAGCGACTATGATGCAAAGCGAAAAGGATCGCTCACTTTAAATCCGCCAATTGTAAAAGCAATGCCCAAACATTCATTTTACAATTGGCTCAAAAGCAAGGGAAAGCTCGGTGGTCAGCACAAAGTGCCAAGGTTGAGCAATCACCGTGAAATCATTGAAGAACTACAAGCTTTAGCTCCCCTTAGCACAACATGAATGCATTTACAATAAGCATCTTGATGGCGGTCATGACGGTCCATTGCAGCGCCCAGCAAGTTTTGGTGCCGCTTTTTGAAATCAAGGAGCAAGCTGATTTTATTGTTACTGACAACCTGCTCAATACCTATATTATCCGAGGTACGGAAATGATAAAGTATAACAAAACCGGCGATTTTCAATTCAGGTACAGCGACAAGCGTCTCGGCAATATTGAGGCCGTGGATGTCACCTTCCCGCTTAGACCTCTGTTGAACTATCCGGCAATAAATTATGTAGTGCTGCTCGACAATACATTGAGCAATAACCGAGGCAATGTTAATTTGCTTCATCAAGGCATTAACCTGGGAATTCTTGCCTGTAGTTCCGTACAAAACCATTTTTGGTTCTATGATGCTATGGAATTTCAACTGGTGAGAACAAATGAGAATTTCAGAACGGTGTCGGTAACTGGCAATCTCGCGCAGGTACTGCGCCTTGCCAATCTCGAACCTACCTACATGGTTGAATTTGCCAACAGGCTTTACGTCAATAATCCAAGCACAGGTATTCTTGTGTTTGACATATTTGGGACCTACATGCGCACCATCCCATTGCACATTGTGAAGCGCTTTCAAGTGCATGAATCCGAATTGGTTTTTCATGAAAATGGTGTATTGAAGCGGTATAACTTCCAGAGTGATCAGTACCAAGAAATTCCTTTGCCGGAAGGCAGCACCAATGCCGAGCTCCAAAAGAACCGTGTATGGGTGCAATATGCCGAAAAGGTAGTGGTATATACGCTCAATTAAGCGGGCATCGCTTACCGGAACGCCCATTATTTGTACTTTTGAACCTTACAGAAAATACCATGCACATAGCCGTTGCCGGAAATATTGGATCAGGGAAAACCACCCTCACAGGACTCCTTGGAAAGCACTACAAATACGAATGCCATTTTGAGGATGTAGATGAAAATCCATACCTATTGGATTTTTACCGGGATATGCAGCGGTGGTCATTCAATCTGCAGATATACTTTCTCAACAGCCGGTTTAATCAGGTGGTTGAAATCAGGAACAGCAACCGCAATGTGGTACAGGACCGTACCATTTACGAGGATGCCTTCATATTTGCGCCCAACCTGCACAGCATGGGCTTAATGACCACACGTGATTTTGAGAATTATTTTTCTTTGTTCAACTCCATGGAAAAGTTCCTGGTAGCCCCTGACCTGCTCATCTATTTGCGTGCATCTGTGCCAGCACTGGTCAACAACATTCAGCAAAGGGGCAGGGAGTATGAAGAAGCGATACGCCTTGACTATCTAAAACGGCTCAATGAACGGTATGAGGCTTGGGTGAGCACTTACGACAAAGGAAAGTTGCTCATTGTGGAAATTGACAACAATGCTTTCCACCAAAATCCTGAAGACCTCGGTAAAATCATCAACGCCATAGATGGTGAAATCCATGGATTGTTCGAATAAACCAAAAGAGTTTTAGAACCAGAAGAAGCCCCGGACAGGGGCTTTTTTTTATATCTGCGAAGCCCTTTGGGCGGCCACGTTGAAGACAATGCTCACTTCATCGTATATCATACGGTCGCCCAAATCATTAAAGAATGATTGTGAACCAAACCTTACGTCGAACTGTGAACGGTCGAAAGTGAAACCACCGCTAATCCCAGCTGCGCTCAAACTGTAGGAACCCTTTACAGGTCCTTCTATACCCTTGAGCTGCAATATGCCTTCAAATTGGTAGGTGTCCTTGTCAAGCATGATGGAATTTGTAATATTCAACTGGGCATGTGGATAGCGTTCGGCAGCGAAGAAGTCCTCGCTCTTAAGGTGATTGACCAATTTCATATTGTCCTCAGCATCTTTGATGTCTTCCACCGTGATGCTGCCCATATCAATGCGCAATCGGCCTGCCGTTGCAAGACCTTTGTCGAAAATTACTGTTCCCTTCGCCAATACTTGACCATTGTGCTGGCCGGTTACTTTTTTTGCCACCCAGTTAAATGATGAGTTGTTCTGATTCACCGTAAAGCTGCCGTTGAAGTTGGCCGCAGCATCAAATTCGCCGCTGGCCATTACCTGCGTCGATGGTTGGGATTCATTGTTGTGGCTGCTTTGACCATGACCCGTGCCGTAAAACTGTGCGAGCAGCGGAGCAATGACAAGACCAACAAGGCAAGTGAGTTTGATGAGAATGTTCATGGAGGGTCCAGAAGTATCTTTGAAAGGATCGCCAACGGTATCGCCGGTAACGGCGGCCTTGTGGGCCTCACTTCCTTTGTAAGTCATCTCTCCATCAATCATCACGCCAGCCTCGAATGATTTTTTGGCATTGTCCCAGGCGCCACCGGCATTGTTTTGAAAAATGGCCCATAGTACACCCGATACAGTCACCCCAGCCATATAGGCGCCGAGCGGCTCCATGCCCATCACGAATCCTACAATGATGGGGGTAACAATGGTAATGGCTCCGGGAAGCATCATTTCACGGATGGCAGCATTGGTAGAAATTTCAACACACTTGGCATACTCGGGCTTGCCAGTGCCTTCCATAATTCCGGGAATTTCCTTGAACTGTCTGCGCACTTCTTTTACCATCTCCATGGCTGCCTTGCCCACTGAGTTCATAGCGAGTGCAGAGAAAACTACGGGAATCATACCGCCTATAAAGAGTGCTGCCAGTACATCGGCTTTAAATATGTTGATTCCATCAATGCCGGTAAAGGTCACATAGGCTGCAAAAAGAGCCAATGCTGTGAGTGCGGCCGAAGCAATGGCAAATCCTTTGCCTGTGGCCGCAGTCGTGTTGCCCACCGAGTCGAGAATGTCAGTTTTCTCACGCACCTCTTTGGGCAAGCCGCTCATTTCGGCTATACCACCTGCATTGTCGGCAATGGGGCCAAAAGCATCAATGGCAAGTTGCATGGCAGTGGTAGCCATCATGGCCGAAGCGGCTATCGCCACGCCGTAGAAACCTGCAAGGGTGTAAGCACCCCAAATGGCTCCTGCAAAAAGCAGAATTGGAGCAAAGGTTGACATCATTCCAGTAGCCAAGCCCGCAATGACATTGGTGGCGTGGCCTGTGCTCGATTTTTGAACGATGTCCATTACGGGCTTTTTGCCCAATCCGGTGTAGTACTCTGTAAAATAAGATATAGCACCACCCACAAAAAGGCCAACCAGTACGGCGCCAAATACGCGCATGGAATCAATTTCTCGAATTCCCTCTCCAAAGAAACTCATGTAGAGGGTTTCGGGGAGGATAAGGTCTATGACAAAATATGAAGCAATACCCGTAAGGATGATTGAACCCCAATTGCCGCGGTTGAGGGCTGCCTGCACCTCTGCCTCCTTTGCTTTCTCATCCTTAATCCTTATGAACCAGGTGCCAATAATACTTAAGAGTATACCCAAACCTGCGATGATCAAGGGGACAAGGATGGGGCTGATCCCGCCAAAACCATCGTCGAGAATGCTGACGTTGCCCACTTCGAGCATGTCGCGGATTACGTAGTTGCCCAGTACCATCGATGCAAGCACCGTAGCTACATAGGAGCCAAAAAGGTCGGCACCCATACCGGCCACATCACCCACGTTATCACCAACATTGTCGGCGATGGTGGCGGGATTGCGGGGATCGTCTTCTGGAATGCCCGCTTCTACTTTACCTACGAGATCGGCGCCTACGTCGGCCGCTTTGGTGTAGATGCCTCCACCCACACGTGCGAAGAGGGCGATAGATTCAGCTCCAAGTGAAAAGCCTGCAAGGGCCTCAAGTACGATGGTCATGTCATCATAACCATCAAGACCGGTCCACAGACCACCCATAAACCAAGCGAAGAGCAGGATGAACAACATACTCAGACCAAAAACGGCAAGTCCGGCCACACCCAAGCCCATCACGGCGCCTCCTGAGAAGGACACGTCAAGCGCTTTTTTCAAGCTGGTGCGTGCAGCCTGGGTAGTCCGCACATTGGCGGCAGTGGCTATGCGCATACCAATGTTTCCGGCCACGGCGCTAAATACAGCACCAATGACAAAGGCCACCACAATAAACCAATGGCTTGTTGGAACCAAATAGGAGATAAGGCCGAGCAAGGCCCCTGCCACAACCACGAATATGGTCAGTACGCGGTATTCAGCAGAGAGGAATGCCAGTGCTCCTTCGCGGATGTACTTGGCGAGATTGCTCATTTTTTCATCGCCGGCGTCCTGAGCCATTACCCATTTGGCTTTCACAGCCATAAATATCAGACCAATAACGGCCATGCCAGGAACCAGGTAGAGTAGTGTAGTCATTGTATTTCGGTTATCTTGGTTTTTCGGGCGGCAAAAATATGTTTTTACCTACCAGGGCGCAAAAAATATTCCCTCAGCGCTGGGCTGAGGGTGTAATCATGTTTATTTTGTAGAGTAGCTCACTTCCTTCACGGCACGCACGGTACGCTCCACATTGGGCAACGATGCTTCAATAAGCGGAACGGCGAATGCGAAAGGCGTGTCGGCCATCATCACCCTGCGCACCGGGGCGTCGAGATAGTCGAATGCGTGCAGCTGAACCCTGTGTGATATTTCAGCGGCGATGGAGGCCACGGGCCAACTTTCTTCAACAATCACAAGGCGGTTGGTTTTTTTAACGCTCTTTATAATGGTATCAATGTCGAGCGGACGGATAGAACGCAAATCGATAACTTCCGCTTCGATTCCTTCAGAAGCCAGCACTTCAGCAGCTTCCAAAACTACTTTCATGATTTTTCCGAATGAAACCAGGGTAACGTCTTTGCCTTTGCGGGCGATGTTGGCTACTCCGATTGGTACAATGTGCTCGCTTTCGGGTACTTCACCTTTGTCGCCGTACATTTTTTCCGATTCCATGACCAACACCGGGTCATCATCGCGGATAGCCGCTTTAAGCAGGCCTTTCATGTCGTATGGGTTGCTTGGCGTAACTACCTTTAGGCCGGGTACATGTGCGTAAAAGCTTTCAAAACTCTGGGAATGCGTAGCGGCCAATTGACCTGCCGGGCCGTTGGGACCGCGGAATACTACGGGTGCACCATATTGGCCTCCCGACATCTGCAGCATTTTGGCCGCATGGTTGATGATTTGGTCACTTGCCAGCACAGCAAAATTCCAGGTCATAAATTCTACAATCGGTCGAAGTCCATTCATGGCAGCACCAACGGCAATGCCTGTGAATCCGAGTTCGGCAATGGGGGTATCTATAACCCGCATCGGGCCAAACTCGTCGAGCATGCCCTTACTGGCCTTGTAGGCACCGTTATATTCAGCAACTTCCTCGCCCATCAGGAACACGCGGTCATCTCGGCGCATTTCCTCACTCATGGCTTCGCATACTGCTTCACGAAACTGTATTACTCTCATGGCTTTATTTATGTGGCCGCAAAAGTAGCAAATAAAGGCATTGGCTGCTTTCCTTTTCGCAAAGCTTGGTAACAGGGCCTATGCGCACACATTTTACGCAACTTAACAACCCTTTTTTGGATAATTTGTTATGCGTGCATACCTTTGTGAAACTCGTTTTTCTACCTTCTCAGGCAAAATGACTTCTTTTGTACTTATACCACCAATTGTTACACCCACTTATAAAATTTACTGCCCATGAAAATTTTAGTTTGCATCAGCAAAGTTCCCGATACCACAAGCAAAATCAGCTTTGTGGACAACAATACCAAGTTCAATGAGGACAAAATCCAATTTATTGTAAATCCTTACGATGAGTGGTATGCTTTGGTACGGGCACTTGAAATGAAAGAGGCCGGTGGAGGTTCAGTGACCATCATATCCGTGGGAGGGGCTGATTATGACCCCATCATTCGCAAAGCCCTGGCCATAGGGGCTGATGAAGCTGTTCGGATCGATACCGATCCAAAGGATGCGTACAGCACTGCCAAACAAATTTCAGCCTATGCTGCCGACAAAGGTTTTGACCTCATCTTGCTTGGGAAGGAAACCATCAACTACAATGGTGCCCAGGTAGGGGGTATGCTGGCTGAGATGCTGGAAATGCCTTACGTGTCCATAGCAAGCAAAGTGGATTTAGCCGGAGGTATGGCTACCGTAGAGGTGGATGTACCTGCCGGCAAAGATGTGCTGGAAGGGCCGCTGCCCATGGTGATCAGTTGTGCAAAGGGTGTTGCTGAGCAGCGCATTCCCAACATGCGCGGCATCATGGCAGCCCGCACCAAGCCATTGCATGTGGTAGCTCCGGTTGATGCTGCTCCCTTGGTGCAGGTTACCTCATATGGTCTGCCCTCCGAGAAAGGCGCTGTAAAAATGATTGATCCAGACCAAATGGAGCAGTTGGTTGAGCTTCTTCACAATGAAGCCAAAGTTATTTGATCCCCCACCCACCAAAAACATTAAAAAGACATGTCAGTACTCGTATTTGCAAATGCCACTGAAGGCAAAATTTCCAAAGCAGCATTCGAAGCTACGTACTACGCCAGCCGTATAGCAGCAGGCCGTGGAGAAGATGTAGCCGTAGTAACTTACGGCAAAACCGACTCAGAGCAGCTTGCTGCTTTGGGGAAGTATGGCGCCAACAAAGTATTGGTGGCCAGGAGTATAGAAGTTGAAAACGACCAAACCCTCACACAGCTTGTCGAAGCCGCTGCAGCCGAGGTGCAGGCCAAGGTTGTTATATTTTCTTTTGATCCCAGCGGCAAGGCCATTGCTCCGCGCCTTTCGGCAAAATTGAATGCCGGTCTCGTAGCAGGTGCCACCGCACTGCCCGAAGTGGACGGTGACACATTCCGCGTGCGCACCAACGTTTTTTCCGGAAAGGCCTTTGCGACCTATGAAATGAAAACAGATGTGAAAATTATTTCGGTGCTGCCCAATAGCTTAAAGCCTGAGCTCATCGAAGGAAGCGCCACCGTTTCAGAAATCAACCCCGCCATTGTGGAAGGCAAACTGAAGCTTAAGGACCGCAAAACCCGCAGCGGTGATGGAGTTCCATTGCCCGAAGCGGAATTGGTGGTTTCGGCAGGTCGGGGCCTCAAAGGCCCTGACAATTGGGGTATCGTGGAAGAGCTCGCCGATGCCTTGGGCGCAGCCACCGCTTGCAGCAGGCCGGTGAGTGATATTGGTTGGAGGCCGCACCATGAGCACGTCGGTCAAACAGGTATCGCCATTCGCCCCAATTTGTATATTGCTGCCGGCATATCAGGGGCCATACAGCACCTCGCAGGCGTGAATGGAAGCAAAACAATCGTAGTGATCAACACGGATCCAGAAGCGCCCTTCTTCAAAGCGGCTGACTATGGCGTGGTGGGCGATGCGTTCGAAGTGCTGCCAAAACTTACCGAGGCTGTGAAGAAGTTTAAGGCGGCTCAGTAAGCCAAATTTTCCTATATTGCATGCATGCTCCGGTTAATTGTGGTTGCCGTTTGTTTTAAAGCAACAACTGGATTACTTTTGCACTCCTTTTCTAAACCCGCCGTTTCCATTTCGTATGGATAAAATTGAGCTTTCTGTAGTTGGATTGTCGTATAGCAAAACGCAGACTGGCGCCTACGCACTGATTTTGAAGGAAAAAGTGGGCAACAGGCGCCTGCCCATCATCATTGGTGGCGCCGAGGCGCAGGCCATTGCCATACCCTTGGAAAAAATGACCCCCAGCCGCCCGCTCACCCACGATTTGTTCAAGAGTTTTCTCGACAGCTTTGAGATTGAACTTGACGAAGTGGTGATTTACAATTTGGTAGAGGGTATATTTTTTGCAAAGGTCATTTGCTCTCAGCACGGCAAGCGCCTCGAGATTGACGCCCGCAGCAGCGATGCTGTGGCCATAGCCCTGCGCTGCGAGAAGCCCATTTATACGCACGACTTTATTCTTGGCTCAGCGGGTATTGTGATCGATGAAGACGATGACGCCGATGAGAGCGAACCTGCTGCGATGAGCGCGGTGCCCGGTGGAGCAAGTGCAATCAGCAGTACTGAGAGCCTTGAAGAGCTTGAAAAACAGCTTCAGGTAGCCTTAAATAAAGAGGAATACGAAAAGGCTTCGCGCATACGCGACGAAATAAACCGCCGAAAGAAAAATTAGACCGCAGTGCGGCACCCTGTACTGCTGCAAAGTAATATCCATGCGTCTGCTGTGCTGACGTGCCCACGGGATCAGCCTAATATCATGCCTGCAATAGTTGCCGACAGCAAGGAGGCAAGCGTACCTCCCAACAGTGCTTTCATGCCGTATTTTGACAGCAAGGTGCGCTGACCGGGGGCAAGTGAACCTATGCCACCCACCTGGATGCCAATGCTGGCAAAATTGGCGAAACCACAAAGCATGTAGGTCGACATAAAAATGGACTTTTGAAAGCTGAACCCGCCTGCCTCAGCGCCAAGCGCCTTGTACTTCGCGAGGCTGGTGTATCCCACAAATTCTGACGCGATAATTTTTTCACCAAGCAGCTGCCCTGCAAGGGTAATGTCGCTGCTCGCCACGCCAATAAGCCACATGAGCGGCGCGAAGGTGTACCCAAGAACAAACTCCAGTGATAGGCCATCGTACTTTCCTGAAGTAGCTGAGGCTATGGTCTCGTTGAGACCAGTCACTGTGCCCAACCAACCAAAAATGGAGTTGAACATTGCAATAAAGGCGAAAAATACAAGGAGCATGGCCCCAACATTCAACGCAAGATTGAGTCCCTCGGTGGTGCCTTTAGTCATGGCATCTAGGAAGTTATCACCAATCTTTTCCTGTGATACGGAAATCGCGCGGTCAATGTCCTCCGTTTGCGGAACCAATATTTTGGAAATAACCACCGCGCCGGGCGCTGCCATCACCGAAGCAGCAAGCAGGTGCTTGGCAAATTCTTTGCGCAATACAGGATCTTCGCCCCCAAGAAAGCCAATGTATGCTGCCAAAACCCCGCCCGCTACAGTAGCCATGCCACCTATCATCACAAGCAAAATCTCTGAACGGTTCATTTTTTCCAGATAGGCCTTTACAAGCAGTGGGCTCTCCGTTTGGCCTAAAAAGATATTGCCGGCCACCGATAAACTTTCAGCACCCGAGAGGCGCATGGTTTTGGTCATGAACCATGCAAGTCCGTACACCACTTTTTGTATCACACCCATGTAAAAGAGCACGCTGGTAAGTGCTGAAAAGAACATGATGGTGGGCAATATTTGAAAGGCAAAGATGTATCCGTAGCTTTCTACATCCATCAAGTTGCCAATGAGGAAGGTAGATCCGGCCTTGGTGAAGTCTAGCACTTTGACGAACAATGCACCCACGAACTCAAATATTCCTTGTATTACAGGTACTTGAAGCACACCAATGGCAAGTACCAATTGTATGCCCAGACCTATGCCCACCACCCTCCAGGAAATGGCCCTGCGGTTGCTGCTAAAGAGGTATGCAATAATGATGAGCACTACCATGCCAATTGCTCCCCGCATCAGCGAGTTCATACTGAATCCGCCCAAAGGAGCTGCTGTGGTAGCCGCATCAATACCTTGTGCCAGGCTGGCAAGTGGTGTGAGATAAAAAGCGAAAAATATGGCGACAAGCACCAAAAGTGTTTTCTTCATAAGGTATTTCCGTGGCGGTTGAAAAGGGTATTTCCTTTAGGGAAAAATCGGCTAACGAATGGTTTGCACTTGTGCATGGGAGGGCATTGTTTTTTCGACGACGGCGCTAAAGGTATAAAATAGGTGTACACAGCTCAACAATGACCTCGATTTGGGCTGTGCCGTTCAAAACTTGTGGGCATTTTACTCATGCACGGAACCCCATTTGCCGAAAGGCATAGTACCTTTGGGCATACACAGAATAAATGCAGGCATACCACGAATTACTCAAGCACATCATGGATCATGGTGTGGACAAATCAGACCGCACCGGCACGGGTACGCGCAGTGTTTTTGGATACCAAATGCGCTTTGATCTCAACAAAGGCTTTCCGCTTGTCACCACCAAAAAGGTGCACATCAAGAGCATAATCCACGAGTTGCTCTGGTTTCTACAAGGCAATACCAACATAGCCTATCTCAAAGAAAATGGGGTGAGCATATGGAACGAATGGGCCGATGAACAGGGGGAGCTTGGGCCGGTATATGGTTATCAATGGCGCAGCTGGCCGAGGCCTGAGGGCGGAAGCATTGATCAAATTGCCAACCTCATTGATCAAATAAAGCGGAATCCCGATAGCCGACGCTTGATCGTGAGCGCTTGGAATCCTGCGATGGTTGAGCATATGGCCCTGCCCCCGTGTCATACTCTTTTTCAGTACTATGTGGCTGATGGAAGGCTGAGTTGTCAGTTGTATCAACGCAGCGCCGATACCTTCCTCGGCGTGCCCTTCAACATCGCGTCGTATGCGCTGCTTACCATGATGGTAGCGCATGTCTGTGGTTTGGAGCTGGGTGATTTTGTTCACACTTTTGGCGATGCCCATATTTACCACAACCACTTTGACCAGGTGCGCGAACAGCTGAGCCGTGAGCCACGGCCGCTTCCGCAAATGCAACTCAATGCGCAGCACATGGACATCTTTGGTTTCAAGTTTGAGCATTTCTCATTGCTCGATTACAATCCTCATCCCCATATCAAAGCCCCGGTAGCCATTTAGTATGAAGGTTAGCATTATCGCTGCAGTAGCATCCAATGGTGTGATTGGCAAGGACAACGACCTGGCATGGCACCTCCCCGATGACATGGCTTTTTTCAAACGAACCACCAAAGGCCGCACCGTAGTGATGGGCCGCAAGAATTACGAAAGCATACCCCACAAATTCAGACCCCTGCCAGGAAGACCGAATATTGTCATAACGCGCAACAAGGCTTACTCAGCACCGGGATGTACGGTTGTGCATTCACTGCGGGATGCCCTCAACCACGCGCGTATTCAAGGTGAAACGCACACTTTTGTGATCGGGGGTGGTCAGATTTATCATGCGGCGCTGAATGAAGGCTTTGTAGACGACATGTATATTACTGAAGTATACGCTGATGTGGAGGGAGATGCATATTTCCCGGATTTTGACAGGCAAATGTGGCAGGTGGACCAACTCATGATCCATGCTGCCGACGAAAGGCATGCATTTCCATTTGTCGTGAAGCGGTATTTTAAATAAGCCGTCGCGCAATGCGACATGTGAAATGTCGTTAAATATCTGTTGTCAATAAGTTCAAAGAAAATTTACATTGGAAACAACTGTTGGCACATTTATTTTCCCTATTTTCGACGTGTGAAATACGAAAGTTTTGCAACTTATCTTTTTGTATGCCTGTCATGCGCCGCAGGAGTACTCACTTTGTTGGTATTTCAATCCATGAGCCGTGATGTTGTTGAGGGAATTTATGTTGTTGAAAATCAGCAGGAGTCTTTGAGTGATTCACAAACTGTGGCTCCTTTTGTATGGACATCTGTGTACAAATGCACAGATGCTTTTGCAGATGTACAACCCTGCCATGAGCTGTCCAAAGAGGAATTCAAGGCTACCCGTGTTCAGGTAGTCCATGATCAAAAAACTGTTGCTCCCACGGAAGTGTGCAGTGTTAAAGAAAGCAAAGCCAATGCGAATTTAAATCTTTTCATGGAGCAGTATTCATTTACGCGACTGCATACTGATGGAATCACAGATGCATATCGCTTTACTGTTGAGACTTTCGATTTGAGTATTGTGTGCAGCGAACCACAGTTCAATATCGTTCCGGTCCATGAATCTAAAGTTCTGGCTCAGGAATCATTGGCTCATCCTAGAGCAGTCAATTTCTTCGCACGCCTCCTCAAGATGCGTCAGGGAGTGTGAACAACGAAGTTGCAAGGCTGTCGTCGCCAAGAACAGCTTTTGCCAAATTGAAGGGTTATATTTGCCCGCATTCCGCCTTCACTATCGAGTTATGACAAGAATAATTATCGCGCTTTGCGTTTGTATCGGCGCAGTATCTTTCTCCTTTGGCCAGTTTCCTGAGGCCTATAGCTCATCGCGGCTCTACCACGACTTGCAAAAAGCCAATGGCCTTGCTTCTGTGCTCTACATAGCCGCCCATCCTGATGATGAGAATACCCGACTCATTTCGTACTTCGAGAACAAACTCATGGCGCGTACGGCTTACCTCTCACTTACGCGCGGTGACGGGGGGCAAAATCTCGTTGGCACTGAAATAGGGGCAGCCATCGGGGTGTTGCGCACCGAGGAATTGCTGGCGGCCCGCCGGATCGACGGTGGCGAACAGTATTTCAGCCGGGCTGTCGATTTTGGATACAGCAAGTCATCGGTAGAAACCCTCGATAAATGGGGCAAGGACGAAGTATTGGCTGACATGGTATGGGTGATACGCAGCTTTCGGCCCGATGCGATGGTGACACGCTTTCCGCCAAACAACTACGCCGGCCACGGCCACCATGAGGCGAGTGCCTTGCTCGCCGAAGAGGCCTTCACTGCCGCCGCCGATCCCAACCGCTACCCGGAGCAATTGCAATACGTAGCGCCGTGGCAGGCAAAGAGGCTGTATTTCAATACAAGCTCATGGTGGATCAAAGATTTGCCCGAAAAGGCGCGCGATAATGATAACTTCCTAAGGGTGAATGTGGGGGAATATGATGCATTGCTTGGTGAAACCTATGCACGGATTGCCGCGCGCAGCCGAAGTCAGCACAAAAGCCAGGGCTTCGGCACCGATGTGTACTATGGCCTCAACATAGAATACATGGAATACGTGCTCGGCGATAAAGCGGATCAGGAAGCTGGCATCCTCGATGGCGTGCAAACAGATTGGGCCCGCATAGATGCCGCCGATGTGGGAGCCCTATTGGCTGAAGCCATCGCTGCCTATGATTTTGAATCGCCCCATCGTTCGGTACCCATAGTTCTCAAGGCGCGCAAGCTTTTGCTCAGCAAGCCTGCAAGCCCCCTCCGCGATTACAAGGTGTCGGAACTGCAGGAGCTGGCGCTGAAACTTGCAGGGGTATACGCAGAGGCCATCGCTGATGACTATTACTACGCTCCCGGAACTGCAGCTTCGCTAAAGTTGCACCTGCAGCACCAGTATGCCGCAGGGCTCACCCTCGTTGAGTATGGCCATGGTCAAATGAAGCCGCTTAGGGAAGAGATAGGTTTTGGTCAGCTATTTACCGCCAACTATACCATGGATATTCCCAGTGATGCCAAGCCATCCAACCACTTTTGGCTCAGAAAGCCTCACGGAGCACTTTTTGACGTGCCGGAGCAGCGCGACCGTGGCAGAGCGGCCAACAAGCCTGCCCTGATGGTAACCATGCGCCTTTCGCTGGAAGGGGAGCAGCTCGACGTGGAGCTGCCCGTGCTGCACAAAATGGTCGATCCCGTCAAGGCCGTTATTTACCGCCCAGTGCACATCATGCCACCGCTCACATTCCGCTTTGAGCGCGAAGTGTTGGTAATTGTAAACGGCAAGAAATTGGAAATCAAGTTAAAAGTGATGCCCCATGCGGATGCATTCCGAGGCAGTCTTTCACTCGATTTGCCGAAAGGCTGGAGCAGCATTCCAGCAAGCATTGAATACCGGGATGGGCAAAAAGGCAACGAGGAACAGTTCACTTTTGAATTGAGCGCCACTGCCAATGCTGAAAGTGGAATGGTAAGGGTACAGTTCAAACCTGAGGGCGCCAAGTCGCCATGGGAAGAGCCTTGGCAACTCGGTGAAATAAGCTATGACCACATTCCGACCCAGCCCTACATGACCCCCGCCGAAATTCCTTTGCGGAAATTCGAATTCGACAAAGGTGCTGTGCAGCGCATAGGATACTTCGAAGGCCCCGGTGATGAGGTGGCAGCATATTTAAAAATGGTGGGTTATGATGTTGATATCGTGAGTGCTGAACAGATTCAATCGGGATTGCACCACCAATATGATGCCATCGTTACCGGCATCAGGGCCTACAACACCCGCGAGGAATTGCGCTACCTGCAAGCCCAGCTGAACGCGTATGTGCACCAAGGTGGTACCCTGCTCGTGCAGTACAATACCTCACGCGGGCTGAAAACCGAGCAGCTTGGCCCTTATCCGTATACCCTTGGAAGGGAGCGTGTCACCGATGAGGAGGCCACACCCCACCTGCTGTACCCTGAGCATCCCGCTTTTCATACGCCCAATGTCATAGCAGCAACCGATTTCGAAGGTTGGGTGCAGGAGCGGGGTCTTTACTTTGCCTCTGAATGGGATGAGGCCTTCACTCCACTTATAGGTTGGAGTGATCCCGGCGAGCCCGAACGCCAGGGAGGACTGATCGTAGCGCCTTACGGAAAAGGATATTATGTGTATTCCGGCATTTCGTTTTTCAGGCAATTGCCTGCAGGCGTGCCGGGGGCTTACCGACTCCTGTCCAATTTGCTTCACCTCCACGACAATGGCAAGGCCAAACCATGAGCAAGCTCAGTACCACACCTGAAAAACGCTATTGGAGGCGTATATACCTGAATGTGCTCATTTTTTTGGGTGTATTTTGCTTGGCTATGTACCTGTTTAGCATTTTTACAGCATGAGTACTCCCGACTATGTAGTCATGTTGGGCACCTTATTGCTTATCGTGTCATATGGCGTGTACAAAACCAGGCGCAACAAGAGCATTGAGGATTACCTGCTCGGCGATAAACAGTTGGGATGGGCTACAATAGGACTTTCAGTAATGGCCACGCAGGCGAGCGCCATCACGTTTTTGAGCACTCCCGGCCTGGCATACGAATCGGGTATGGCGTTTGTGCAAAATTACCTTGGCTTGCCGCTCGCCTTGATCGTGGTTTCGGCGGTATTCATACCCATGTACTACAAGCTCAATGTATTCACAGCTTACGAGTACCTTGAGCAGCGCTTCGACCTAAAGGTGAGGCTGCTTGCGGCTTTTATTTTCTTGGTTCAGCGCGGATTGGCGGCAGGGATTACCATTTATGCCCCTGCCATTGTGCTCAGTTCAGTATTGCACTGGGACCTCACGCTCACCATACTGCTTGTGGGAATTTTGGTCATCATATATACAGTAAGCGGTGGTACCAAAGCAGTGAGCCTTACGCAAAAATGGCAAATGATGGTAATCCTTCTTGGGATGGGCATTGCATTTTATACGGTGTTGGATAACCTTCCGGAAAATGTGGGCTTTGTGGATGGCCTGCGTCTTGCAGGAAAAGCTGGCAAAACCGAGGCCATCAACTTCCGTTTTGACCTCAGCGAGCGCTATACTTTTTGGTCAGGCATCACCGGAGGGTTTTTTCTGGCTTTGGCCTATTTTGGCACCGACCAATCACAGGTACAGCGGTACCTGGGTGGTAAATCTGTAAAGGAGAGCCGTATGGGCTTAATGTTTAACGCTGTACTCAAAATACCCATGCAGTTTTTTATTCTGCTTACCGGGGTGATGGTATTTGTTTTTTTTCAATTTGAGCCGCACGACGTACTCTTTGACAGGGCCTCCATGGAAGTGGTACAAGAGCAAGGTTCAGTCAATGAACTTGCGGCCCTCAATGAAGCCCATTTCGCCAACCACAATGAAAAACGTAAAGCGGCACACGCCGTCGTTGAAGCTTTCAACTCAGGCAACACTGAGCTGGAGCACGCCGAAGTGGAGCGCTACCGCGGCTTGCTCGATGAAGGAAGGCTCCTCCGTGATGAAGCGAAGCAAGTGGTACTGCAGGCCGATCCATCCCTAAGCCAGCGCGATTCTGATTACGTGTTCATCAGTTATGTGCTGGGTTACATGCCCAAGGGCCTCATCGGCTTGTTGCTGGCCGTGATTCTGTCGGCGGCAATGTCGAGCACAGCTGGTGAGTTGAATGCACTGGGCTCCACAGCCTCTATTGATTTCTACAAGAGGTTGGTGAAGCCCGAAGCGAGCCCGGCTCATTACGTGCTGGCCTCCAAGCTACTTACTGCTTTTTGGGGAGTGCTCGCCCTTACATTTGCACTTACCGCCGACCTGTTCGAGAACCTGATTGAAGCAGTCAACATTCTCGGCAGTCTTTTTTACGGCACGGTGCTGGGTATTTTTACCTCTGCGTTCTTCATAAAGCGGGCGGGCAGTGGGGCTGTGCTCATGTCAGCATTGGTAGCACAAGCCATTGTATTTCTGCTCTTCATTTTTTTGAGCAATGAAGTGTCGTACCTGCTTTACAATTTTATCGCTTGCGCCACGGTGATGCTGCTGGCATGGATATTGTCCTACTTCAAGCCATGGTCTTGATACAAAAAAGCCTTTCATCAAGGGATGAAAGGCTTCTTCGAAAAATGATGGCCGAGGCTTGTTTACTTCAGCTCAGCAATAAGTTTTTTGTTCATTTCCACGTAGGGCTGGTAGTCGGCTTCTTGCGACATGGCCATTGATTTTTCGGCTGTGGCTTTCGCATTCTTTTTATCGCCGTTGGCTGCGTATGCCCTTGCCAAGGTGTAGGTGTTCCAAAAGGTGGTATTCATATCCACCGATTTCTGTGCCATCTCCAATGCTTTTTTAGCATCGCGGTTGCTGTCGAGGTAGTATGCCGCTACTTCATGATAAAAGCGAAATTGGCCTTCCATTTCTTTGAATTTGGCTGCTATTTTCTCATCGGCGAGTGCATGGGTATCGAATGTCATGGGTACTTCGAAGACAAAGGTTCCCCAGGCCCATTGCAGGTTTGCACTGCTGTTTGTAAAATCGGTGATGGCAAAGCGCATGCGTTCTGCATGGGCGTTTCCGCTTTTCAGTGGTACATTTACGCTGGCTACATTGAGTGCAGCATCATATGAGCCTGTGCCCCCTTGCTTGGCGTTGCTGTTGAGGATTACTTGAATGCTTCCTTTTTCAGGAATGGTAAAAATGGCATAAGTTCCTGCTTCAACTGCAGCGTCTCCAAATTTTACAGGGGTGCTGAAGGTGATTTTGCTGGCACTGTTGGCGCCAGTCCTCCACAATTCGCCGGGAGTTACGAAGCTTCCGAACAGGTCGCGCCCCTTCAATGCAGGGCTGCTGTATTCTACTTCAATTTCGCTGAGACCTACGGTTTGCATTACGCGGGAGAGCGGACTGGGTGCAGGAGCTACTTGAGCCACTGTGCTGAATGAGGCCGCCGTAAGGCAGGCCATAAAAAGGATTTTTTTCATTGGGGGTTTATGATTTGGGTATTAGGCAACTTTAAGTTGGGATATTTTCGACTTTTCAAATTTTTCCTTCGCGTATTCCAGGGTAATATTGAACTCTTTCACATCTTTCTGAGAAGGCAGGTCAAACATCAGGTCGGTCATAATTACCTCGCAAATAGAACGAAGACCCCGGGCTCCGAGTTTGTAAGTAATCGCTTTTTCCACAATGTAGTCAAGTACATCTTTGTCAAAGCTCAGCTTTACGCCATCCATATCGAACAACTTGATGTACTGCTTTATAAGTGCATTCTTAGGTTCGGTAACGATGCGTCTGAGCGTGGCCTTATCGAGTGGATTGAGGTAGGAAAGCACTGGAAACCGGCCAATAAGTTCTGGTATCAGCCCGAAGCTACGCAGGTCGGTGGGAGTGACGTACTGGAGCATGTTTTCCTCATCGATCGTCGTGTTTTCAAGAATGGAGCTGTAACCAATAGAGCTGGTTTTCATCCTGCGGGAAATCATGCGGTGTATTCCATCAAAAGCTCCACCACATACGAAAAGTATGTTCTTGGTATTGATCTGTATAAGCTTTTGCTCGGGGTGCTTGCGGCCACCTTGGGGTGGTACATTTACTTCGCTGCCTTCGAGGAGCTTGAGTAAAGCCTGTTGCACACCTTCGCCGCTCACATCCCTTGTTATTGATGCATTGTCACTCTTTCGGGCTATTTTGTCAATTTCATCAATGAATACTATGCCCCGCTCTGCAAGCGCTACATCATAGTCGGCGGCCTGAAGCAAGCGTGAGAGTATGCTCTCCACATCTTCGCCTACATAGCCTGCTTCGGTGAGTATTGTTGCATCGGCTATACAAAAGGGCACATTAAGCATCTTGGCTATAGTTTTCGCCAGCAGGGTTTTGCCCGTCCCTGTTTCGCCAACAAGGATGATATTTGATTTTTCAATTTCAATTTCGTCCTTGGGGTTGGCATTGTTGCGCTGTAACAAGCGCTTGTAGTGGTTGTACACCGCCACGCTCAGCACTTTCTTCGCATCATCCTGGCCAATGACGTAATTATCCAGATAATTTTTAATCTCTTCTGGCTTCTGCAGGCGCAGGCTTGATTCCAGCTGTTTGTTGGCTTTTTGCGAAAGCTCCTCCTTGATTATGCTTTGGGCTTGACTGATGCAGTTGTCGCAAATGTGCCCTGTAATGCCAGCAATCAGCACATTTACTTCACTCTTCCCCCTGCCGCAAAAGGAGCATTTTATTTCTTTTCTGTGGTCTTGGGCCATTTTCTGGTGGGTATTAATGCACTTTTCAGTGCTTTGGATTCCTCACAAGTACTTCGTCGATCATTCCATATTCGCGTGCTTCTTCGGCGGTCATCCAAAAGTCGCGGTCGCTGTCATCTTCTATTTTTTCGTAGGAGTTATTGCTGTGTTTGGCAATGATCTCATAGAGTTCTTTCTTGAGTTTTATGATCTCCCTCGCGGTGATTTCGATATCGGATGCCTGGCCTTGGGCTCCGCCCAAAGGCTGGTGTATCATCACCCTGCTGTGCTTGAGTGCAGTTCGTTTTCCCTCGGCGCCAGCGCACAACAGTACAGCACCCATGGAGGCTGCTATTCCTGTGCAAATGGTGGCCACATCGGGCGTGATGTACTGCATGGTATCATAAATACCCAAACCTGCATACACACTTCCGCCTGGAGAGTTGAGGTATATCTGTATGTCCTTTTTATTGTCCACACTTTCAAGGAAGAGCAGCTGGGCCTGAATGATGTTGGCCACCTGATCGTCTATTCCGGTGCCCAGGAAAATGATGCGGTCCATCATCAACCTTGAGAACACATCCATTTGGGCTACGTTGAGTTGTCGCTCTTCGATGATGTAGGGTGTCAGTGCCCGGGTATAATCGTGCAGGTAAGTGCTGCTAATATTGCGGTGCCGTGTGGCGTATTTGTGAAATTCGTTTTGATCGTAGTTCATGCGGTAAGAATGTATGGTATTTGCCTTTTGTTTAGCGTGTGGTTCATTTAGCTGCCAGCGAGCTGTACAAAGTCGTCGAAAGATACTTCCTTTTCTTCGACACTTGCGCTATCGCGCACATAGGCTTCGAGTTTTTCATCATAAAGGTTGTCAAGTATGCCTTTGGCCTGGTCTTCTTTGGCCAATATGCGTCTGGCTGAAGCTTCGAGTTCGGCATCGTCAGGGGCGGGTATACCATATTGGGCATATTGCGCAGCAAGTAAGGTTTTGGCGCGGTTCACCACTTCTTCATTGCCCACCCTTATATAACCTATGTTAAGCAGTTCATTGAAGATGAGTTGCCACTGCATGGCACGTTTGTATTCGTCATAGTCGTGCTCTATTTCTTCGGCAGTCACAGGCTTGTCGTTCGTGAGCCGAATGTACCTTTTCAGGAAAGCGTCAGGGAGTGTGGGATCCAATTTTTTGATAAAGTACCTTGTGACATCCCGCTTGAACAAGGTTTTGCTTTCGCGGACAAAATTGCTGGACATGTCTTGTCGCATTTTATCTCGAAACTCTTCTTCACTGTTTACCACACCTTCTCCAAACATCTTGTTGAACAAGTCCTGGTTGATTTCAGGGGTCTTCATGCGGCGTATGGTTTGGATGCTGAACTGGTAGTGGGGATGCATGCGCATTTCCAGTTCATGGGGTTCCAGCATGAGCTGTTTCTCGAGGTTTTTGGCATCAACGACGAGGCTCCTCGGGTCGGCTGTAATTTTGTCATCCACTTTTTTGCCGTAAAGGCTCTGCTTGAATTCTTCTGGCTGGGCGGCTACCTTGAAGCGCAATGCTTCGAAAAGCCCGCCGGGCTTCACTTCACCATCTGGCTCAAGTTCGACCAGTTGGCCTTCTACGATCGATTCATCCTGTATCTGTTCCTCCTCTACCACGTCGCCAAAGCGGAAGGTCACATCTTTGATGTGATCGTTCAACATTTTGTCATCCACAGCGATGGTGTGGTAGATGAGCTTGTCCTTGCTGTCGAGTTTTACATCCATATGGGGCGCAAAGCCGAGCTCATAGTAAAATTCAAAATCTGAAGGGTTATCCCAGTCACCCGTTTCCTCGTGTTGCTCACTGGGAATTGGGCTGCCGAGTACGCGGAGTTTATTTTCAGCAATGTATTGTTGTATGCTCTGGTTGAGCAATTTGTTGAGCTCATCAGCAAGTACAGCCTTGCCATAGCGGTTTTTGACAAGGCCCATGGGCACTTTGCCTTGGCGAAAGCCGGGCAAATTCACCTGACGGCGGTAATTCTTAAGTGCTGAATCGTATTGTTGGGAGTAATCCTGGGGTTCGAGCTTTACTTTGAGCAGTGCGCTCTGGTCGTCGATTTGTTCTTGAACGATATTCATGCTATAGCGGGTTATTTCTTCAGCGAATGCGCTAAAATTCGGGCTGCAAAGATACAGGAAATTGAGCAAACCAATATGGCTTACTGATGGCAAAGGACCTACATGCAAAGGGCCGCAATCCAACGGATTGCGGCCCTATATATGCGGGTATGCGTGTCGGGGGTGTGTGCTTACATCCCGAATGCGCGCTTAATGTCGTCAATTCGATCGAGTTTCTCCCAGGTAAAGAGTTCCACCTCCATGATTTTCTCTTCACGGCCATGGCCATTGTTGCGGACAAATGATTTTTTCACCTTGGCATGTTCACGGCCCATGTGCCCATAAGCCGCACTTTCGAGATACATTGGGTTGCGCAATTTGAGGTTCTGCTCAATCATTCCCGGGCGTAAATCGAACAATGCCTTTACCTTTTGGGCAATTTCGCTGTCGCTTATATTCACTTTTGCGGTGCCGTAGGTATCAACAAATACGCCCATAGGCTCTACTACGCCAATGGCATAGCTTACCTGAACAAGAATTTGATCAGCTACCCCGGAAGCCACCAAATTTTTGGCGATGTGGCGCGCTGCATATGCTGCTGAGCGGTCCACCTTGCTGGGGTCCTTTCCTGAAAATGCGCCTCCGCCGTGGGCTCCCTTGCCCCCGTAGGTATCCACGATGATTTTGCGCCCGGTGAGGCCGGTGTCGCCATGTGGGCCACCAATGACAAACTTGCCCGTGGGGTTGATGTGGTAAATGATTTTGTCGTCAAAGAGGGTTTGAATACGCTCTGGGAGTTGACGCTTCACCCTGGGAATGAGAATTTTTCGGATGTCGTGTGCGATCTGATCGCACATTTCACGCTCGGCACGGGCTATGTTTTCAGGATCTTCACTCACGGGCAGGATGAACTCGTCATGCTGTGTGCTTAACACGATGGTATGGATGCGCGTTGGTACGTGGTCATCGCTGTACTCGATGGTAACCTGTGCTTTGGCATCGGGTCGCAGGTATTTGATTTCGTTTTTCTCTCGACGCAAGGCAGCAAGCTCACGGAGCAGGCGGTGGCTGAGGTCAAGGGCCAACGGCATGTAGTTTTCAGTTTCGTTGGTGGCGTAGCCAAACATCATTCCCTGGTCGCCTGCGCCTTGCTCTTCGGGCTTGCCGCGGTCAACCCCGCGATTGATGTCAGCGCTTTGCTCATGCAGGGCACTGAATACCCCGCAGCTGTTGCCTTCGAACATGTAGGCGCCCTCAGTATATCCTATGCGGTTAATCACATCGCGGGCTACCTGCTGTACGTCTATGTAAGTTTCGCTTTTGATCTCGCCGGCAAGGACCACTTGTCCTGTGGTTACCAAGGTTTCGCATGCCACCTTGGCATGCGGATCAAAAGCGAGAAAATGATCGAGGATGGCGTCCGAGATTTGATCAGACACTTTATCGGGGTGGCCTTCTGATACTGATTCAGAAGTAAATGCGTATGGCATGAAGTAAGTGTTTTTACGGCGTAATACAATGTGCCTACAAGGAAGGAGTTGTGCGTTTTTAGCATTTTTTAATGTGGTTGCAATAGGCCAAATCCTTCCACATAGGCGGCGCAAATGTAGAAAAAAACTTTATTGGATATCAATATCCTCAACGCGTAAGCGACTTGAAAACCTCCTCGAGTGAGCGTTCCTCGCGCCGTAGTTCAAGTATGGCACATCCGGCAGCGGCAGCTGCTGCTGTAAGGGCTGGCCCCATATTGGCATCTGATTTTACAGCGATGCGGTAGCGGCCTTTGCCCAGCTCCTCTACATGTTCTACTCCTTCCAGCGTTTTGAGCTTTCGTGTTGAAAGGCTCCCATCTACCTGCAGGTGGTATACCGCCATGCCAGCCGCCGCTTTTAAGGCACTCACGGGGTTGTCGGCCACTATTTCGCCGCGGTTGATGATGATGGCCCTTCCGCAAATGGCCTCTACCTCTTGCATGATGTGGGTACTCAACAACACCGTTTTTTCCTTTGCTATGCGCTTGATGAGCTTGCGGATGTCATCGAGCTGATTGGGGTCGAGGCCGCTGGTGGGTTCATCGAGAATAAGCACCTCCGGATCGTGGATCAAGGCCTGCGCCAGCCCTACACGCTGCCTGTAGCCCTTGCTGAGCTCTCCAATGCGCTTATGGCTCTCCAATCCCAGACCCACCATATCGATGACCTCCGTGACGCGCTGCTTTTTGCGGGCTATGCCGTAAATACCGGCTACGAAGCTGAGGTATTCGCGGATGTACATTTCAGGATACAAGGGGTTATTTTCCGGAAGGTAGCCCACCTTGCGCCGTATAGCGAGGCTGTCGTCGGATATACTGAGCCCCGCCACCTTCACTTCACCCTCACTTGGGGGTAGGTAGCAGGTGATGATTTTCATCATGGTGCTTTTGCCTGCGCCATTGGGCCCAAGAAAGCCCGTAACCTCACCGCGCTTTACAGCAAAACTCACAGATTTCAACGCGGCCTGCTCGCCGTAGTATTTGGTGACTTGTTGGATATCGATCGACAAGGCTAAGTCTGTTTATGTGCCCGACAAAGGTAGTGAAAAGCCAGCCACAGCACCTTTTTGCTGTAGCCTTGCTGCAATGCCTTACCTTCGCAGGCCTATGCCAAAGGCACGCATCATCAAAAGCACAGGAAGCTGGTATACTGCCCGCCTCGACGACGGTCGCTTTGTAGAAGCCCGTACCCGGGGCAAAATGCGGCAGGCCGGGTCGCGGTCTACCAACCCCGTGGCTGTAGGCGACCTCGTGCAGCTCGAAGGCGATGAGAGCGGTTGGGCCATCGGCGCCGTGGAGCCGCGCCACAATTACATTGTAAGGCGCTCGGTAAACCTTAGCAAGGAGAGCCACATCATTGCCGCCAATCTCGATCAGGCCATACTCGTGGCCACCATGCGCGAACCCACCACCTTTCCCGTGTTCATTGACAGGTTTTGTGTCGCTGCCGAGGCGTTCCATATTCCCGTTGTTCTGGTATTCAATAAAATTGACCTGCTCGATGACGAGGAGCGGGCCCTGCTCAAAGGGTTTTTGCAGTTGTACACTGATCTTGGCTACAGCACCTTCGCCTGCTCAGCCGATAGTGGTGAAGGGGTGGCGGCTTTTCGCCAAATGATGCAGGGCCGTGTAAGCTTGCTCAGCGGGCACAGCGGTGTGGGCAAGTCAAGCCTTATCAATGCGGTGGCGCCCGGACTTGGACTGCGCATAGGGGCAGTGTCGAGTGCACATGGCACAGGGCAGCACACCACTACCTTTGCGGAAATGCATGAACTCGATGCCGATACCTTCATCGTAGATACGCCGGGAATACGCGGTTTTGGACTCGTGGACATAGCCCGCGACGAACTGGCGGGTTACTTTCCGGAAATGAGGCACTTGCTGCCGCACTGCAAGTTTTACAACTGCCTGCACATCAACGAGCCGGGTTGCGCAGTCAAGGCTGCCCTCGACACTGGCGAGGTGGCCGAAACCCGCTACCGCAGCTACCTCAACATGTACGAGAATGACAAAGAAGACACCTACCGTTAAGCCATGCGTGCCATAATTCAAAGGGTAAGCGAAGCCGCTGTACACATAAGCGGCAAGCAACACGCGGCAATTGGCAAGGGCTTGCTGGTGCTGCTTGGCGTGGAGCCCGCCGACACACAAGAGGATGTAACCTGGCTTTCGCGAAAAATCGCATCACTGCGCATCTTCGATGATCAGGACGGCATCATGAACCTATCGGCCAATGAGGTGAGAGGGCAGGTGCTCATCATAAGCCAGTTTACCTTGCATGCGAAAACCAAAAAGGGCTCACGACCCAGCTATATCCGCGCTGCCCACCCCGACCATGCCATCCCGCTGTACGAAGCCTTTATCGATGCCATGCAAATGAACATTGAAGCAGCAGTGCGCAGTGGCATTTTTGGTGCCAATATGCAGGTGCAAATGATCAATGATGGGCCTGTGACCTTGATTTTGGACACCAAAATGAAAGACTTTTGATCAAATGATGTAGGTTTGACGCGCGTCTATGCACATTCCATATTCTTGACAAGGTGACATCCAAACCGTACTTAATTCCTGAAGAGTGGATTGCACCGGCCTTGGGTCTGGCTGCAGGCATGTTTTTTTTTGTGTTCAACGTTACCGGTTTTTCTCTGGAGTACTTTGCCGGCGATCTGGGCGATGGGCGCCTGAACCTGTATTTTCTGGAGCACGCTTACCAATACTTCACCGGTAAAGTAGGCAATTACTGGGATGCGCCTTTCATGGTTCCCGAACCAAATGTTATTGCCTTTTCTGACAATTTGCTGGGCACAGCCCCTTTGTACAGCCTGTTTCGCGCCTGGGGAGCTGATCAATTTTTCGCCTATCAGCTTTGGTTTATAAGCATTACAGCGTTTAATTATTGTGCTGCTTACTTGCTGCTGAGGTATATTTTGCCCAATGCCTACGCCTGTGCAGTGGGAGCCATGGTGTTCGCTTTTTCAATGGCTTTGTATTCGCAGCTCACACATGCACAAACGTTTCCGCGTTTTGCCATTCCCTTGGCATTTTTGATGGCGCTTATTTTCAGGCAGCGCTATGAAGTGAAATATTTTTTCTTCACACTCTTGTTTTTGGTTTACCAGATATACTGCGGCATATACATGGGTTTTATGTTGGCCATTCCCTTGGCCCTGATGTTGTTTTTCATCATCCGGGAAGTGAAATGGGGAGCTGCCCTAAAAGGCGATTCCCGCATGTGGTGGATCAAAATGGTGCTCTCTGTTGTGGCCAATGTCGCCATCCTCATGCCCTTGATGTGGCCCTATATGCAACGGGGTTTTGGCCCGGGCATAAGGCACTACCGCGAGATAATCCACCATATGCCCACCCTGAAATCGTACGTCTGCAGTGTCAATGGCAGCTTTGCCTGGCCAAAGCTGTCAGAATTGCGTGTGGATTCACCTGCATTTTATGACCATCAAATTTTTTCGGGTGCGCTTGCTACCCTTGCATTTTTGGTCGCTTCATTTTTATTTTTCAAGGCTTTCCGCAAAAAAGATCCTTGGAGCGCTCCGCTCTTGATGATGGCCGTGGCTCTGCTCACCTTTTTTATATACCTCAGGGTGGAGAAAGTATCGGCTTACTTCCTTATTTACTTTTTGCCGGGCTTCAGTTCCATAAGGGCCCTAGGGCGCATTATCAATGTTGAACTTATCTTTTTTGGACTGGCCCTGGCATGGTTGCTCGTACCAGTATTCAGCCGGTTTCGAAGGTTCCGAATCCCGCTTTTCATTGCACTGATGGGCTTGTGGTTGACAGACAACTACGTACATGTTCAACCGAACTTGCGGACATCGGTACACACTGCGCAGGATCGTTTGGCACCCTATGACGATGTGTTTTCGACCTTGCCAAAGGGGTCCATCTTTTCATTGGAACCACGTGAAAAGCTCGAAATGGAATATGTGTATCAATTGGACGCCATGTTGCTGGCACAAAAATATGGTTTGCGCACAGTGAATGCCTATACGGGCAGTTGCCCCCCGAAATATGCCGCCTTTTGGCAGCGTATTGATGCGGAGGGAAGAAACGCATGGCTGAATGCATGGTCCTTACCGCCTGAGGAGCTGTATGTGATTACAGGCCATAAGGAATACCATGTACAAAATGTCAATGTTGGGACGTCACATCCCGAGGCCAAATCAGAAGAAGTCCCAATCTTCCGTTTTTCCAATGAAACCATTGCGCAGAAGATGAGTGACATCAGGGCCGATACAGCGTGGTATGGCCACATTCAGGCCAAGGCCGCTGAAAGGGGATTGCCTGTGGAGGCTGTGTTGCGTGAGGATGCTATATGGGCATTGGAGCAGGAATAAACCGACGGCTTGTTGTTGATGTAATATGCGGGCTTTTCGGATTTGCTTTACCTTCGGGCTACAGCTCATTTGCCGAAAAGGCCTAGAATGTAAAATGATCGATTATGGAAATCAAGACCCTGCAAGCCGAGGTGGATGCCTGGATCAAGCAATATGGAGTGCGCTATTTTGGGGAGTTGACCAATATGGCCATCCTCATGGAAGAGGTGGGTGAACTTGCCCGAATCATGGCCCGAAGGTACGGCGAGCAATCTGAAAAAGAGAGCGATAAAGGCCGTGACCTCGGTGATGAAATGGCCGATGTACTTTGGGTGCTCGTATGCCTCGCCAATCAAACGGGCATTGATCTCGAAGAAGCCCTGAAGCGCAATTTCGAGAAAAAGACGCGACGCGATAAGGAGCGGCACTTGAAAAACGAAAAGCTTGGCTGAACCAATGATCGGGCTTAAAGCATCAATTTCCGCCCAGAGATGCCATTCAAAATAAAA
>DAIOTP010000021.1:0-34217 GCA_036751905.1 Cryomorphaceae bacterium
TTCAGTTTTAATCAAACGCTCACACCCGGCACTACCTATTACATCGCTGCAATTGCAGGGAATGCAAATGCCCAAGGCAACGTAAATATTTCAGATCCTTGCTTTTCGAGCTCGGCTGGAATTCCGATTGTTTTCTACGGTCTGCCTACAGCTGCCTTTTCGGGAAATGTGGACAAATGTGATGGCGAAAGTGCTGAACTGATGCTCAACTTTGGTGGTGAAGGTCCATGGCAGTACACCTACAGCATAAACAATGGCCCCGATCAAGGTCCCTTCACAAGCCCTGGAAATACTGCTTCACTCACAGCCATGAATCCAGGTACTTATGTTGTCACATCGATCAACGACAGCAGGTGCGATGGAAATCCCGGTGCACAGGCATCAGTTGGTACATATGGCGCGCCTACAGCAAGCATATCAGGAGCCGGTGCTGTGTGTGAAAACAGTGGTGATGGGCCTCTTGTAAATTTAACAGGAACGGGACCATGGACATTTGTATACGCCATTGATGGTGCAGAGCAAGCACCAATCACCACCACCAATGCGGCGTTCACTATAGCTGCGGCTAGCGCAGGAAATTACAGCCTAACTGAAGTGAGCGATGCGAATTGCAACGGAACCGTGGATGGCGCTGTCCAAATTGACTTACTGCCCATCCCAACTGCGGGTATTACCGGAGGCGGTATTGTATGCGACGGCGAAACTGCAGGCTTTGTGCTGAACGCTCAAGGCAGCGCTCCATTTACGGTGACTTATGCTGTAGACGGGGTCCCTCAGCCACCCCTTAATATGCTTCAAAATAACCTTGCCATACAATCAGGTCTGAGTGGGAATTATACTGTGCTCACGGTAATTGACCAAAATTGCGCCGGAGGAAGCAACGGCAACACCGCAGTGCTCGAAGTGAAACCGTTACCCGACGCTGAGATTTCTGTGAGCAATAACCTACTCTGTTTTGGTGAAACGTTGACCATTGATTTTGAACTTCAGGGCAATGCTCCTTATGATTTAAGCTTTGCCATCAACGGCGTACCCCAGCAGCTCAATGGCCTACCCGCATTTCATAGTATAACATTGCAGCCTGAGGAGGCAGTAATTGTTGAGCTGTTGTTCATCAGCGATGGAAGCCTTCCGGCTTGCACAAATACGCTGGACAACACGGTTTTCGTACAGGTATCGGAACTTCCAAATGCCCCGGTGCTCAGTGACAAAACCATTTGCTCGTCCAGCGATTCCATTTCAATCGGTGTATCATCGGCACCTGGCTTGAGTTATTCATGGTCGCCCACAACTGGCTTGTCCAATCCTTCAAGTGCGAATCCCAAAGTATTGCTGTCCAATACTGGCCTGAGCCCTCGTGATTTCAAATACGTACTGACCGCGAGCAATGGCACCTGCTTTGCCAGTGATACCACGACCATCCGTGTTGTTCCCGCTCCGCGTCCACGCTTTTTATCAAGTCCAAATCCTGTGAGCGCCGAAGATCCCACGGTATTCTTCTTTAATCAGAGCATCGTCAACGAGAACACGGTATATTTTTGGGAGTTCGGCACATTGGGTGTTTCCACAGAGAAAAACCCACAATTCACTTTTCCTGATGGACGCGAGGGCAACTACAACGTAAGGCTAACAGCGGTAGATGAAGAGCTTGGCTGTGCTGCGAGCACCAATGAAATCATTAGGGTGCAGAAGGAACTTCTCGTGTATGTACCAAGTGCGTTCACCGCGGATGGGGATGGCAAAAACGATCTTTGGGGACCAGTGATGACGAACGTAGACCCTACGGCATTTCACCTCATGGTATATGACCGAACAGGCCGGTTGGTGTTTGAAACGAGGGATGTAAGAACCAAATGGAACGGTGGGCTCATGAATGAGCCTTATTACCTTCAACCGGGCATGTATGTTTGGAAACTCGAAGGAAAAGAGGTGGGCGCAAGAGATGACTTTGAGATGACGGGAACCGTGATGATGCTGAGATGATGCCGTATCGAACAGAAGTAAAGTATCTCCAAGGTGCTGCGTTCACATCTGTGCAAGCCATTTTCATACATTTGGCAACTGTGCTGGCAACTTCAATTGTTGTTTTGTCGTCACTTTCAAAACAAAGCCAAAGCGTATCCCTGACAAACGTCAATTCAATTGATATACCTGGACGCTCACTTGAACAGAATTCAGCACATGCACAAGCGCTTTATATCACTGACATACATCAAACATACCAGCTTTACTTCAGTGGAGTGTTCTCCAATGTGCCACTTAATCCATTATAAAGATAGCCTCGGAAAATGAACTTTAAACCAAACAGCCCAGGCTGGCTAATGAGGGCCGTTTTCGCTTTGTTCTTTGTATTTTTTAGTGCCAATGGTGGTTTGTATGCGCAAATCTTTAACATGTCGAACGGAACGATCACCACATGTTCTGGCATATTCGAAGATGATGGTCTGGGTGGAGGAGCCTACAGCAACAATGCTTATACATTTACCATATGTCCTGACAATCCTGGTGATGTTGTTCAGTTGGACTTCACTGCTTTTGCGCTTTTCGTAAGTCCCAACCCTAACAACAGCGATCGTTTGTTCGTGTATGATGGCGACAGCCCTGCTGCAAATTCATTGGGGTCATACGGGGGCAACAGCCTTCAGGGTATACCAATTTCAGGGACGGTCAACAATGTTACTGGATGCTTGACTTTTGTGTTTGCTCCAACTCCGAGTTCGCCCGGAGGCTTTCCCGGATGGTCAGCCAATATAAGTTGTACCACTCCATGTGCCAACCCCACAGCTAGCTCCGCATTTTTAAATCCGATGCCTCAAAGCAACAATTCGAGCATAGGCATATGTCTAGGTCAAGAGATCACACTGCAAGACAATGGCTCAGCGGCCCAAGCAGGGTTCAGCATCCAAAATTATATATGGCGCTGGGGCGATGGTACTGAAACCATAGTCAATACTCCTACACAGGTAAGCCATACATACGATGAGCCTGGCGAATACATCATCACACATTTCGTGCAAGACAACAACGGCTGTTTCAACCTGAACATCGATCCAAAACAGGTGCTTGTGAGCACCATTCCCATATTCAATACGGCCTTTGAAACACCTGTATGTGTAGGTAGCTCTACCAACATTGATGGCAACCCGATTCAGAGCATTACGTGGACAGCATTACCGCCCCAAGTGGCTGCTGAACAAATATTTTTGGCAGATGGTGCAGGGTTTTCTTATAGCAGCGGATTGTTGTTTGACTATTTCGAACCGGGTGCAGTGTTAGAAAATTGCTCTGATTTGTTGCAAATCAACATGAACATCGAACACTCTTTTTTGGGTGATTTGAGTATTTCTATTGCTTGCCCCAATGGGGATGCCGTAAATATTCTGAACTATCCCAACAGTGGGGGAGGCGCTTACTTGGGCGAAGCTGTCGATGACGATTTTGATGCCACTGCGCCGGGTGTTGGTTATGACTATGGTTGGTCACCGACGAGCACCAATGGTTTTATTGACAACAACGCCAATTGGACGCTTACTGCGTTCACCAATGCGGTAGGAGGCAATGACAACAACAACATTGTAAACCCTGGCATTTACCAAAGTGAAGAGAACTTGTGTAACCTCGTGGGTTGTCCCTTGAATGGCGAATGGACTATAACCATCACGGACAACATAGCAAGCGACAATGGGTATCTTTTTTCTTGGGGCATTGATTTTAACCCGCTGCTGTTGCCCGGTGTCACTACATTCACACCCATTATAGGCCTGCAGGCCGACTCAACCTTTTGGGAAGGAAGCAATATCATCAATACAAGTACTGATGGCAATTCTATCGAAGTACTTTTTGATACTCCGGGCCTCTACGAATATACTTTCTTTGCTACAAACAACTTTGGCTGCACCTTCGATACGACTGTTGTAATCGAGGCAGTTGTAGGGCCAGATATCACCGCCGGACCTGACCTCTTTTTGTGCGATGAACCTGCATTTTTGCAAGCGGGCCTGGCAGGATTTGAAAGCGCTTCATGCAGCATCGACGGAGGTTTGCAAGAACTTTGCTATGGCAACGATGAGAACCTCGTGTTCACCTATTGCCCCGACAATCCGGGTGATGGTGTAACATTTATGACAATCAACTTCATTTCGGGTACCATTGAGAATTTTTTCGACAACATTGCCGTCTTCGATGGGCCCAGTATTGCCTCCCCTGTGATCATTGAAGGGCTTGGCGGGAACCTTGCCGGGCAAAGCTTTTCTGCCACCAATCCAGATGGTTGTATCACATTTCAGCTCACTTCGGATGTAACCGTGAGCTGTGCCACCGGCAATTTCGGTCCCATCATCTACAATGTAGGATGCTTGCCAGGCGGAGGGCTGGTATACCAATGGTCGCCTGCCGAAGGCTTATCCGACCCCAATGTGCAAAATCCCATGGTTTTTGTAGAACAAACTACCGTATACACCCTTTCCGCTTTCCCACCAGACCTGCCGGGCTGCGTGCTCACAGATCAGGTGGTGGTAGGTCCCGACCCCTCGGTAAATCCCGGATTGGATACCGACACCATCGTGTGCTTTAACTCTCCGCAAACAAACCTCACTTCCTACCTCAGGGGTACACCGGCCACAAGTGGCATTTGGACCAACAATGCGACTGGTGCAGTACTTCCGAACCAATTTAACCCAACCAGCTTTCCCAATGGCACTGTCATTAGCGCTACTTACACCGTAAACAATGGCCAATGTGAAAAAACGGCTGTGCTGAACCTTACAGTGCTCGAAGCCACCAATCCCGATTGTTGCCTCACCAATTCTGTTGCGGGCCAGGATGATGTGGCATGTGACCTGGTATATGAGCTCAAGGCATTTCCTACCATTGGCTTTGGCACATGGTCTGGACCTCCGAACGTGAGCTTCAGCAATATTAACGATCCCAACGCCACCGTGACCACTACTGCTCCGGGAGGCAGCATAACACTTACTTGGACCGATACGGTCGATCAATTTTGCCAGACGAGTGATGATGTGACCATCGTATTCGCAGTGCCGCTCGAAACGGTGCTCATTCCCACTGATGCGCGTTGCAATGGTGAATGCAGTGGCTCGGCCATTGCCATCCCCAGCGGAGGTACACCTGATGCCAGCGGAATTTACAACTACCTGTGGCCGGAAAATACCACCCCGGGACTCACCGGCCAAATTGCCGAGGGGCTGTGCGCAGGTGAGCAATGGGTAACTGTAGTTGACAATGTGGGTTGTAGAGACAGTGTGGTGTTCACATTGAGCGAGCCCGACGCCCAAACCATTGTAGCCCTCGGAGCCCCACCGCTGTGTGCGGATTCTTGCAATGGGCGGATTACCATAACATCGCCGGGCGCGGTCGACTACAGTTTTGATGACGGCCTCACATGGCAGGAAGGCAATGTAGGTCTGGTTTGCGCAGGTCTGAATATCGTTTATGCGCGCGATGAGGCTGGATGCCAAATACAGGCCATGGTGAACCTTACAGATCCGCCACCCTTTGTGGCAAGTTTCAACATTAATCCTAACCCGGCCACCATCCGCAACACCCTCATTCAATTCCAAAACACATCAACACCGGGGCCTCTCGCGTCATCGCTCTGGCTTTTTGGCGAAAATGGCAGTGCGGGCACTTCCACCGACCGCATGACGCAATGGCGTTTCCCGGTTGATACGAGCGGCACCTACCCAATAACACTTTTTACGGAAAGTGTAAATGGATGCAGGGATACGCTCACGCAGCTGCTTGTAATCAACGACGACTTGCTGTGGTTTGTACCCAATTCATTCAGCCCAAACCAGGACGGCATCAACGAGATATGGAAACCGCAGGGCAGCTTTATTGACCTGACTGATTACCGCCTTGACATCTTTGACCGATGGGGGCAGCGCATATTCCATACCACCGAATTCAATGAGGGCTGGAACGGAAGCGTGAATGGCTCAGCATATTTTGCTGATATGGGCATATATACGTACTTTATTAAGGTCACATCCACAACCACAGAAGAGGTACACGAAATTACAGGTTTCATTGTGCTCATCAGGTAGTGGGGAAGTCACCATAGCTTTATGTACGCTTGAAATGCGGGTCATACACTTTTGCGTACTTTCGCGAAAAATAAAGGTGCATTGAACACCCTCCTCACCATCATCTGGGACGTAAATCCCGAAGCATTTACCATACCGATTATTGATTGGCCGGTACGCTGGTATGGTCTACTTTTCGTAGGTGGACTGATTGCAGCCCAATACATCATGTTTCATATATTTGAAGCTGAAGGGCATACCAAAAAACATGTGGAAGATTTGACCATCTACATTGTGCTCGGCACCATACTGGGTGCGCGCTTGGGACATGTGTTCTTTTACGATGCGGCTTACTACCTCTCCCACCCTGCCGAAATAATAATGATACAGAAGGGAGGGCTGGCGAGCCATGGTGGCGCGATTGGCATCCTGATAGCGGCATGGTTATACTGCCGTAAAAATAAATTTGCGTTTCTGTGGCTGATGGACCGCCTTGTAATCGCAGTTTGCTTCACAGGAGCTTGCATTCGGATGGGCAACTTAATGAACCATGAAATCATTGGCACGGTGACCGATGTGCCCTGGGCATTTCAATTCCTGAGGGCGTATCCCCGTGAAATGGCCATGGATCCGAGGCACCCGGCACAACTGTATGAAGCCATTTACTGCCTCATCATTATGGCCATTATTTACCCCATATGGCGCAAACGAAAAGCAGCGTTGTCCAACGGCTTTATTTTTGGCCTTTTCATGGTTTTACTTTTCACGCTGAGGTTCTTGGATGAATTTCTCAAGGAAAACCAGGAAGCTTTTGAGGATGATTTGCCGCTTAATATGGGGCAAATCCTAAGTATTCCTTTTGTACTGGTTGGATTGTTCCTTATCTTCAGGGCGCTCAAAGCAAAAAAAGCACTTACGTGAAAAAGCAAGTTGGTATATTGGCTTTAGGCCTGCTCATGGTTTGGAACGTTTCAGCACAGGAGGAGCCCTTCAAACGGTGGAACACGATGAACCCCGAAAAGCGCTACGACCAAAGGTTTAGGGTGGCATTCTACAACTTGGAAAATCTTTTTGATCTCGAAAATGATCCTGAAACGGCTGATGACGCTTTCACACCCGATGGGGAAAACCGCTATACCTATAGCCGATACAAAAAAAAATCGGATGGTCTTGCCAAGACCATGCTGGCCATAGGGGGCTGGGAGCCACCGGAGTTTATCGGTGTGTGCGAGGTGGAAAATGCCTGGGTCATGGAAGGCCTCACCAAGCGCAGCCCCATGAAAAATGTAGGCTACGAATTTATTCACGAAGACTCGCCTGATTTTCGCGGTATTGACATTGCAGCGATGTACCGTCCTGATAAATTTGAACTCATCAGTTACAAATATTTCAGAGTAAAATTTACACATGACCCTGACCGTACCACCCGCGACATTCTTTATGCAAAAGGTATTGTACCCAATGGCGATACGCTTCACATCTTTGTAAACCACTGGCCTAGCCGATACGGAGGTCAATTTGCCTCTGAGCCGGGCCGCATCCACGTGGCCAATATGGTTCGCGCCAAAGTGGACAGCCTGAACCAGCGCTACAACTACCCTTACATCGTGATCACTGGTGACTTCAACGACTACCCGAACGACATCAGCATTTTGGATAACCTCAAAGCGAAAAAATCAGTCACAGGCGCCCGAGAAGATGACTTGATCAACCTCTCTTACCCCATCATGTTCAAATTCGGCACCCATTCTTTTCAAGGAGAATGGGGCGTTTTGGATCAGTTCATCGTAAGTCAGTCTTTCTTTGGAGACAGGAGCATGACCATCGATCCAACCGATGTAGGTGTATTCGATGCTCCATGGCTTCTTACCCTCAACGCTGCTGGCAACACAACAACCTACCGCACCTTTATGGGGCCGGCGTACAAGGGGGGAATCAGTGACCACTTACCAACCTTCATCGACATTCAGTTGCACAAACGCGGCAAAGGTCCCACTGACTATTTTCTTGAAAATAATTAGAGCCTGTCAACAGAGTGAAGTGGCTGGATGATTCTGTTCGATAGCAAGGCGCAGGCAGGACTGAAAAGCAAGGAATTGACTAAAGTCAATAACTGCTTTCAGGCCCAGTGCAACGCCGCTAGCGGACAGTATGGACAGACACTAATTAGCCGCAAGCCAAGACTGCGCAATAGCGCCGAAGTTGAGGCAACATGCATAAATAGAGAAGGGCCGCGGCTAGCCGCGGCCCTTCATTTATAGGGTCACTTCATCCGAAGCGGCTTAAGCATCAATCTTCGCGTATTTGGCATTTTTCTCGATAAACTCACGGCGCGGTGGCACATCGTCACCCATCAGCATGGAGAAAATTCGGTCGGCCTCAGCGGCATTGTCGATGGTTACACGGCGCAGGGTGCGGTAAGATGGATTCATTGTGGTATCCCACAACTGCTCAGCGTTCATCTCTCCCAGACCTTTATAGCGCTGGATGTTTACGCTGCTGTCCTTTCCGGCGCCTTTGAGCTCCTCAATGATGCCATCGCGCTCTTTGTCGTTCCAAGCGTAGCGTGCCTGTGTTCCCTTTTTCAGCAAATAGAGTGGAGGCGTAGCAATGTAGATGTGACCACCTTCGATCAATTCGCGCATGTGGCGGAAAAAGAAAGTAAGAATCAAGGTTTCGATGTGGCTGCCGTCTACGTCGGCATCACACATGATGATCACCTTGTAGTAGCGCAGTTTTGAAATATCGAGTGCTTTGCTGTCTTCCTCAGTGCCTACACGAACCCCGAGGGCAGTATAGATGTTTTTGATCTCTTCGTTGTCGAAGATTTTGTGGTGCATGGCCTTTTCCACGTTGAGGATTTTACCCCTGAGCGGCAAAATTGCCTGAAAGCTGCGGTCGCGCCCTTGCTTGGCGGTACCACCTGCCGAGTCACCCTCAACGAGATATATCTCACAATTTTGGGGATCCTTGTCTGCGCAATCACTTAATTTACCTGGAAGGCCAGTGCCGGTGAGCACATTCTTGCGTTGTACCATCTCACGCGCTTTGCGGGCTGCATGGCGCGCTGTGGCCGCAAGAATTACTTTTTGGACGATGGCACGTGCATCATTGGGGTTCTCCTCAAGATAGTGGGTGAGCATTTCGCTCACTGCTTGCGACACGGGCGCATTTACCTCGCGGTTTCCAAGCTTGGTTTTCGTTTGGCCTTCAAACTGGGGTTCGGCTACTTTTACAGAAACCACTGCAGTGAGCCCTTCACGGAAGTCATCACCAGCAATTTCGAACTTCAGCTTGCTCAGCATTCCTGAATCTTCAGCGTATTTTTTGAGCGTGGCAGTGAGCCCTCTGCGAAACCCTTGAAGGTGTGTACCTCCTTCGTGGGTGTTGATGTTGTTCACATAGGCGTGGATATTTTCCGAAAAGGAAGTATTGTAAATCATGGCCACCTCAACGGGTATGCCGCTCTTCTCGCCCTCCATGTAGATGGGACGCGCGATGAGCGGTTCCCTGTTTGCATCCAGAAACTGAACAAACTCATAGAGTCCGCCTTCTGAAAAGAAGGATTCGAAAACAGGCTCACCTTTGTCGTCAAGTTGACGGTAGTCGGTAAGCGTGATGCGGATTCCTTTGTTCAGGAATGCCAGCTCGCGCATGCGGTTGGCGAGGGTATCATAGTTAAAAATTGCTTCCTCAAAAATGGAGGTATCGGGTTTGAAGTGAACTTCTGTACCCGTTTCGGTGGTGTTGCCGACTTCCTTTACAGGATACAAGGGCTTGCCGATGCTGTATTCCTGCTCGTATACCTTGCCATCTCTGTACACCGTGGCTTTGAGCCGGTCGGAAAGGGCATTGACGCATGATACGCCCACCCCGTGCAAACCGCCGGATACTTTATACGTGTCTTTGTCGAACTTTCCACCGGCGTGAAGCACGGTCATTACCACCTCAAGCGCTGAGCGCTGCTCCTTCTCGTGCCAATCGGTAGGGATACCACGGCCATTGTCGCGAACAGATACGCTGTTGTCCTCATGAATATTCACCGTAATGGTGTCACAGTAGCCGGCCAAAGCCTCGTCGATAGAGTTATCAACAACTTCATATACAAGGTGATGCAATCCTCTAAACCCTACGTCGCCAATGTACATGGCAGGGCGCATCCGCACTGCTTCCAGCCCCTCCAATACCTGGATATTTCCAGCTGAATAATTGGCGGGCTGTAGCTTTTGTTCTTCAGTCATATTTTCGTTGTGTCGTTTGAGAAACTAAGTGTACAAAGATACGGAATTAACATGGTTAAAACCGTCGGAAAGCCGCGTCAATACTGATGATTTTCAACATTTAATTAACAGTGGAACGGCTTTTGTTCAGGGTACAACTTTCCTTTTCCTGAATTTAGTTTTCTGCGCATTTTTTTGGCATAGGGATACCTCAAATCAGCCCACCGCAGCCGCTGTAATATTACTCTAAACCCTTCTCAAAACGAATAACGGGCTCCGCCTAGCAATAGGGCGCGCTGCGCCGGAAACCGGTAGTAGATGTCATACCTCGAAGCGGCGAGGTTGTGCGCTTCTACGAATGCAGAAAGTCGGCTGGTATAGCGGTATTCTACACGCAAATTCAGATCAAGGTAGCCGGGAAGCTCCACCTGCAAAAATCCAACTTCGGGCAATTCCTGTCCAGGAATTGACAGCAGTGATTTTACCTGACGGGTACCTATCCAGTTAAAACCAATCCCAGTGATAAACTTGTCGAACAAATTGTACTTTACATCCAGACCAATGCGGTGCGAAGGCAGGTGCCAGGCTGCTGCTTCCAATTCAGTGCTGTAAGAGAGCAACTCTACGCGGGCCGTGCCTTGCCACTTTTCATCAGCCACAAAGGTGAGCTCACCCATCAAGGCGAATGTGCTGATGTCATCGTATATCACAGAAAAGCGATTTTCGCGGCTGAACCGCACATCGTTCACAAACAATGGTGTATTGTCGGTTTGGTCATAATTTACGCTGGCATTGAAGCTCAACTTGTCGGTAATGCTACCGCGAATACCTCCAAATACCCGATATCGGGTGATGGAATTTTCGAGGTTGATGCTGTTGAGTACCCAGGGATTGGCAGTGGTGAGGGTACGGTAACCCACCCGGTTCACGCTTCCAGAAACGCCGGCATATGGAATGAACATATTGTTGAACAATGCGTAACGCACCTCGGCATCGGGAAATGCGTGAAAGCGCGCTATGTTCTGCACCTGCATGTAGAGACCCAATCCTACCTCGGCGTGCAGTGCGCCGCTGCGGAGCAGAATGCGCGGTACTGCATGGAGTATTGCATTCGCCTGGTTCAGCGCGGCGGAGCTGTCGGCTGCTTCGGCCCCCAAAAAGCCAAAGCTTTGGTTGCCTTCTGAGCTGTAGCTGATTAGGTCAAAACCCGTTTGGAGGCTGTAGTATTGGTTGCCGCGGTAGCTGTGTAGATCGCCCCCGGCGAAGATGCCAAATTCATTGGAGCCCAAGCGATCGCCAAGGTTATAAATGCGCAGATCGATGTCGTGGTTCACCTTGGAGCTGTCGCGGTAATAGCTCTTCCATTTGTTGTCGAGCGTGAAGAGCTCGAAGCGCTGCTGTATGTCGCGCTTGCTGATGTCCTGATCAAGTGGATCGAAGCCATAGTAATGCCACACGTCCCTGTTGAACCCGGCCTTGGTTTCAATGCTGTGCTTTCCGAAAATCTTCTTGCCCCATGCGCTCAACTCGTTTTGGCTGAAGCCACTAAAGGCCACATTGCGGATGCCCTTGTTGCTCGATAGGTGGCTGTATTTTACCCCATAGCTCAAGTCGCGCTTGCGGGTACTCTGGTACATGGCTTCCAGGAAAGGCGTTTGGTACGTGCCCACACCGCCCATCACGTAGCCGTTGTACAGCGGCTCCAGGGGCTCCCGCACTTTGGTGCGCGCCGGTTCTATAGGTTCGGTGCTCACTTGCAGAAGCGGCCTGCGCGGCACGAGCTGGTAAGTAAGGTCAAGCTTCGCTGAGCTGATCTCGACAGGCTCAGGTGTTTCAGTAATCTTGAAGGCTTTATCAACGGTGAGCATGCGGTCGCCGGTGATGATTTGGGTTTGGTCAAAGCCGCCACTGCCTTGCTCTTGCGCCTTTACAGGAAATGAAAGAATGCTGAAGGCCGCAAGGCCTGCTATGAAATGGCTGGTGCTGCGCTTGTTCATTCTTGCTCGCTGTTGCTGGGTTGGTCAATGAGGTCTTCGTAAGGGTCATCCACCTGCTGCTCGGCGCGCTTGCGCGCTTCACCTTGCTTTCTTTTGGCTTCTTCTATGTCGGCGATACGACGAATGGCCGCTCTCGCTTCTTCTACAGGTCTTGGATCTTGCACATTGTCAATGATGCTTTGTAAAGTAGCCCTTGCCTGGAAATAATCTTCACGGGCTATGTACACTTCTGCGAGCAAGAGGAAGCCTTTGACTTTCCAATCGTCGAAGCCCGCGTATCCCTGGACCAACTCGAATATTTCTTTCTCGGCAGTATTCAGTTCGTTTTGTTTGAATGCGATCTCGGCAATGAGGTATTTGGCTTCGGCTCCCTCCACCCCTTTGGCGTTGGTGGCAAGCCATGCGAAATCTTCTTTTGCGGAAGCAAAATCTTGCAACTTAAAGGCCGACTTGCCCCTTATGAGCCGTGCCTGCTCTACCAGTCGGTCAGGAACACCGCTCTGTTTCAGTACCTCCGAAGCACCATCCCTTGCCTGCGCATACTGATCGAGGCGGTAGTGGCTGCGCATAATCCCTGCATCGGCTTCCAGGGCATTGGCACTGAAGGAGGCTGCCGAGCGCAAGCGCGTAAAGAGCAGCAGGGCTTCGCTGTAATCTTGCTTTCTGTAGCGCATACCCGCAGCGGCGAGCAGTGATGCCTCAGTAAACTGGCTTGTGGGCTGCGTAATCACAAAAGTGAAGTCATCGAGCGCTTTGTCGGGTTCATTGGCCCGTTGTCGACAATCGGCGCGGTAGTAATATGCGTTGATCAGAAATAGACCGTTGGGATACTTGTTGATGTAGTCGGAAAACGCTTTCACGGCTTGCTCGCACTTTCCATCGGCCACAAGGTTCTCGGCAGCGCGGTAGCTAAGGCTGTCTATTTCACTGGGCGATACGCTGTAATTGGGCACCGAGGCCAGCCAGGCACTGTACTCATCGATGCGGCCCAGGTCGAGGTAAATGTTGCGCAACACGGCAATGGCTTCCCGCGATTCAGCGTCGACCCCATAATCTTTCACCACCAATTTGTAGCTGGCGATGGCCGCATCGTAATCACCCTGCCGGTACTGCACAAGTCCGCGACGCAAGAGTGCCCTTTTGCGGTAGGGGCTATCGCTGTGCTTGTCCACCACCGTATTGAAAGCGCTTAATGCATCCGGCAGGCGGTTTTGCAGAAAGTAACTGTCCCCGAGTTCGAATCGGGCTACAGCGGCCAAAGAAGAGGCGGGGTAGTCTTTGAATAGTTTTTGAAGCTCCTCGGCTTTGCGCGCATGGTCATCCTTGTAACCATAAGCCATGGCAATTTGAAAGCGGGCGTAGTCGCCATCAGCATTGTTTATCCCCATTGCATCATTGAAGCTGCGGATGGCCAAATCATACTCCCGGCGTACGAGCTGTAAGTCACCGATGCGCTGCAAGGCATCATGGTGCCTGCGCTTGTCTATGCCCGGCGAGGCCACAAACTTGCGGAAAGCATCCAATGAGGCGCCGTGGTTGTTAAGCTTGAACTGACTGTAACCAATGCTGTACTGTGCGTTGTTGAATTGGGCAGTGCCGTACGCCGAAGGTGCGGCTGCGAAAGTGTTGTAATTGGCTACAGCCTTCGCATAATCTCCTTTTCTGTAGTATAGGTCGCCCTTCCAGTAGTGGGTTAGCGCGGTGAGCTTGCCATCTTCATTGTAGCTCAAGGCGGTTTGAAAGAACTGCAAAGCTTCGTCATGCTTGCCTTGGCGCATCAACTGCACGGCGTGGTTGTAGGCTGCTTTCTGATAATTTGCACGCTCAATGGGCCCTTTGCGCTGCATGCGGTCCATGGCTTCCATGGCGGCGGGGTAATTTTTTGTAGCAAGATGCACCTTGAGGAGGAAGGCATAGGCATCGTCCTTGCGGGGAGAGTCGGGATAGGCTTTCAGGTATCGGTCGAAGGCCTGAATGGCTTCATGGAAAGGGTCGAAGCTCAGCTCATAAGCCAATTTGGCATGGTTGAAGAGGGCATCTTCGGTCACCTCGCGGTCCTGATCCATCTGCGAGGCAGCGCGGAAAGCGTTTTGAGCAAACTTCTTTTCGCCAAGCTGGAGGTAAGCATCGGCCATCTGGTAGGTGGCAATTTGCACCAAGGCCGGGTCATCGCTTTTGGATGCGGTGGCAAAATGGCTGATGGCATCTTTGAAATTGCCTGTGCGGTAGTAGGCGTATGCCATTTGGTAGGCATCACTTGGTACAGGATTGTAGGTACTTTTCATGTACAGCTCCAAGTAGGGAACCGCTTCGGCGTAGCGTTGCTGCTGGTAATACGCATTGCCTATCAAGTGAGCTATTTCCTCCTTGCGCTTGGTACCGGTACTGTCCACCAACGGTGCGGCGTAATCAATGAGTTCATCATATTTTTCTTGGTAGTGAAGTATTTGAGCAATGTAATAAGGCACTACCGGAGCAAAACTTTCATCTTCGTTCGCTTTGCGCAAAGCCTTTAAAGCCGTTTCATAATTGCCTTCCGTGTAGGCAATGTGGCCGTAGTAATAATGCACCGGCCCACTGTAAGGCCCTTCTTTGCCGACCAAGGGAAAAAATGACTCACGGGCCTGCGTCAAGTCGCCCAACTCAAAGGCGGCGAAGCCTTTTTTAAAGCGTATCTCATCCTGGGTATCGGCATCGTAATCTTTGAGCCTAAGCCGACTGAAATAGCTGATGGCGTCTTTGTAATCTCTACGGCTAAAGCTGTAACGGGCGAGCGCAAGGCTGGCGGGCCGGTACCAAATGCTTTCAGGATATCGGAGCAAAAACTCCTGCATCATGAATTTGGCGTCTTTGTGGAAGAGCTCCATGGCGCTGAGCGCCTGATAGTATGTGGCGTTGACTACATACTCATCATTGCGGGCGGTGCTTTGCGCCAAAAAGCTGCCGAAGCCTTGCCTTGCCGCTTCGAATTTTCCATTGTTCATGTGTTGTACCGCATCATGGTATTGCAGGTTGCGGTCGCGGAAGGCCTCAGTAAGCTGCGCTTGTAAAGCCGTGGTGGCACACAAGATCACTAAAAGGCAAATACCTCGAAATAAGGTTTTTGGCATAAGCTATTAACGCTTTGTTTAATCAGATAAAAGTAAGTCCGGGTTCAGCGGATTGAAGGATGAAGAAGGCAAAAGTTTTGCACGCGATAGTGTGAAGAATAAGCCCTTGCAGGTGGCCCTTTCGAGAGCCTTAACGCCGCTTCTTGGCCAAAATTATCTTAGCTTAGCGCAAAAATTTCCCCTTTATGGCCCTGGACACCATTGTGGAACTCCGCGATGTAAGTATATTCCATGACGATCACCTCGTGCTTTCCAATGTGAATGTGAACATCAACAAAGGTGATTTCGTGTACCTTATCGGCAAAACCGGAAGCGGCAAAAGCAGTTTGCTCAAAACCTTGTACGGTGAATTGCAGCTCAAGCAGGGTGATGGTACCGTGGCTGGCTTCGACCTCAAAAAAATAAAACGCAAGCAAGTCCCCTATCTGCGCCGAAAGCTGGGCATCGTATTTCAGGATTTCGAGCTCCTCGGCGACCGCAATGTGAATGAAAACCTGCTTTTCGTACTGCGCGCTACGGGTTGGAAAAACAAGCGCGAAATGTCGGAACGCATGCAAGAGGTACTCGAAAAAGTGGGCCTCGGCACCAAAGGATACAAAATGCCGCACGAACTTTCGGGTGGTGAACAGCAACGCGTAGCCGTAGCCCGCGCCTTGCTCAACGATCCGGACCTCATCCTCGCCGATGAACCTACCGGCAACCTCGATCCTGCCACCACGGAAGAAATATTGGGATTGCTCAACAACATCAGCAAAAGCGGACGTGCAGTGATCATGGCCACCCACGATTACGTGCACATGCAAAAATATTCATCGCGGGTATTGCGCTGTGACAACAGCACCGTTCTAAGTCAGTAACAATTGTTTTCCATCCTTGTACCCATCTACAACAGGGAAGTGCGGCCCCTCGCCATCCAGCTTCTTTCCGCAGCAGAGCGCTTGGGCAGACCGTGTGAAATTGTGATGGTAGAAGACGGAAGCACCGAACACCTCGAGGCCAACATTGAGCTCAGCGCAATGCAGGGCATTCGCTACCTGGCTTTTGCAGAAAATGCAGGCCGCGCAGCCATACGCAATACGCTTGCGGGCATGGCTTCACAGCCCTTCCTTATTTTTCTCGACTGCGACGTGGCCCTGCCCGATGCCGATTTTCTGCTGCGCTATGAGTCCATTCAGGGCTATGATGTGGTATGCGGAGGCCACAGCTATGCAGCCAAAAGTCCGCCCAGCCGCCGCTTGCATCACCAATATGGCCTCAGGCGGGAGTGCCCAGCCGCCAATACCCGCAACCTCCAGCCTTTCCGCTCCTTCAAAACCAGCAACTTCATGGTGCGCAAAGAAGTCTTTGCCCAAATTGGCTTCGATGAGGGCATATCCGGTTATGGCCATGAGGACACCTTGTTCGGCTACCAGTTGGGCTTGCACAGCATGCGCATCTTACACATCGACAATCCGGTGATTCACCTTGCCTTGGAAGCCAATGGGGTTTTTCTCGAAAAAACCAAACACGCCTTGGGCAATGCCCTTGAACTTGTGAAAAGCAATCGGCTGCCGCCCGAGCAAATCAGGGCCATCGAAGCCTATTACCGATTAAAAGACAATGCCGCCGGACGGGCCCTGCTGGAATGGATTGTGCGCATAGAACCCAACCTGCGGGAACAGGTAAGCAGCCCACGACCCCGCATGCGCAGTTTTGATTTTTTGAAACTGGCATGGCTTCGGCAGCTCGATAAAGCAGGAGCTGAATAAATTTTACTTCGCTCAAGTAAGCGCCATGCTCTTGCTCAAGACTTGTAAACCAATTCTTCTAAGGTCCTGAGCACCGGTGCAAACTCCTCTTCCCAATGCAATTTTTGAGCCGCTTTCATGGCATTATTCCGGTATTTTTCCAAAGCAGCACGGTCTCTTAGGGTGGCTTTGATCAAGGAGGCAAGAGTGGCCGGATCATGGCTTTCGGTGATGACCCCGACATCGTATTGCTCCACCAGCCGACGCACCTCTACCAGATCGCTCGCAAGGATAGGAATGCCCGCCGCGATGTAGTCGAATACTTTGTTGGGCAGGCTGTAGCGGTAATTGATGTTGGTATCCTTATCGAGGCTAAGACCCAGGGATGCATGGGCGGTATACTGCATCATTTCGCGGTAAGGCATACGGGGCTTAAACATGATTTTATCGAAAAGATCGCTGTGCATGGCGCGATCGCGGAGTACGGGCAGGGCATCGCCACTGCCTATTACCAACAAAAGCAGCTGCTCCGAGCGGTCAATGAGTGCGAGCGCTTCCAGCAATTCCTCGGCACCCCGGTGCATGTTGATGCCGCTGCCTTGCAGTATGAGCAATGAACGGGCTTCGGGCAAGGATAATTCTTCTCGGGTGGCCTTCGCGAGGTCGTTCAGCGCTTCGGGCACATTGCGCACCGCCAGCACCTCATCAAGCCCGTAGGCCTCCTTGAGCAAGCCTGCAATGCTTTCATTGACAGTGATTACAAGGCTCGCCCTCTGAATGGATTTGCGCTCAAGCCATTGCCAAACGCGTTTTATCAGCGGGCGGTGCTGGATTTCGGGTACTTCAGTAAAAAATTCGTGGCTGTCGTACACCAGTGGCAGCTTGCGTAGAGTGGCCACCAAGGCATTTGCCGGAAGGGTATCCAAATCATTGGCGTAGAGCAAGTCCACTTTTGCGAAAAGCAAGCGGAAAAACAAGCGCATATTGAGTTCGGCGTAGAAAAAGGCCTTTTTGCGGAATAGCAAGTTCAGTCGTCGCACCTTGTAAGGCCTGTCGATCGGCAGGCTGTCGGGCAACTTGCGTCCGATGAGCAAGACCCCATGCCCCGCCTGGTGCATGCTGAAGCACTGCTTGCGCACCCGCTGATCGGTACTGAGGTCATTGCTTACTGAAACGGCGATGCGGAGGCCCATGGGAGGCGAAGGTACGCAATCAGGCTCTGCCTAAATGGTGTACAAATTTTGAAAGAAGAAAACTTTGCGCAGTTGAGATTGACTTGACTGCTATATCGCAGTGGAGGCAAACTACTCAGGTTTCAAAGCTGTAGCCCACCCCTTTGTATGTTTTGATGAATTCCGGCCCAATCTTGGATCTCAGGTTGGTGATATGCACATCAATGGTGCGGTTTCGCGCCTTGCTCGAAGCACCCCATATGAGTTCTTTTATTTCCTTTCGGGAAAAGACCTTCCGCGGGCGAGAAGCCAGTAGAGAAATGATTTCGAATTCCTTGCGCTGTAAGTGAACTTGCTGGTTGCGCACTATCAGGGAATAACGCTCTCTATCGAGGTTAAAGGTTTCATTGGCAGAGTTGCGCCCCATGGCTTTGTCGAGATGGGCCTGTCGGCGCATCCACGCGTTCACCTTGCTTGCGAATATCCTCTTGTTCATCGGCTTGCTTAGATAATCATCAGCGCCGGCATTGAGGGCAGCCACTTCCACATAATTTTCACTCTGTTCGCCAACGACAACGAGCATGTAGTCACCGCGAAGGTCGAGCCTTTGAAGATCCAGCATGACGTCTATGGCATCTTTCCCGTTGAGATGCAGGTCCATCAGTACCAGAGATGGCATACCCGTTTGCAACAACTCCTGGAAATCAGTGGCATGCTTCACCAATTTTACGGAAAGTGCAGCCTTCTCAAATACACTCATCATTTTTGAAAATTGAGAGTTACTGCCTTCGACAAGTATGACTGCTGGAAATTCGGACATGGCCCTATTGGAACTGCACGAAAGTAGAGGCACTGAATTAAGTGTACTTTAATTGGCAGTTAACAATTGAAAAGGCCTAATTTGGAACTCCTATTGAAAAGTTTCCTTATCCAGTCCGACCAGAAAGGAATGTATTAATCTGAATAGAAGTACTCTGAACGTTATCCAATGGATCAACACGGCCATCTTTGCAGATTAACACAAAATTAACACTAAGCCATTTCTTTGAACACGAAGCACACTTAGCTTTGGGCTCCAATTTCACCACACGCCTTTGCACAACTTTTTTAAGGTAATTCGCACCCTACTTTTGCTGCTGTCCCTGAGCATGAGCACTGTAGGTGCTGCCCAAAATTTTGGAGCCATCGTTGAAGACGACCGCGTCATCATCATTTGGAATTCAGCTTGCGACACCTTGGGCACCCGCCCCGACCATGTGAGGGTGCGCTACAACCGTGCTGCTACTTTGGCAAGCGAGGGTGATTTTTGGGAATACAGTGATGCCGTCGATTTTGGTTCGGGCCGCATCGTCATTGAAAACCTGGCAGCGGCAACAAATTACATCTACCAAATTGGTTTTAGCCATATGCTTTACGAAGGCGATACGGCAACCTCAGGCACTTACAGCTGGAGTGCGCGCAAAACATTTGAAACCAAGATGCCCTGGGGAGTCACCCGCTTTTTGCTCATGATCGGTGCATTGGGTTTATTCATTTACGGGATGAAGACCATGAGTGAAGGCATACAAAGTTCGGCTGGTGCGCGATTGAGAAAGGTGCTGAGCGGTATAACAAAAAATCGTTTTGCAGGCATCGCCTCTGGTTTTGGGCTTACTGCCCTGCTGCAGTCATCGAGCGCCACCACCGTGATGACGGTAAGTTTTGTCAATGCGGGGCTACTCACTTTGAGCCAATCAGCTGGTATGATGATGGGTGCCAACATCGGCACTACCATTACGGGTTGGTTCGTTTCGTTCATAGGCTTGCGCGTAAACATTACATTGTATGCGCTCATCCTTTTTGCTGTGGCTACTCCACTCATTTTTGTCAAAAAGCGCGAAATAAAAACCTGGAGCACTCCATTGATCGGGTTTGCTTTGCTCTTTATGGGATTGGGTTTTTTGCGCAGTACAGTGCCCAGCTTTACCGAAGATTCGTCTGTAGTCCAATTCTTTTTGGAGTACAACAACATACCCATTCTGGGACCTTTGCTCTTTGTACTGTTGGGAATCATCATAACCGTGATCGTTCAGAGTTCGTCCTCGGCCATAACGCTCACCATGACCCTGTGCGCCACGGGAGTGGTACCTCTTGAAGCCGCTGCTGCCATGGTACTGGGCGAAAACATAGGAACCACGGCTACAGCTGAAATTGCAGCCTTGGTAGGCAATGTTCACGCCAAGCGCAGTGCACGGGTGCACACACTTTTCAATGTCATCGGGGTGGCATGGATGCTGTTCTTGTTGCCACACGTAATTCCCTTGATAGGTGACTTCCTTCCGGAAAATCCATATGCGGAAACCCCGGCCGGTTACCAGGCTGCCACAGCCACATTGGCTATATTTCATACCACCTTCAACGTCATCAATCTGTTGCTGCTTGCGCCTTTTGTACCTCAGCTGGTACGCCTTGCCACATTTACAGTCCCTACATCGGGTGAAAAGGATGAAATATATCGCCTTGCCTACATTGATACGTCTATTCAGCTCAGTGAGCTCAGCATTGTAGAAGCCCGGAGGGCTGTGACCAAATTTGGAGAAATCACTTCAAAAATGGCATCCATGACCAAGCGCCTCATTACCGAAACCGACAATGCAGAACAAATGCGGCTCCACGAACGCTTGGCCAAATATGAAGAAATAACGGATCGGCTCGAAGAGGAAATAGCACACTACTGCAGCCGCATATCAACTACGGAACTTAGCCCTCAAAGCTCTGAACGGGTACAAGCCATGCTGAGTGTGAGCAATGATCTTGAACGTGTAGGCGATATTTTCAATGGAATTTCACTCACCATCAAGCGCAAAAACGAAGACAAGATATGGTTTGCTCAGGAGCAAAGAGACAAACTTCTGGAGCTTATTGGCCTGGTAGAAAAGGCTATGCGAATTATGCTTGTGAATTTGGATAAATCGGAAGGCATGCATATCGACCTTACGCCAGCCAGAAATGCCGAGCGCGAAATCAATAAAGCCCGCAACAACATCCGCAAGGAGTACATCGCGAGAATCGAGAAAGGGAAATACAATTTGCGCAGTGGAACCATTTACAGCGAACTTTTTTCATCGCTCGAAAAGATTGGTGACCACGTAGAAAACGTATCGGAAGCGCTTGCAGGTGAATATTAATTCGAAAAAATAACGGGTTCTGTCTCTGCTTCGTTGCTCACATTCAAAGCCCTATCAACAAGAACTGCCCGGTACATCACGGTATCCATAGCAGGCGTTAATATTTCGTTGTTTGCGTCGGAAAAATCCCAAGTCACCAGTACCCTCAGCTGTTTGTTTTGCCCTTGAGGGGTCAGGTCTGGAATGCGAAATTTATAACCTATGGCATCCTCATCCAGCGGAATGGGAAGCCACTCACCTGCTTCCCGATAAAACACATCCACATGGAGATTATAGTGGAAGAAGTTAGGGGTGCCATCTTCCTCCAATTCCTGAAAGGGAGGAATGGTATCCCAAGGCTCCAAGCCCACATCACCATCACCATCGGTAAAGCGTATCATGAGGTTGCTTTCCGCTTTGTCGAACCAAATTTCAGTAATCACTGGCTCAGCTGGCAGTTCATCATCACTTCGGCACGAGAATGTGCCGACAATTAAAACCGCCAAAATAAAACCGACCGTATACTTGTTTTGAGCCATTTTCCTTAAGCTGTCTACCTTTGTAAAGGTACAAATTAAGGCAAACTCCCCCTACTTGAATCCAACAGAGCTCGAAGCAGCGATTTTTAACACCCCGGATGCCGCAGAGGCGCTTGCCCTTGATGTATACCGCTTGCAGTACAGCCGCAATGCTGTGTACCGCAAGTGGTGCGACCTGCTCAATCGGGCCCCCGCTGTGGTCAAAAGCAAAGACCACATCCCTTACTTGCCCATTGAACTGTTCAAGAGCCATCGCTTGGATTGGGACTTAGGCTGTCCTGAGAATGAACACCATGAATCACTTATATTCCGCAGCAGCGGCACCACGGGCCAAAAAACCTCAGAACATGTGGTGCGAAAACCTAGCCTGTATCACACTTCGTTTACCAATGGTTTCGAACATTTCTACGGCCCGGTAAATGGCATGCGCATTCTGGCTCTGCTGCCAGGATACCTCGAGCGCCGCGATTCCTCCCTGGTGTACATGGTGCAGCGGCTTATGGAGCAATCAGGCCATCCCGATAATGGATTTTTCCTCAGTGAAGTGGATCAATTGTGTGCACTGCTGCAAAAAAAGATGAATGTCCCCACCCTCCTCATTGGAGTGAGCTTTGCACTGCTCGATTTGGCGGAAAGCCACCCCATGCCACTCCACAACACCCTTGTGATGGAAACAGGTGGCATGAAAGGACGCAGGCGCGAACCCACGCGTGAAGAACTGCACAGTACGCTCAAAGGCGCATTTGCCGTTCAGGAAATTCACTCGGAGTACGGCATGACTGAGCTGCTTTCACAGGCTTACGCCAAAAAAGAGGGACGCTTCAACACACCACCATGGATGGCCTTACACATCCGCGATGCCAATGACCCGATGGCCTTGGTGGATGAGGGACGCACAGGAGGTATTAACGTTGTGGATCTGGCCAATTTGTATTCATGCAGCTTTATTGCCACGAGCGATCTGGGTAGACGCCTTCCTGATGGCAGCATAGAAATACTGGGCAGGATGGATTACAGTGACATGCGGGGCTGCAACCTGATGGTGAGCAACATTTAGGCTACACGGGCAATGAAATATTTCTTTTTGCCTCGTTGCAAGAGGATGTACCTTCCGTTGATCAGGTGCTGTTCACCTACAGCGATTCCTTCCTCCACCCGTTCTTTGTTGATGCTGATCGAATTTTCTTTCAACGCACGTCGCGCCTCTCCGCGTGAACCCACAAAGCCAGTAGTATCTGAGAGAAATTCGACGAGGTCAATACCCTTTTCCACCGCTGCCTTTGCTACCTCCTTCTGCTCCACCCCGGAGAAGATGTCGAGGAAGTCGCCTTCGCTCAATCTGCGAAGGCTGTCCGAAGTAGATTTTCCGAAAAGGATCTCGCTGGCCTCGACCGCACTTTGCAAGGCTTCTTCACTGTGTATGCGCGCGGTAAGCTCCTCAGCCAGCGACCGCTGAAGAACGCGTAGGTGGGGTGTCTCGGCATGTTGGGCACTGAGCTTCTCTATCTCCTCGCGCGATTTGAGCGAAAATACTTTGATGAAATTCTGTACATCTTCATCGCTGGTGTTGAGCCAAAACTGGTAGAATTTGTAAGGGCTGGTTTTCTCGGCATCGAGCCAAACATTGCCGCCCTCACTCTTGCCAAATTTAGAGCCATCGGCCTTCTTGACAAGTGGAGCTGTGAGGGCAAAGGTATCGCCTCCACCCATGCGGCGCGTGAGCTCCGTACCGGTGGTGATGTTGCCCCATTGATCGCTGCCACCCATTTGGAGCTTCACATTGTGGTGCTTGTTGAGGTGGTAAAAGTCGTAGCCTTGAATGAGCTGGTAGGTGAATTCGGTGAATGACATGCCCGTCTCAAGGCGGTTTTTCACAGAATCCTTGCCCATCATGTAATTGATGGTGATGTGCTTGCCCACATCGCGGATAAAGTCGAGAAAGCTGAATTCTTTGAACCAGTCATAGTTGTTGACCATCATGGCATCGGTAGGGCCTTCGCCAAAAGTGAGGAACTTTTGCAACTGCTTTTGCTGGCAAGAGAGGTTGTATTCGATGATTTCTGGAGTGAGCAGTTGACGCTCAGCAGTTTTTCCGGAAGGGTCGCCTACCCTTCCCGTAGCGCCACCTACCAAAGCCACCGGCTTATGGCCTGCGCGTTGCAAGTGCACGAGCAGCATGATGGGCACGAGGTTGCCGATGTGCAGCGAATCGGCTGTGGGGTCGAAGCCCACATAACCCGTGGTGCGCTCTTTTTCAAGTTGCTCAGACGTTCCGGGGGTCATGTCGTGGATGAGTCCACGCCATTGCAATTCATCGGTAAGTGACATGCTGCGAGAGATTTAAAGAGATTATTCAAAAATTTCGGCGCAAAGATAGGCTTATTCAGGGAAGGCTTGTGGGCGCAATGGGGCTCCTTATCGCTTCAGCCTGTAGCGCACCCCCGCATACAGTTCTCTGCCCCGCGTAGGCCCCCACACAAAAGCCGTGTCGAAATAGGGGCCAAAGGGCTCTTCCCAGCCGAGTATGGGCTGCAGCTGTCTGAAATCGAAGAGGTTTTCACATCCTCCGTAGAACTCAAAAGCTCCTTGAAACCAGGTGAACTGCAGGTTTACCACCGTGTATCGCTCGGAATAGTCAGGGCGCTGAAACTCCTCCGGGTTGAGCCTTGTTGAGGGCAAGCGCTGCCGGCCGTACCAATGCACGTTGGCATCGCACTGAAACTTGTCGTTCAAAGGGCGGTAGTGCAAGGCCGTGAGCACTTTGTGGCGGGCATTGAAGGGAAGCTGCTGCTTCAGCCCATCCTCCTTGCGAAACACGTCGAGGTAGTTGTAACCCACTTTGGCCTCATAACGCTTGTCCCAGCGCACAAGCACTTCGGTTTGAAAGCCATTGGCGGCCGAGTGCCCTCCAAAATTGGCAATGAGGGCCTCCCGCGGATTGCTGTCGTAATCGGGAAATACCTGGTTGCTGAAGCGGGTGTGGTAATAATCAGCGCTAATGAAGCCGGAAATTTGGTCGAGGGTATAATTGCGCGTGTAGTTGACGCCGTAATTGGCCGCCCTTTCGGGCCGTAGTGCTTCCGCAAAAATCACGTTGCGCGAACTGGCGAGGATGCCAATGTTTTCGCTGAAGAGGTTCACCGTGCGCCAGCCGGTTCCGGCACTGGCCCGGATGGTGCTCTGTGCGTCGAGGTCGTACTTGAGCAGGGTGCGGGGCGTGAGGGTGGTACCAAATTCATTGTAGTGATCGGCGCGGAGGCCTGCCACCCAGGTGAGTTTTGCGTTGAGCAGCTGCATGGTGTTTTCAAAGCAGGCCCCGGGAAGGTACTCCACCCTGTGGTAGCGCCCGGCATAAGTGCGGTCGAGGACGGCCTCTTCGATGCCAATGTCTTCGCGCAGGTTGAGGTAGCGGTAGCTGAGGCCCGTCTTGAAGGTATGCACTTTGCCATAGTCGTGCTCGTACTGCACATTGGCGTAGGCATTGGTTTGCAGCGCTTCATAGCGCACCGTGCCAAACCACGACTGCTGCTCCTGCCTGAATGAGGAGGCGAGCAGGGCCAGCCTCGACCTGCTGTTGAAGCGGTAGGCCGTTTTGGTATAGACTTCGGGCTGTGCGATGCGCACCTGCTGCCCATAAACTTCATCGCCACCGGCATCGCGGGCGGGGCGGTAGCTGAGCTGCCCCCCTACCCTTTCCTCGTGCATGTAGCGCAGGCCTACGGTGCTGCTCCAGCCCCAATCGGCTTCCTTGCCGTACTGCCATTTGTTGCTGATGAGGTATCGGGTAAGCAGCGGCAAGTCCATAAAGCCATCGTCGTCGCGGTCTATGCGGTTGGCCGGTTGCACCACATGCAGGGCGGTGAGGTTGTTCCACTTGCCTTGGCCATAAGCAGCGTTGGCATTGAAGTGCTTTTCGCCAAAATTGTTGATGTAAGCGTTGAGCATAAGGCGGTCGGGATCGCTGCCCGACTTGGTTTCGACATTGATTTGTCCGCTGATGCTCTCAAAACCCTGGAGCACGCTGTTGGCGCCTTTGGCCACGAAGATGTTTTGCACCAAGGTGCCCGGCACACTGCTGATGCCGTAGGTATAGGTGAGGCCCTGAATCATGGGCAAGCCGTCGATCAGCACCTGGTTGTACACGCCCGAGAGGCCCAGGATGCGGAGTTCCCGGGCATTGGTCACCACATTGGTGACCTGTGGTTGCACGGTGCTCTGGGTTTCGAAGCAGCCGGCGAGGTCGCAACAGGCTGCCTTCTTGAGCTCTTCGGAGGTAATGTTCTCCGTTTTGATGGCGGTGGCATTCGAGATGCGCACGCCTTCGCGGGTGCCCTGTATCACCACTTCCGTAAAATTGTCAGCCGCCTTAAGCCTGAACTCGGTGAAGGTTTGGCCCTGCCACAGGAGGGTATCGGCCTGGTAGCCCACATAGCTGGCCACCAAAAGAAGGTTTTCAGCGCTGTTACCCGCAGATTCATTCATTGTGGGCAAAGGCAACTCGAAAGCACCACGCCCATCGGTCACAGTGCCCTGGGTGGTACCCGACCAATACACGTTGGCGCCGATAAGCGCTGTGCCGGAGGCATCACTCACTTTTCCCAAGACCTTTTGGCCCACCACGGCTGCCGGAGGCAGTATGAGCAGAACGCACAGGTATGTGCATCGCATTTTCATGAAATTCAAATAATGCCTATTTACTTCTTGACCTTGTAGGGCCGCTCCTCGGGATTGTCGCAGGCGCCGGTGTCCTCGATGGCTTCATGGATGCGCTTTTCCTCAGCGATGACAGGATTGTAAGTGATGGCCATGGTGGAAGTAGGGCCTTCCTTCAATGTTTCGCAGCTGCTCACACCTTTGAGGGCTTCCACATTGGCGGTGATCATCTTCAAGTCCATAGTGCAGGTGATGCCCTTTACCTTGAGCTCGATGCGCTTGGTGGGTACTTCGGCAGCCACTTGCGCCAGCGATTTTTCCGGAAGGGAAATGAATAAAAACAGGAGCATAAGGCCTGCAATGCAATGTTGTAAAGTTGACATGGTAAAAAGATTTGGTTTGACTCAATAGAAAATGGACGTGCCGCCCGGATATGAGGCATGCACGGAGGTTTGGGTCAAACCAATTTGGGCGGCTGCCAAAATTCCAGCACGACTTCCATGGGAGCTGCACGAAGATGCGTACTTGCTTTCGAAGCAAGCACATCGGGCATTGCCTCCCAGATTAGGGCCGGTGATGGCATGGGCAGGGCGCATTGTCCGCAGGCTTGCAGGGGGTTGCAAAGGCAGTTGTCCTCGGGGGGTGTTTCTGCATCCCGGGGCATTTCGGTACAGGAGTGCGTGCAGCTAAGCTCACACGTAGCGCTTGCGACTTTTCCAATGCTTGTACACATCTCGCCTGGTAAGAGGGCAAGTTGCAAAAAGAGCAGGACGAGAATGGAGGCGAGTAGGCGCATGGATAACGAAAGTAAGATGCTTTCGCGAATGCTGCAAATGTAGTCAGGAGCTTTATCTCCAATTGTCCCGAAACGCCTTGTATCTTTAAGCCTCTGCGCGGTGCAAATTCATTTTTTTTGATTCCTGGGGATCGGACAAATGGATGTGTAAAACAATGCGCCCCCCGGCAAGGCCGGAGGGCGCATCAATTTGAAATCTCAAAATATACAACCTTGGAGGCTGATAATTTGATCGGCGTATTGCTCAATGGGAGAGCAATCAACACCCAAATCACGTAAATCGAGAACAGCACCACCATCTGTTGACTCCGCTGCTCCAGGGGTGGTATTCAAAAGCGCACCACCTGCCATCAAATCGGCCAATACGGAAATGTCGACAACACCAGTATTGCGCATATTGAGTCGGTAGAGTGAGGTCCAGTTGGCAATAGTTGCCATACCTTCGTTGCCGAAAGCCACACTTCTCAAAATGGCTTCTTGCAGCCCTGTGTTACCAGCCAATGGGCTGATATCTGTAAGCTGCAAACAAGTGTTGCAATTGAAGTAGATAAGGTTTGTGTACTCTGAAACTGGAGACAAATCGCTCACAGCTGTGTTGTTCAAGCGAAGTGAAGTTACATTTTGCAGACCGCCTATCGGCGTAAGATCTGTAACCTCCGTAGCACTGAAGCGAATTACTGAAAGATTAGTAGCAGCTTCCAATCCTGTGAGGTCTTCAATGCTGTTAAGCGGACCACCTGGCAAATCATTGCTCGCATCTATCTCAAGCTCTTCTAAAAGCAGAATGTTTTGCGTATTGATCTGATCATTGGCTCCAAGACCCAAGGCGGCTTTTACCTGTGCCTCGAGGTTGGCATCAGGAAAATTAACGGCTGTAGGAGTTGCAGGGCCGCTTGGAGGCGTATCGTCATCATCGTCAGAACAGCTGGTTAGTGCAAAAGAAAGGAAAAAAATACTGGTCAGAATTGACCAATTCATCATGTTAGTTTTCATTGTTTTTGAATTTAATTGACAAAAAATCGCTTGGAAAGATTGGGTTTCAAACTTGGGTCAATTTCTTTGCTTAACATTCGTAACATTTTTAATATCAGAACAATATTTAAAATCCGCATGAGAAATGGTACAAATGGTTACAAAAGACGACTCTTACAGCACGTGAGAATCATAAGCGATCATAACGGTAAATGATGGGGGCTAAACTACTACTGCCCTTTTCACTTAAGGTATAAAAGCTGAGACCTACCAAGTCAAACGCTATAGCCTCTCCCTGTGGTTCAGGTAAATAAGGAATTCTTATCGGCTCACGCATAAGCGCATCACGTAGACTTTCTCCTTCCTCACGGGTCCATTTCCAGATGCGTTCTTTGGTTTTCATCACAATCGTTTTTCCGTCAGGTGAAATATCACCGCCGGTAAGCAATGTAACAGGTATGGTTCCGTACAATTCAAAAGTCCGCTCCTCTTGGTGTTCATAAGGATATGCAAGGCGGTAAATTCGGGCGGGAAAATCGCTTTTGGAAACCACGTAAAGGTCAAGTGACCAAGGGTCTAGGAGCAAGGTCTCTGCATCGCGGGCACCATCGGGATATTTTACCGGAAAACGGTCGACGTCTTCAGCTTGCACATCCACCCATTGGGCCTCCGGATCGGCCTGATTCACGTCAGGCTCAGGCAAACGATACAGATATACTTCTGACCAACGGCGTTGGTTATCACCGATGTCAGCGACATATAAATAGTGTTGATCTTGCTCAGGCCCGGCACCGCAAGCCATATCTTCCCAGTCGCGGTTGCCCGAACCAAGCACGCGAAAAACGCCTTTATGGTTGCCTTGTTTATCGAATAGAAATAAGCGGTTCATATCACCGCTGTCATTATGGCTCCACAACAGGTTATGATCTTGAGCAGACATTGCCAAACCTGAAGCTTCAGCCAACATACCATTTTCTAAAGACCCCAGCGCGCTTTCGTTTGAGAAAACACCGGGAGTTATGGGCATTGAATTCATGCTGAGTGAATAAACCGCCTCAAAATGACTGGGCTGGTCTATATCTGGATCGCCGGTTTCGTCATCGTTGCTGCACGCAATAAATACACAGGTTGCAACGACTGCCGACATTACAAGTTTTTTCATCCTAAAATAATAAATCCCAGCCCCATTAGGGGGCTGGGAATATTATTATGGTCTGGGAAGACCATTTGATTTAGTACTTGTTACCGCTACCATTGGCAGGGTAAGCACCCATGTCAGCATTTGGCTGCATGATGTTGGGTGCACGGTTGCCAGTAAGGTAAGTGAAATTCACAGTCACAGGGCTAAAGCTGGTGACCCCTGCTCCCAGCGCGGGCGAACCACTTGCAAGACGCAAGTTATGGTTTTCCATGGTGTTCATTGCACGTGGCTGCTCGAGGCCAGCCTCGTAATTGGCCATGCTAAATTGGTCTGGGTCATAGTTCACAAACATAGGATTGTTCTCACCCATGCCACCCATCACAGTATTGGGCTGTGCTTCTGCTGTAGATGCTCCGTCCGATGGGATAAACTCAGCTACGATTTCCTGGTGTGTACCATAGTACCAGTTCCAGTCGTAGTCGATATTTGCAAGGTCAGCATCTTCCACCATACGAATACCGCGCTTGCAATTCACGATGATGTTGTTGTGGGCAAAACCACGTGCACCATTCTCAAAGTTAATGTTGGCACCACGGCCAAGACCTGCACGACGGAAACCACTGTTGAGTATGGTATTGTTGTAAACACCAATGTTAGACTGGATGGTACTTGAACCATCATCAGAAGGTTTAAAAGCATTGGTAGCACAGCCAATGGCTACGTTGTAAGCAATGTTTCCAACGGTACCGCCTTTCACATTGATGACATCGCCACCATCTTCGCCCATGAATTCGAAAACGTTGCGCATGATATTGAGTTTGCCACCTACTGGACGGTAGAAATCATCTTTAGAGCCATAGAAATAGCAATCTTCAATGACAACTTCGGTTTGATCACTCAAGGTCCATAGGCCATAACGGATACTACCAGCACGTGGGGTACCTGGGCCACCTTCACCTCCTACGTACTCCATGCGCACCCAACGCAGCAATACCGCTTTGGTCACATCACTGCACTGAATACCTCCCCAAAGACCCGCAAAAATGTTGGCTTCTGTACGCAAGTTTTCAGGCACAGTCAAGAGGATCGGAGCAGCTTGGGTTCCCTGAGCAATGAAGGCACCATGGTTGGTAATTTCAGGCCCTATAGGACCGCCATCACCTTCGGCAATGATGGTTACGCCAGGTTCAACGATGATTTCCTCTCCTTCAGGAATAATAAGATCTCCTTTGAGGAAATAGGTTCTTCCCTCGAGAAGGGTTCCCTTCATCGGGCCCACCAAATCAGTGGTGGCATCTGTAATTTCAGTAACATCTGAAACTGGGGGTTGGCTCAATTCCGGGCCATCGTCATCAGAACATGCAACAAATCCCAAGCTAAGGGCTACAATTGCAGTGTTTGTCATTAAAAGGTTGAAAGAAACTTTCATTTTATTGTGTTTATGGTGTTAAAAATTAAATTGTGTAGCGAATGCCCAAGAAATAAGTTTGCCAGTAGAAGTCTTCGCGAACCAACATGCGCTCGCTTGTATCAAGCCAAGGCAGGGCCTGTGGATTGGAGGCGTTGGGAAGCAAAACATCAGCACGCAGTGGCGTATTCAAGATATTGTTAATCTTCACATATCCAATAACGCGCTTTCCGAGGCGCTTCTCAGCCGAAAAATCGAGCTGGGTGAAAGCGCGCTGCCATATGTCATTGTCAAGGTAAACCGAGACCCCGATAATTCTTTTTCCAGTGTACACCATGGATAGCTGCATATCCAGGCCAAGCTTACTGTCCTTGTAGAGCAGTGATGCATTGGCAATATGATCAGACTGGCCTTGAAGTGGTCTGGTTTGCTCTTCGGTCCGCGAAGTGAGGCTGCCTTCTTCGTTTCGAAAGCGGAACAATTTAGTGGTGGTAATCTGTGAATTTGTGTAGGTATAAAAAGCCCTGACACCCCATTTATTGAAATACTTGGTGTAATCGAACTCTACGCCATAGTTGTTGGCAGTCCCGAAGTTATTGGGCTGCAAAAAGATTGATTGTCCATCAATAACCAAGGCGCTTTCTATTGGATTGTCGATGCGTTTGTAAAAAATCCCTACCATGATTTGGTCAAGAGCTGTTGGAAAATGTTCCCAACGCAAGTCGAAATTATCGGCTTGGGTGCGTTCGAGAAACGGATTCCCCCGTTCCCGGAAGTCATCCTCATTGATTTCATAAGGAATTACTTCAAAGAAATTAGGCCTGCTCAGTGATTTAAAGTAGGAGGCACGAATGTTGGTCTTTGCGGTAAGCATGTACTTAAGGTGCATACTGGGGAGAACATCGATATAGGCTATGCTTCCAACCCGTCCAGGTATCTGAGGTGGAGAATCAGTGTCCCAGCTAAAGTCAGTTTGCTCCATGCGTACGCCTCCAAGCACCTGTAAATCGCCCACCCTGAACTTGAATTGACCAAAAAATGCAAGAACATCTTCCTGTGATCTGTAATTCAATGGGTCGGTTGGTGTACCACCAGGGTTGAAAATATTAAAGGTTGCATCAAAAATGCTTCCTGACCACACTTGATTGATTGGACTGGGGCGCAGCAAATAAGCGTCAAAGTGATTGTCCCTGTTTTTGTGCCGGTACATACTCCCCACTTTAAATTCTACATCAGTGTTCAGCATCAGCTGGTTGTATGTTAGGTTCAGGTAACCTGCAAGATCGTTGTCACTATTGCTTGTGTATCTTCTTCTGAAATCCCTATCGTAAATCAAGGGCTCCTGTTCTATAATTCCATCATCGCCCCGAAACGCTCCCGACAGGAAACGAATTTCAGCCATGTCGGGATCATCATTGGTTGCAAGCGAATACACTGCTGACCAATCTATAAGAAAGCCTCCGCCCAAGAAACGGTGCTTGCCTTGAAGGGTACTGTTGTATATATTTCTTATTTGCTGGCGGCTCCGGGTATTGTACTCTATTCTTCCTGTGCCAACTCCCTGAGCGCGACCAATCCTTAAGTTGGTATCCACCATATCACGGGTCTCTATATCATTTAGACCTATGTAGGCATTGTACCAGTCAATCCGGTGATTGCGGCTAAACTCATAATCAAGCTTGGCATGCACCCCCGATCTGATTTGTTGGGTTGAGAACTCCCTGTCCTGAATAACATTGAATGAAGGAGTGTTGGTCTCTCGGTCGGTATCATTGCTGATAAATAGGCTATTGGCACCTCGGAATGTATTTTGGTAGCTTCCCGCAACAAGCACACCAAGTTTTCCATCAATGAATCTGTTGCCAATGCTAAGCCCATATATCTGATTGACCATGGGGGTTTCCTGCACGAAGTTCACGTTGTCCAATGGAAAATCTCCTATTGAAGCACGAAAATCATTGCCGTTTAAATACCTCGGCGATTTTTGTGAAATTCCTGACCTGTCAAACGAGGTAAATGGCCTGTCAAAATACAACTGATTGTATCCTGTTCCAATATTCACATTCAGTGTAAACCGGTCAGGAGCACTCTTCATTTTCATGTCAATAACCCCGCCTATTGCATCGCCTTCCATACTCGGAGTAAGTGCTTTGGTTACTTCAAGCCGTTCTAACAGATCAGCGGGGAATATGTCGAGTGGCACATACCTATTCTTCGTTTCGGGCGATGGTATTTTGATACCATTTACAAGGGTGTAGTTGTAACGCTTGTCCATGCCGCGTACAATTGCGTGTTGGCCATCACCGTTATTGTTGCGCTCCAGCGATACCCCCGAAACGCGCTGTACAACGTTAGCAACTGTGATGTCGGGCGATACTTCAATGCTTTTGGCTGATATTACATTGATAACATTATCAGCATTTTTTTCACTGGCTCTGGCGCTCCTGTCTGAAGCCTGACCCATTTGACCTACTATTTCAACCTGCCCCAGATCTAAACCAGCTTCATTCATTCTGATATCAAGGGTTACCTTTTCGCTGTCACTTTTTATGGTGAAGTCGATGGTGGCTTTTTCGTAAGAGATAAAACTTATCTCCAATTTGTAGGATCCAGGTGTAATATTGTCGACTATGTAAGAGCCGTCAAGCCCGGAAATGCCGTGCTTTTGTGTACCAGCTATCACCACCATTGCGCCTGTCAGTGGCTCTCCAGTAAGCGCATCTTTAATTTTTCCCCTTACTTCACCAGCCCGCACTGAGTGCATAGCTACAATGGAGAATGCCAAAATAATAATCAACGACCGCAGGTTCAACACGTGCATTTTTTGCATTTTCAATATTAGCGCCGCAAAGGTGTAATTTGGAATTTCAAAAAAGATTAACTGATATTTACCTTTATATTAACAAAAGTGCTCTAAAATTAACATGCAGTTAACTAAACAGGTCTAATAAACTGACATTCTATTAATTAAGCCAAATTATACAAGAAGCAATCAATCTTAAAATAAATCACCTCTTTTTAAGACCCTATCCTCAAAGTGTTTTTGTTGATGTGCACAAATACAATGCATGACTTCACTTACCAAAGCGAAATAGCACTTAAAGTCCATTTGGAGAGCCTTCAGTAAAAAAAGCCTTCCGTCCGCTACGCGTCTGGGGTTTTTTATGCCCCAAAAAATCCTTCAAGCGGAAAAGGCTTGGGATTAATTGCTGCTCCCCATAATGCCAACGCTTTTGTTGAAGCTGTCTCATAACTGGGGCAGCTTTTTTTGTTTTGTTGCTTGTGAGATTTG
>DAIOTP010000022.1:0-5155 GCA_036751905.1 Cryomorphaceae bacterium
CACCGCCTGCACAGGGACCGAGCTGCGGCTGGCCAGGCGCAGGCACGATCCATGCTCACCTCTGACATGGACGACATCGACCGTCTCGACCGCAGCTTTGAAATGGCTGAAAAGCAATATGAAAAATTGAATTCCCCCATGCAGCACCTCGCGCCTGCCGACCTTTTTGTGACGGGAAGCAATTTTGCCGAAAGGCTCAAGGGCCACAGCCTCGTGTGCATGGGCAATGCGGGTGACAACTTTCAAAAATTCACAGCGGCTCAGAAGCCCCAACCTGCTTTCAACAAGAATTTTGAAATGCTGCTCGACAAGCTGGAGAAGAACGAAGCGGCGGGCTACCTCAATTTTATTTTCGCCGGCAATCCGAAGCAAACGGAGCGTTTGGAGCGCATTTTCAAAGACATGGGCCGCGAAGCCAAGTTCGTGGCAGTACACCAGGAATTGGCGGAAGGCTTTGAAGACCGTGACCACAAATTGTGTTGCTACACCGACCACCAAATATTTGAGCGTTACCACCGATTTTACCTCAAAGAAGGATTCAAAAAAAACAAAGAGGCGCTTACCGTCAAGGAATTGAGTGGCCTGGTGCCAGGAGATTACGTGACACACATCGACCATGGCGTGGGCAAATTTTCCGGCCTTGAAAAGATCGATGTCAATGGCAAAGAGCAGGAAGCCATACGCTTGGTATACCGTGATGGCGACATACTGTATGTGAGCATCCACAGCCTGCACCGCATTTCAAAATACAGCGGAAAAGATGGTACGGAGCCCAGCATTAACAAGTTGGGCAGTGCCGTATGGCAAAAAACCAAGGCCAAAACCAAGAGCCGCGTGAAGCTCATTGCCTATGACCTTATCAGGCTCTATGCCGAGCGCAAGGCCAAAAAAGGTTTTGCCTTTTCACCCGACAATTATTTGCAAACTGAGCTGGAAGCCAGTTTTATATACGAGGATACACCCGATCAGACCAAAGCATCACAAACGGTAAAAGAGGACATGGAGGCCGAGTTTCCCATGGACAGGCTCGTGTGTGGCGATGTGGGATTCGGCAAAACGGAAATCGCCATACGCGCCGCCTTCAAAGCGGTGTGCGACAGCAAGCAAGTGGCGGTGCTTGTGCCCACCACCATCCTTTCACTGCAGCATTACAAAAACTTCCGCGACCGCCTGCGTGACTTTCCTTGTAAGGTGGCGTATCTCAACCGATTCCTACCCGCAGCCAAACAACGCGAAACCTTGAAAGAGCTCGCCGATGGCAAAGTGGACATCATCATTGGTACACACAAGCTCGTAGGAAAGGACGTAAAATTTAAAGACCTCGGCTTATTGGTCATTGATGAGGAGCAAAAATTCGGGGTTGGGGTGAAGGACAAACTTAAAACCTTCAAAGCCAATGTCGACACCCTCACCCTCACCGCCACACCAATACCGCGTACGCTCCAGTTTAGCCTTATGGGCGCACGTGATTTGAGCATCATCAATACGCCACCTCCCAACCGCTTTCCTGTGCAAACGGAGCTGTTCACGTTCAATGAAGAGGTAATTCGCGATGCCATCAGCTATGAGGTAAGCCGCGGGGGTCAGGTATTTTTTGTGAACAACAAAATAGGCAACATCATGGAAGTGGCCGGCATGATAAACCGCCTGTGCCCGGGTGTGCGCGTGGCCATTGGCCATGGCCAAATGGATGGCAAAAAACTGGAGGCCGTCATGACCGACTTCGTTGACGGCGTGTATGATGTGCTCGTGGCCACCACCATCATCGAAAGTGGCATTGACATCAGCAACGCCAACACCATCATCATCAATGATGCCAATGAATTTGGCCTGAGCGACTTGCATCAGCTTCGCGGCAGGGTGGGGCGCAGCAATAAAAAAGCCTTTTGTTACCTCATCGCTCCCCCACTGAGCATGGTAAGCACCGAAGGCCGCAAGCGCCTGCAGGCCATCACCCAATTCAGCGATTTGGGCTCCGGGCTCAACATTGCCATGCGCGACCTCGATATCCGCGGGGCGGGCAACTTGCTCGGAGGGGAGCAAAGCGGGTTCATCAACGAACTCGGTTTCGAAACCTATCAAAAAATACTTGACGAAGCCATTCAGGAGCTCAAAGAGCAAGAATTTAAAGAACTGTACCGCGACGAGAAGGAGAAGGATGGCAAATGGGTGAGCGAATGTGTGCTCGAAACAGACCTTGAAATATTGATTCCCGATTACTACATCACCGATATCAAAGAGCGGCTGAGCGTGTACCGCGATATAGATGCCATTGAAAATGAGCCAACGCTCACTGCATATATGGGTGCGCTAAGGGACAGATTCGGAGAAATCCCCATCCAAACCCGCGCGTTGATTGCTGCTGTAAAGTTGCGCTGGATGGCCCGCGACATAGGTTTTGAGAAGCTCACGCTCAAAGGCGGTAAACTCATAGGCTTTTTTGTGTCGAGTCAGGCCTCGCCCTATTTCCAAAGCAGCGCATTCACCAAGGTGTTGGACTTCATCAAGTCCAATCCCCAAGGGTTGAAGATGTACGAAAAAAATGGTCAGCTGCGCCTTTCGGCAAATGATGTCCATACCATAACTCAAGCCATTGAAGCATTACAACCCATGCTCAAAGCAGAGGCCACACCTGCTTGATTTGGATTTGATACCTTTGGCACAGCCTTTGCCAATGTATAAACCAATACATGGAAACATGACACACAAAGCAAGCCTTGTTACATTAATGTTGATGCTTTTGGGCGTCAGCACCTTCGCACAAACCCAGCGCCAAGCCCGGCAGCGTCAGGTGGTGACTTTTCAAGAGAGAAGGGGCACTACTTTAAGTACGGGTATCGTGGTGGCCGTACCCACGGGTGAATTTGCCGAAAATTACAACAGCTTACCTTTCGGAATCAATGCATTCCTCAGTGTGCCTTTGCTCAATGCGCCCATCGAGCTGGGCGGCGGCTTTGTATGGAACCGTATGGCCAACTCCAAGCAGGACGTATTCATAATGAATGATATGGGAGCGCTTGATAATGGAAGCCTTCAGGTAAATGGAAATGCCTACACCTACCAACTTCATGCAAGGCTAAGGCCGTTCAATGGGCGCTTCAGGCCTTACGGTGAGGTATTTGCCGGAGCGCGCAATTTTAGCACCACCAGCAAGATGCAGTCCAATGTGGGTGCCCAGCCCTCATCTGAGCGCATCGACCGCAGTTTTACTTTTATAGCCGGCTGGGGCGTGGGAGCAAAATATGAATTGACCCCTGGTATATTCGCTGAAGGCCGCTTTGAGCGCAGTGCGGGCAGCCGTGCTACCTACATAGATCCTGAGAGCATCAGCATTTCCAATGATGGCGTTTTGAATTACAGCAACCTTGATTCCCGAACCGATCAGTGGTCCATTAGCTTAGGTGTAGCCTTCGCTTTCTAGGCAAATCAAGCTGATTGGCGCAATATCCTGTAGATCATGGCTTAGCCTGAGGCGCGCATCGCTTCTACAGGTTCCATTTTGGCCGCAAACGAAGCCGGAATGATGCCAGAGACGAGGCCTATGCCTACCGAGAACCCCACTCCTACGAGCACATTTTTCAGGGTGAGCTGCAGCTCAAAAGGTGAAGCCGTCGAGGCGAAGAAAGCGATAAGAGCAATGAGCACCAGCCCAATTGCACCCCCAATAAGGCATAGGATCACCGACTCAAAAAGGAATTGAAAAAGGATAAATGAGCGCTTGGCTCCCAAAGCCTTTTGGATGCCAATGATGGCGGTGCGCTCCTTGACCGATACAAACATGATGTTGGCAATGCTGAAGCCGCCCACCAAAATAGAGAAGCCGCCAATGATGAGCCCTGCGATATTTAAAAAGGCAAACAATTCATCCAAACCTGAACTCAGCATGCTCGACTTGTTGAGGGCAAAATTTCTTTCTTGATTGAGCCTCAGCCTTCTTATGCTGCGCAAATGCATTTCAATTTCCTCTTCCATGGCCTTCACACTTACCCCTGCTTTTGGTTTCAAGGTGATTTGCGTATTCCCTTCATTCACGCTCAGTATGAGCCGCGAAAAACCAACCGGAATGATGACCCACTCATCAGCACCATTGCCAATGAGGCTTTGTCCTTCTTTCTTCAGGGTACCGATTACACGGCATTTGAAGCCTCCTACTTTGATCTCCCGGCCCACTCCCGATTCGTTTCCGAAAAGCCGATCAGCAACATCATAACCAAGGACACAAACACGTGTATTGCCCTCTAATTCGGACAAATTAAAACTACGGCCCTCGGCTATGTCGACGGTAATAAACTTCTCGAATCCCTGTGATACCGCGATGGCGGTGGAATTCTCAACTTTGTTGCGCCCGTACTCCGTAGTACGGCGGGTACCAGAGAAAAAAGTGATTTGCCCGGCAGTGTTCATCCGTTTTTTAAGGGCTTCATACTCTGTATAATTCACATTCGGGCGTTGTATGTACTTCCACCATGCATATTCCTTGTCGCCCGGTTCAGGGCCCCATGGCATGCGCTCCACGAATACGGAATCATCGCCCAATTGGGCAAAGGAGTCGCGGATGCTGCGCTCCATACTATCAACCAGCGTGAATACGGAAATGATGGCAAATATGCCTATGGTGATTCCGAGCAAGCTCAGAAAAGTGCGCAGCCGGTTTACCCTCAGTGCATTTACTGCAAATGAAAAGCCCTCTTGAAGCAAGCGTACGTATAAACCAATGTGCTTCATTTTCTATTTCACATTTCTGGATGACCAAAAGTACTTGCTTTGGCAGGGGCGTACATTACCGCTTATGTAATTTCGTGCATGACGCTCCGTTATTAACACTGAGCATTAGTTTTCAACACCCCGTCGAAAAGCGACGGATACTGCGTCACTGCCACTGTTTTTCTGCTTAACATTGTGGATTATTGCGCAACGCAAACCTTCATCCATTGACACAAATCCACTCAGCACTTATATCCGTTTTTAACAAAGACAACCTCGAGCCTATCATATTGTATTTGAAAGAATTGGGGGTTACACTGTACGCCACAGGGGGAACTGAAAAGTTCATTCGTGCACTTGGTGCGGAGGTCATTCCGGTGGAATCAGTTACAGACTATCCAAGCATTCTGGGCGGCAGGGTAAAGACATTGCACCCAAAAGTGTTCGGTGG
>DAIOTP010000022.1:5165-30123 GCA_036751905.1 Cryomorphaceae bacterium
GAACCGGCGGGAGGTTCATGAGGATGTGGCCGAGGTAGAAACTTATGACATACCCAGTATTGATCTTGTTGTGGTCGATCTGTATCCCTTTGAGGAAACTGTAGCCTCAGGTGCTGACAGTGCTGAAGTGATCGAAAAGATTGATATAGGCGGCATTGCACTCATTCGTGCTGCTGCAAAGAATTTCCAGAATGTAGTGATCATACCCAGCCAGCATCACTATGGAGAACTTGCTCAAATACTTCGGGATCAAAAAGGCTACACAGACACCCGGCAAAGGCGAAACTTGGCTTTGGCTGCCTTTGCTGTCACTTCGCAGTATGATGCAGCGATCCATGATTATTTCGCTGGCTCAGATCCTGCGTCACCACACCTGCAATTGAGTACCCAGCGCTACACCTCACTCAGGTATGGGGAAAATCCGCACCAAGAGGGACGGTTTTATGGTGATCTCAATTCCATGTTCGACCAGCTTCATGGAAAAGAATTGAGCTACAACAATATTCTTGATATAGATGCCGCGGTGCAGTTGATGGCCGAGTTCAAAGCTGAGCCCCCTACATTTGCCATCCTCAAGCACAACAATGCATGTGGCGTTGCCACCCGCAACACCCTTGCAGAAGCATACCGTGCGGCCTTGGCAGGCGATCCTGTATCGGCTTTTGGAGGTGTACTCATCGCCAATACCCACATTGATGAGGATACAGCCAGCCTGATCAACACACTGTTTTGCGAAGTCGTGATTGCTCCCGGTTTTGCTGAAAAAGCCCTTGAGCTTCTTCGCAGCAAGAAAAACCGCATACTGCTGAAGCAAACGGAACAGGACCTACCGGCCTACACCGTTCGAACCGCACTGAACGGCAAGCTTTGGCAGGATGCCAACCGCAAAACAGATGTGCGTGCTGACCTTCAATGTGCCACCCGAAAAGAGCCGACGGAGCAGCAATACATCGATATGCTTTTCGCTTCCAAAATAGCCAAACACACCAAGAGCAATACCATCGTACTTGCGAAGGATGGACAGCTGCTTGGGAGTGGTACCGGACAAACTTCGCGTGTGGATGCCCTCCTACACGCGATCGAAAAGGCAAATAAGTTGGGCTTCAACCTTGAAGGTGCTGTAATGGCATCTGACGCTTTTTTCCCTTTCCCAGATTGTGTCGAAATTGCCTGTAATGCAGGCATTCGCGCAGTAATACAACCCGGAGGTTCAATAAAAGATCAACTTTCTATTGATTTCTGTAACGAAAATGACCTCTGTATGGTAATTACAGGAACTAGACATTTTAAGCACTAAATTACAAACCATTCCTCCCCATGGGCTTGTTTAATTTTTTCACCCAAGAAATTGCCATTGACCTTGGCACCGCCAACACACTGATCATCTATCAGGACAAAGTTGTAGTGGACGAACCTTCCATTGTTGCAAAAGACCGCATGACCGACAAGATCATAGCGATAGGCCGAATGGCGCAGCAAATGCACGGCAAGACCCACGAAAACATCAAAACCATCCGCCCACTCAAGGATGGGGTGATTGCTGATTTTCAGGCTGCTGAGGCCATGATTCGCGGCATGATCAAAATGATTAAGCCCGGACGTACCTTCTTCACTCCATCACTGCGCATGGTGATTTGCATCCCATCAGGCATTACTGAAGTAGAGAAACGCGCAGTGCGTGACTCAGCCGAGCATGCCGGTGCCAAAGATGTATACCTCATCCACGAGCCCATGGCAGCGGCCATCGGAATAGGCATTGATGTAGAAGAACCAATGGGCAACATGATTATCGACATAGGTGGCGGCACAAGCGAAATTGCTGTGATTGCGCTTGGAGGTATCGTGTGCGACAAGAATATCAGGGTAGCAGGTGATGAGTTTACCAGCGATATTGAAGAGTATATGCGCAGGCAGCACAACATCCTCATAGGTGAGCGCACGGCTGAGCAAATCAAAATCGAAGTAGGTGCAGCGCTCCCCGAGTTGGATGATCCACCAGAGGATTTCGCTGTACGCGGGCGCGACCTGATGACGGGCATACCAAAGGAAATATCCGTTTCCTCAGCCGAGATCGCCCATGCCCTCGATAAATCTATTTCAAAAATTGAAGAAGCTATCCTGAGCGCCCTGGAGCAAACACCTCCAGAGCTCAGCGCCGACATCTACCGCACCGGCATTTATCTCGCGGGTGGTGGCTCTATGCTGAGAGGACTTGATAAGCGCATTTCGATGAAAACCAAATTGCCCGTACACATTGCCGAAGATCCACTTCGCGCTGTGGCACGTGGTACTGGAATCGCTTTGAAAAATATTGGCCGTTATCAATTTCTTATGCGCGACTAAAGCAGACCAGCAACCAAGTACCGATGCGGAATTTCATCCAGTTTCTGATAAAATACCACATTTTTCTCTTCTTTATCGTACTTCAGGTTGGCTGTTTTCTTTTGCTGGTGCGCAACAATGATTTTCACGAGGCGAGTTTCATTAACTCCTCAAACAAGGCAGTAGGCAAGCTTTATGGTTGGAAAAGCGCGGTAACGCAATATATTGAATTACAAAGCTTGAACGATGCTCTTTCGCTTGAAAATGAAGAATTGAAAAACAAGCTGAATAGTACATTCATACCTGTAAATGAGCATTTTGTCATGATTAATGATACCCTGCGCGAACGAAAGTACAGGTACAAGGCGGCGCGTATCATAAACAGCTCCATCAACAAGCAGCAGAATTTTCTTACCATCGACAAAGGCCGAAAGGACGGTCTTCAACCTGAGATGGCAGTCATTAGCAGTGATGGATTGGTGGGCGTGGTGAGAGATGTTTCCGAACATTTTAGCACTGTGCTGCCAATCGTCAACGTGAACTTTGCCGTGAGCGCGGAGCTTTCGCGAAACGGCAATTTCGGGCTGCTGCGCTGGGATGGACGCGATCACTTGCGCGCTCAGTTGCACGATATACCCGGGCATGTCGGCGTCGTAGAAGGCGACACGGTCGTGACCCGTGGCTCGTCGGGAATCTATCCTGCACGCATCCCCATAGGCCTTGTGGATCGTGTGGAGCAAAGGCCGGGAAGCAACTTTTACGAAATTGACATAGCACTATTCAACGACTTTGGCAGCGTGCGTTACGTGTATGCCGTTGAAAATTTGCTGCGAAAAGAGCAAGCCGAATTGGAATCCAGAATAGAAAGCAGTGGTAAGTGAAGTAGTAAGAAATATTGGCCGATTTGTGCTCCTGGTGCTTTTGCAAGGTTTGATTCTCAACGAGGTAAGCCTCTTTAATGGTTTGGCGGTTCCCTATTTTTACATCTTATTTCTATTGATGCTTCCATTGGAAACACCGCGATGGGCCGAATTGCTCATCGGCTTGGTATGCGGCCTCAGCATCGATATGTTCAACAACACCATGGGCATGCATGCATCTGCCTGCGTGCTTCTTTCATACCTGCGTCCGCTTTTTCTCAAGTCAATTGCTCCGCGCGATGGATATGAATTTGGGATGAAGGCCTCTGTTGGTGATTTAGGATTGGCGTGGTACACAAAGTATGCACTTGTTTTGGTCTTGGTGCATCACTTTTGGCTTCTCTTCATCGAAGTGTATTCGTTTTCTGGATTTTGGCATACCGCATTAAGGGCTCTGCTGGGCAGTCTATTCACTTTCTTGTTGGTGATTTTGAGTCAATACCTCACCTTTTCGGGAAAAACGGCAGGCAGGGCATGAATCTCAGCGACCGCAAGTTCACCATTGCCATAATTTTCACAGTGGTGTGCTTTATCTTCTTGCTTCGTCTTTTTTATGTGCAGGTTGTGGACAGCCAGTGGAAGTTGTATGCAATGAGCGCGTCAGAAAGGGTGATCACCGAATACCCTTCCCGCGGACTTATTTTCGACAGAAATGGCCAAATTGTGGTATCGAATACTGCAATTTACGACCTTATGGTCATACCCCGTGAGGTGAAGGAAATGGATACCCTCGCTTTCTGCAAATTGCTCCAAATGGATTTGCCTGCTTTTCGCAAGAAGCTCGCTGAAGCCAAAGCTTACAGCCGTTACAAGGCTTCGATTTTTGAAAAGCAAATCCCAGCGGAGGACTATACCTCCATGGCAGAAAATTTGCACCGGTTTCCCGGATTTTATGGTCAACCACGTACCTTAAGGCACTATTCAAAGCCGATCGCTGCGCACACTTTGGGCTATGTAAGTGAGGTAACTCCTGCAATCATTGAGAAACAACCCTATTATAAATCCGGCGACTATTTGGGCGCAAGCGGCGTTGAAAGTATTTATGAAGTACCTCTACGAGGTCAACGTGGCAAGCGGTATGTGCTCGTGGATGTGCACAACAATGTAAAGGGGGCTTTTGCAGAAGGCAAATTTGACAGCCTTGCCATTGCAGGGCGCGACCTCACAAGCAGCATTGATCTTGAACTGCAAGCCTATGGGGAAGCATTGATGGCAGGCAAGAAAGGAAGTATCGTGGCCATTGAGCCTGCTACAGGTGAGATACTTTGCATCGTAACCAACCCCAGCTACGATCCAAATCTGCTTGTAGGTCGGGTAAGGGGTAAAAACTATCAAAAATTAAATGCGGATACCCTCAAGCCATTGTTTAACAGAGCAATTATGGCGAGATACCCGCCGGGTAGTACGTTCAAACTTATTCAGGGACTCATCGGTCTTCAGGAAGGTGTGATCGACGAGTACAGTCAATTTTCCTGCCGTGGAGGTTATGTAATGGGGGGGCGTGTAAGGCCCAAATGCCATCCGCACGCATCGCCAGTGGATTTGGGTTATTCTATCCAAACCAGTTGCAATGCGTACTACTGTAACGTTTTTAAGCGAATAATCGACAAATATCCCACAAGTGAACAAGGCTATAACAAGTGGCGCAATTACATTTCGGCTTTTGGTATGGGCTCCCGGCTTATGGTGGACCTGACGAGTGAAGTGGGTGGATTTGTCCCTGAGGCTGCTTACTATGACCGATTTTACGGAAAGGGAAGGTGGAATGCGCATACCATCATTTCGCTTGCCATAGGGCAAGGTGAGTTGGGTGTGACTCCCATTCAAATGGCCAATTTTTCAGCGATTATTGCCAACAGGGGATGGTATTATGTGCCACATTTTATCAAAGAAATTGATGGTGCGCCGCTCACCGATTCCGTATACACCCAAAAGCGCTATACGGGTGTGGATGCCCATCACTTTGAGAAGGTGGTGGAAGGTATGTTCAGGGTTGTAGAATCGGGTACGGGTAGGGGAGTACGGTTCAGTAAAGACATAGAGGTGTGCGGAAAGACCGGGACTGCTGAGAATCCACACGGCAAAGACCATTCTATCTTTATTGCCTTTGCTCCCAAGGACAATCCGCAAATAGCTATAGCTGTTTATGTAGAAAATGTTGGATTTGGATCCACTTGGGCGGCACCTATTTCCAGCTTGATGATGGAGAAGTATCTTACAGGGACCATACTGCGCAAGCACATTGAAGAACGCATGATCAACGCCAAGCTATTGTGAGGACCCGTAAGAACATATTCCAGAGTTTGGATTGGTTCACCATTGGAATATGGCTCACTTTGATGCTCATGGGCTGGTTCAATATATATTCCGCGAGCTACAACGAGGTCAATCCTTCCATTTTTGACAACAGTCAGGAATACGGAAAGCAGTTTATATGGATGGTAACTGCGTGTATCATTGCGTTTCTCATCCTGCTTTTTGATGGAGACTTTATAAAAAGGTTGTCGCCATTGTTTTATGGCTTTACATGCGCATTGTTGGTTTTGGTACTCATTTTTGGCAAGGAGGTAAACGGTGCCAAGGCATGGTTTGGATTCGGAAGTTTTGGAATTCAGCCAAGTGAATTTACCAAGGTAGGCATAAGCCTCATGATGGCGCAGTACCTGAGCAGCTCCGATGCAGCCATCGCCAATATGCGTACCAAGTTGGTAGCCGTGGCTATCATTGCATTTCCGGCTTTACTCATCATGCTTCAGCCCGATACAGGCACAGTACTGGTATTCGCAGCCTTTATCCTTGTGATGTACCGTGAGGGATTATCGGGCAATATTCTGCTTCTGGGCTTGCTCGCTGGTATACTCTCAGTGCTTTCACTGCTGCTCAAATCTACCCAAGTCAGCATTCCGGTTGTCGGTTGGGAAATACAGGGACACTACATGTTGATGGTGTTTATAGCACTGATTACCATTACATTAATTTTTGTAATCAACAAGATGGTGTTGCCGCGCTTTCGCAGACGCAATCAATTGTTGCTGATCGGAACGGCCATCGGGAGTTTCCTTTTCATAGCCTCACTCAACCAGGTGTTTGAAAAAGTGCTGGAGCCCCATCAAAAAATACGAATCAACATATTGCTCGGTCTCGAAGAGGACCCGCTTGGTGCGGGCTACAATGTAAAGCAATCGCAAACTGCGATCGGTTCGGGAGGTTTTTACGGGAAGGGATACCTAGATGGTACGCTCACGAAGTTCAAGTATGTGCCCATGCAGAGTACAGATTTTATTTTTTGCACGATTGGCGAGGAGTGGGGCTTTATCGGTAGCCTTGTAATTATAGGCTTGTTTCTTACCCTCATGCTACGACTTATCTTTATTGCTGAGCGGCAGCGGTCAAAATTTAGCCGCATATATGGTTACGCTGTAGCCTGTATATTCTTTATGCACATCTTGATCAATATTGGTATGGCCATCGGCCTCGCTCCTGTGATAGGCATTCCACTGCCATTCTTTAGTTACGGAGGCTCTTCGCTTTGGGGATTTACGCTGCTGCTTTTCATCATGCTGAAGCTGGATACTGAGCGGCTCGTGGTACTTCGGTAGACAAAAAAATCCCGGCGTTATGCGCCGGGATTGGATTGACTTTTAAATTGTACACCGCTTTAATAGATCTTTCCTCTGTCGTCGCGTACATTCGCGATTTCCTTCAATGCTTTGTATACACCTGTAGAGTAGGTGGCCAATTGACCATCTTTGGTTTCTTCCAGCTCATCGCGGAAGCTGGCGTATTCAGTACGCGGCTCAGCAACAGTTTTTGACAGGATTTCAATGATATAAACCCCCTTGATCCCTTCGATGGGATTGCTCACTTCCCCTTCGGGCATTGAGAGTGCGTACCCCACAATGTAAGGTTCGGCGCCCATGCCGGGCAGATTTGGCCTTTTCTCACTCACGTTAGCTGCGAGTTTTGAGCTCAATCCAAACTTTTCAACAGCCTCACTCACGCTGAGGCCGGCCATTTCGCTTTTGAATAGAGTGGCTTTCTTCTCTCTGAGCACGTCAGGTTGTATTTGTTCTTTCACATCGTCAAAGGCTGCCACACCGTCGGGGCGGCGGTTCACCAATCCAACGACCACAATTTTTCTGTCGAATTCAAAAGGCTCACTCACTGAACCAACTTTGGTTTTTTGTTCATTGTGGGCCCATCTCACTGCGTCGGTGCTGCGTGCCACTCCCGGAATGTTGATGCTGCTGCGTTTGATATCTTTTCCTTCGCGTACTTCATATCCGCGCTCCTCGGCCAATCTGGCTAAGCCCTCCAGATTCTTTGCAGTGATTGAAAACTCGTTGGCCTCGTCATATACTTCATTGAATGTTTTGTTGGAAGGGCGTATAAGCGCATCCACTTCAATTACATTCACCACTCTGGCTTTGCTTCGTGACATGGGCTCCACAAGGTGCACACCATAATCTGTATCGATTACATTCAAGCTGCCAATGGGCTTATCGAAAGCTGCCTCAGTAAATGGAGCCACCATCATTTGGCGGTTGAAGTTCTCATAAACGCCACCGGTTGATTTTGAACCTGGATCTTCAGTAAAGCGTTCTACCATTTCCGCAAAGTTCTTCTTTTGCTGAATTACGCGCTTTATGCTGTCAGCACGGGTGCGCAGGCTTGCCATATCGGCTCCGCTTTGGTTGCTCAACAAGATGTGTCGTGCAGTGGCCTGATCTTCAAATTCGATTTCCTGTACTTTGGCAATCACATAGCGATCACCCCTTTTAAAAGGACCAACCACATGACCTTTCTCTGCGTTTTCCGCAAAAGCGATCAATGTATCATTGTCCTCTGTTTGCAAACGCTGTGTGAATCCGGAGCGGCTCTCGCCATATTTTATAGCAAATGTGGAGTCGTTTCGAGCCGACTTGAAGTCATCAACCAATGATGCCAGGTCATTTTTTATGTCTTGCTCGTCTTCCTCAGTGGGCTCTACATCAAAAAGAATAAACTTGATTTCCACTGCGGCATCCTGCTTGAATTTATCTCCCGATTTGTGCTTGTCATAGTAAGCCTTGAGGTCTTTATCGCTCACAGTGACAAGTGAGTCAGCAAGCGATGTGAATTCTCTCGCCACAAAGTTGAAACGCACTTTTTGTTCCTGCTTGTAGTATTCGTTTTTGGCATCCAGGGTGTTCACAGCTATTCCCTTCTTCACCATGTTGTTGTACTTTTCATACAGACGCTCGTTCACAATTCTGTTCACTTGCGTTTCGTAGAATATGGGATATTGTTGCTGTAAAAAAGCAAAGTATTGCTGCACGAGCTGAGGGTCGAATTGGCCCGTTTCGGGATTGCGAAAGTTTTCGCCTTCAGCGATTTCGGGGCGCACATTTTGCCCAAAGCGAAGGTCATCAAATTCATCCCGGCTTATGCGCATGCCCAACTTCGACATCTCGGCATGCATGATTTTGGCTTGGATCATATCGTTCCATACCTGGTTGCGTACCTGCTGCTCTTGCTGTGAGCTCACAGGTTGGCCTACAGTAGCCATGCTTTGCTTGTATGCTTCTACCTTGCGCTCGTAGTCGATCATGTTGATTTCCTCTCCGAACACTTCACCAACGTAACGTTCGGGTTGAGAAAAGCCTGAACCTGTGAAGAAATCGAGGAAGACGAATGCCACCATGGCACCTCCAATTACGATGAGCAAAAGTGTTGATTGTTCGCGGATTTTTCCGATTGCTGCCATGAATAGATCAATTTTGAAGGCTGCGAAGATACAAATATCTGCACTGCAAAGCGATTATTCTTTTTGGAGTACTTCTAGCTTTACGGTTTCGATGCGGACGTGGGTTGCGCCCACTACGGTAAATCGAAAGTTATCGAATTCCAATACTTGGTTTAATTCCGGGATGTCTGCATTTTGTTGTAAAATGTAGCCCGCCAAGGTTTCATACTCCTCCGACTCGGGCAGGCGCAATTTGTGCACCTCATTGAGGTAGTCAATCTCTAAACGGGCTGAAAGCAAATAGGTGTTCTCGTCTATTTGCTCTTCAATAAAATCATCTTCGTCGTGTTCGTCTTCGATGTCACCAAATATCTCCTCCATAACATCCTCAATGGTCAACATACCACTGGTACCTCCGAATTCATCCACCACTACCGCTATGCTTTTGTTTTGCTTGATGAACAAAGCGAGCAATTCTTTGGCTGACATGGACTCAGGTACGATGATGACCGGCACAATGAGCCGCTTGATTCCATCCGGTTTGTGAAAAAGCTCCACACTGTTCACATAACCAATGATGTTGTCGATGTTGTCACGGTACACGAGGATTTTTGAGAATCCTGTTTGCACGAAAAGTGCCCTCAATTTATCAATGGAATCTTCGATTTCAACGGCTGTAATCTCCGTTCTGGGCACCATGCAGTCACGCGCTTTAACTTTCGAAAAGTCAAGGGCATTTTGCATAAAGCGAATCTCTGTATCAACCTGTTCTTCAGATGTCTCAGCTGTTTCGGCTATTTCTTTTACGTAAGCATCAAGATCAATTCTGCCAAAGCCAATTTCCTCTTTGCCTGTATCAATTCTGAACACATGGCGCAGCAGCAATTCCGATATACCAACCATCACAATCATGGGGATGTAGAGCACATAATAAATGAGCTTCAGCGGAATAGCGAAAAAGGTGAGGGTTGAGTTTGAATTTATTCTAAACAAAGCTTTTGGGATATACTCACCCAGAAAAAGAATGACAATGGTGGAAACCAGTGTTTGTGTTACCAAAACACCAGCTTCGCCAAAACCAAAAAAGTCGGCAATGAAATCGTCGAGCAGCAGGCCCATGAAAATTCCGTAAACAACCAGCACGATGTTGTTGCCAACCAGCATGGTACCAATAAAACGACCAGGGCGCTTCAGGAAATCAGACAAGAGGCGTGCAGAGAGCTGACCTTGTTTATTTTCGAGTTCAATACGGAGTTTATTGGCTGAAACGAACGCTATTTCTATTCCTGAAAAGAGCGCTGAAAGTACGATTGCCACGCCAATCCATAGGGCATATTCCATGATTCAAATATAGGGTCTATTTCGCTATTTATGGTTGGTCCTGGCCTTCCAGTCTTTTGCGAAAGAAAGTGCGAAATCCGTACATCACACCTGCCAAAACAGGAAAGATGAGCAACTGCAAGGTGCGCCTATCTATACCTTGTGTTGCGAAGATGTATATGACTACCACAAGGGATACAATGGCGAGTATCAGCCAAAAACGCTCCATGAGTAGACTGATTTTACGAAGCCGCTTGTTGTCGTTTGCGCCCATATATTTTATTCTTCAAGGTAAAAAGTTCCTGTGGGGTCTTTAATGATGTAGCTGCTGAAGTTTTCATCACTGATAAGCCCTTTGCCGTAAATGATGTCCGTTGCTCTTTCAATGGTTACAAATTTATTGGTGTATACCTCTGCGCGCTTCTGCTCCCAAATGAGCTCTTCTGTGTAGAGGGTTTCGCCCACTTTGTTGGTAAATACCACACTGTCTTGGGCTACCATCAAGCTGTTGTCACCGCGAATGAATCCATTTTTTGCCGTAAGGCGACCGTCAAGTTCTTGTGCTTCTGTGTAAAATTCCAGTACGAAGCCATCACTGAGTAAGGTGTAGGTTGAATCGGAGGTTTGCATTTGTTCTGCCTTCCCAGCGTAGAGGCGGTTTTTTACAAGGCCGCCTTCGGTAAATGTATACTCTGCATTGATGGTGATGCGCACGGGCTGGGCTTGTGTTGACACACTGTACTCCATGACTTCTTCCACCGTGTTGGATGTGCAAGAAAAAAACACACCGGCTGCGATTACAGCCGGCGTGATGATTTGTATGGGTTGCAATGTTTTCAACACATCAATCGCTCGTGCGAATGGTGGTGGACTCGCCTATGCATTCCACCATGTATGATTGTCCTACTTCCAGGTTGTTGAAGAACACGGTTGTTTTCTGCGGGAAGTACTTTTGGTAGCCAGATATTTTCTGGTTCGCTTTTTCAGAAACTGAGGCGTCTACGCTTTTCGCTTTGGTGTAATAATCTACGGCGAGCAAATATGCCCCTGCTGCGCCCAATTTTTCACCTTCGCAGCTTTTTGCATAAGCTGCAGCTGCATCACCTTTGAGGATATAAGCCTCGCCGCTGCGCGGTTTTACATTCAATATTTTTGAAGCAAAGGTCATTGCCTTGGAAGGCTGGCCGAGTATGGTAGCCGTTTGTCCGGCCCTGAGGAGGTAGGTGTCTACATCCACACAATCACCGCAGAGGTTGGCAGCTTCCTGAAAGAATTGCAGCGCGTCATTGAAGTCTTTTGCTTTCAGTTTTTGAATACCCAAGCTGTACGCCGCCGAAGGGGTGGGTTTATCGCGGTACACGCGCTCGGCTACCTGCAGGTAAAGGTCGTTGTCACTGCAATCGCGTTTGTTCATAACAGCGAGCGCTTTTTTGTTCAACTCTATGTCATTGGGTGCTTCCGCAATGCGCTCACCGAGGATACGATATATGTCATCACATTCCGCTATTTTAATAAAGAAAGCATCGAGGTTGTTTTTGGCCTTTTCATAACGTTCCCGTGCCTTTTCATCTTCGAGCTTGGCAATGTTGTAATCCAAAATTTCCAAAACAGGCATGTACTCTACCAAAAGATCCGATTTGGTAGCTTCTTTGTTTTTGTACATCGTGTACAGGGTCTGGTAATATTTTGAAGCTACAATCGCATCTGAATCCATTCCTTCAAGTTCCAAAGATCTCTTCATCATGGCATTGGCCTCAGATGCGCGGCTTTCGTCATATTTAAACAGATCATTTGCCTTAAAGGCGAGCACCTTACCCTCTTCTCCAAAATGTTCGATTCGCTTGTCATAAATCAACATCAAGGTATCGAGATAGGCATTGCGTTCGCTGGTTTTGTCGGCATTTTCATAGATCCCGTCAAGGATTTCTCCATAGAATTTTACGCCGTCCGTATAAATAGTTTTTGCGCTCTGTGGGCACGTGCGGAATGCACCTCTCCAATAAGGCAGTGCCTCAGCTATCTGGTTTTGATCACGGTACTCGCGGTACAAGGAAAGATTTTTCTTGCATTCTTCAATTTCTTCCGGGCTGTTGCCGTATTTACTCTCATCTGGTTGGGCCATTGCAGCACTTGCCGTGTAGATAAAAATGGCCACCATTCCAATCAGCTTTTTCATTTTCATTTGTTTAATCATACTTTGGTTTAACAAACCATCTATTTCTAAAGTGTGGTGTAAGCGAAAACCCTGCCAAAATTCTCACATAGGATTCGCTGACCAATCCATTGTCGGTGGTGCCGAAGCTTCCATACTCAGCGGAGAGGTTGAAACGCGACTGCGTAAGGTTGCGCTGCTGGTTTACAGGAATGCTCAGCCCTGCACTTACAGCCCTGTCCTGTAGGCGTATATCATCAAATTTATAATGCATTTGCGCTGTACGGAAGCCTGCGCGATATTCCAATCGCTTAAAGAAGTTGTTGGAGGAAAGGCTCGGACTGTATTCAATCCCGACCGAAAGTTGTTCCAAATTTTCGAAATCAGGCCTTACTTCTGTATTGTCGAATTGCTGCGTGTAGTTGCTCCATTGTTCCACCCTGTAATCGAGCGCCAGGCGTATGCGTTTGCGCGAGTTGCTGAAATAATCAAGGCCCATACCAAGTGTGAGTGCCTGTGGCATGTGGATGGAACCTTTTGATCTGGTAGACTGAAATACAGTATCACGGGATATGACTCCACTGGCCACAGTTGGCCTGAAATTGTAGGTGTAATTGCTTCTTTCAGCGTTCAAATCACTTTCCACCCTGTATACTGCCCCGAGGAGCAGTTTGAGATATCTTGGATTTTTGAGGGAGCGTTTGATAATATTGGTGTGGTAATGCGCTCCGAATTCCAGGCCATGTGCGCGCACCAAAAAGCTTTCCTCAATGGCAGTGCCCAATGCCGCAGGCTCATCGAGCAGCAGAATGCGGCGGTTGTTGTCGATGGGCCCAAAAAAGTAATTGTACTGCACTCCTAAAGATATGGCGCTTTGGTTGTTGGCGGTGTCTTGCCTGCTCCACACTTTGAATCCTGTACCCAAAAAAGGATTGCTGATACCACCATTGCCCTCATACGTGGCACGTGATCGCCCTACGCCATTGTCGTCATTGGTTGCAGTAAAGTTGTAACTCACCTTGGTGGCAGGCACTAAGCCCATGTACAAGCTCCACTGATTTCTTTTGATTGGAAAGGCAAGACTTATATTGTTGAGCACAAACCTTGAATTTTCGAAGGTTTCACCACCACTTTCAAAGGTTGACAGCTGGCTGGCACCCGCCATATCAAAAATGGGCTCGGTATACATGGAAGCCACAGCAGGGTTGATGAGGTTCATGCGGTAAAGATCGAACATGGCAGCTCCTGCGCTGCCCATCCCCACCTGATGGGCACTTACCCTGTGGTAGGGCAGGCCTGGGCCGAGAACCGAGTAAGGCGATACCAAGTCACCCTGCCCATGAGCGGAATGAATGATGAGTAATGTAAGCGGCAGGATATATGCCGCTTTAATCCATGTTGAATTTAAGAATCTCATGCAGCCCTTCAAGGGTGAGGTAAGGGTGTGCAAAGATGATATTTTTAAATGCTTTCTCAAAAAAGCTGAAGTCACCACCTGTTGAAATCACCGTTAAATTAGCGTAAATATCTGTGGCTGAATTGATGTATTGATCCATTTCAGCCTGTATGCCTTGCACCACACCTGCTACCATGCAGCCGTGGGTACTTTTGCCCGGCCACACTGTATCTCGTTTTAGCCAATGCTTGATTTTGGGCAATTTACCTGTCATCTTATGCATGGCCTGAAAGCGCATCGGGAGCCCGGGGGCGATAGCACCACCCTGAAATACCCCTCCCTCATCAATCAAATCGTATTTGATACACGTGCCGAAGTCAATAAACAGAACGTTGGTTTTCGGATATAATTTTGCAGCACCCACAGCATTTGCAAGCCTGTCCATGCCAAGGGTTTCGGGAGTTTCATAATTGAGATGGATGGGAACTTTTGTGTGCTGATTGAGCTCCAGCATGTCGAGTTCTTCCTGGAGCAAAGCGTAAAGGGATTTGTTCACCTCAGTCACAGAACTCATTACGCCTCGTTGTGCTCCAGTTGACTCTATTAATTTTTCAACATGCTTTACCGACTGATTTGAAAAATTCAATACCCCATCAAGTTGGTCATTTACAAAGAGTCCAATCTTCATGCGCGTGTTGCCAATGTCGATCACCAAATCTGAATTTTTGCTTCCCATTTAAAATTCCTGCACTTTGTTTAAAATATATTATCTTTGCGCCCTGCAAAATTGGTGATGTAGCTCAGTCGGTAGAGCAAAGGACTGAAAATCCTTGTGTCGGCGGTTCGATTCCGTCCATCACCACCCAAAATCCCGGACATATCGTTTCGGGATTTTTTCATTTGCACAAGGCGTAAATGATCTCTTCGCTCTGCAAGCGGTGCTTTTGGCTCGCCTCTGCACCAAGCGATTTCACGAAGTCGGTGGGTTTGACTGTAAACCCAGCTGCTGCGAGGCGCTCGGGGTAATCACGGCCATACAACCGCACGTGGTCCTTCTGCCAAAAGTGCTTTTCGCGCTCCTCAGGTGTAGTAATCGAAGCATCTTCGTAGGTGGAGGCCCTGTTGTAATCAACGGGGACCTGCATAATGGCCCAACCTCCGGGCTTGAGCACCCGATAGAGCTCCTGCATACACCGCAAGTCGTTGTCCACGTGTTCCATCACGTGGTTGCAAATTACTGCATCAAAACTGTTGTCAGCAAAAGGCACCTCATGCAAGTCGAAATGGTGCTGCGCCAGGGGTGACTCCAAATCGCCTGTGGTATACGTTATATTGCTCATTTTGCGGAAGCGCTCATGAAAACACTGTTCAGGTGCGATGTGCAGCAATGCCACCTTTTCGGTAAAAAGGGGGCTGCGCTGCTGCAAATAGAGCCACAGCAGCCGATGCCGTTCCAGCGAGAGGCAGTGTGGGCAAAGCACATTTTGCCGAAAGGCTACCTCTGAACCATAGCCCAGAAAACGCTTGAAGCTGTGGTTGCATACCGGACATTGTACGGCATTGCCACGGTACAACATTGGGGCTACCTTGCGGAAAATGTAACTGAGACGGATGAGCACGGGCCGCGGCAATCGGTATAGGGCCTCTCTGTAAAGTGATTTCATAATGCAGGCGATAAAAATAGGCTTTTTGGACGGTGAACACCAGTGCAGGTAAGCAATTCTTATCTTTGTGACCTAAATTAGTGTAGATGAAACATCTGTTGTCTTTAATGGTATTCGCGTTGATATTCAGTCAAATTTATGCCCAGCAGGGCAGATATGATGGGCAGTTGCAAGGTAATCATAGCAAAGCCGATGCTGCCAAAATGCAGGAAAGAAAGCAGCAGGCAGCTGCTGTAAAAGGTGAAATTTATACACCTCCCCATGTATATGTAGCCATAGACCTCAGGCAGGTGGATGGACAGAAAGGCATGCGTATCGATGTTGACAAAGGCGATTTTGCTTTGGGTTCACTGCTTGAAGGAATGCCTACGCCTGTGCTGGACCAATTGAGCAAAGGGGAGTTGCCGCTGAATTCATCTATTGATCTGATCAATTACCTCAGCGAGCGCGACTGGGAGATCATGCAAATCATGCCTGCGCAAGCCGGTGCCGACAAAGGCACAACGGTTACAAGAATTTATGTGCGAAAGCCATTCAGCCACGGAGAGTAAATGCCAAGGGTCACTGCACATTCAGATGGTACGGTTGTGTCGGGCATGTCTCGGCTGGAAAAGCGCTTGAGTCTGCTCTTCTATTTGCTGATAGCCTACATTTTGTTGCAGTTCTTCTGGTGGGCATATCTGCTCATCGATCTCAATTCCAAATATTACGCCGATGAAGGCGCAGAGCGGGTGCGTTTGAAGGTACTGATGGTGGCCGGCGAGGGTGCCGTGTTTCTCGTCTTTTTGTTGGCCGGGGTGTATATCATGCAGCGCACCATACGGAAAGATATGTCACTGGTGAGGCAGCAGCGCAACTTCCTGCTCAGCATCACCCACGAGCTTAAAACGCCTGTTGCAGCCATTAAGCTGTGTTTGCAAACCCTTGAGAAGCGTTCAGGTTTGACCCAAGAGCAACGCTTGCCTTTGCAGCAAACTGCGATTGAAAACACAGAGCGCCTGCACAAACTGATTGACAATGTGTTGATGGCCACAAGGATTGAAAGCGGACAGGCCATCATACAAAAGCAAGCGGTCAATCTGTCAAAACTTACAACAGAGCTCGCCCGTGGCCTGCTGCAACCCCTTGCGGGTGAGGAAGCACTGCTTGTGCAAGTCGAGCCTGCCGTGATGGCGCCTGTTGATGAAGGCATGTTTGAATCAATCCTTGTGAACCTGGTAGAGAATGCGGTGAAGTACGGTCAGGGCGGCCCCATTGAAATCAGCTTGCGGGCCGAACAGGCGCAGGTGGTTTTGAAAGTTGCAGACCAAGGTCCAGGCATTCCGGAAGAGGAGAGAAAGCGGGTATTTGAGAAATTTTACCGCATGGGCAACGAGGAAACCCGCACCAGAAAGGGTACGGGCTTGGGGCTGTACATTGTGGCCCGCCTGGTGGAACTCCATGGAGCCAAACTTACACTGGCCGACAACCATCCGAGTGGAACCGTATTCAGCATACGGTTTCCGAAGTAGTTTCTCTTATGGCTTTAGGGGTGCCGCCAAATCTACATTTGAGCTTAGTTGGGTCCTGATTGCCCCTTGGTTGATACGGGATTGGTACCTTAGTTGGCCCTTGGATGCTTCTAAGTTGCGCCTTGGTTACTCCTTAGTTTATACGGAGTAGGTACCTCAATGGACATAAGCGCCCCCTGAAAATTGCTTGGTTGGCATTTGGATGGCCCCAAGTGTACCTTCAGCATATGCGGTCAATAATTGGATTTTGGATTTTCAGACCATAAAACACTACCATGGATTTGTGGTGTTCATCAATAGGGTTGTGGTTTTTAAAGAGGTTTTGCAATTGCGCCGGGGAGGAACTGGCTAACATTTAAGAAGGCTTTCTGCCCGGCGGGGTGACGCGTACCGCGTTTGTATCCCAGCCTTGCCTGTACTGCGGGGCTCGCGCCCCTGTTACGGGCAAGGCCGGGCTAAGGTATTTCGCCCTACCAGGGCTAAAGAGATGTGAAGAATTTGTGCAATGAAAAAGGGCAAATCAATTGCCCCTTTAAAAAACACAGTCGTTGGTAGCATGTACTTTGAAACATGCCAAATTGCACACTGCCCTTATCTACCCACCCTCGGCGGATTGCTTCCGAGAATTTGCAGGTAGCCGGTTTTGACGCATTCACCTGAGTTGACATTAAGCACAAAAAAGTAAGAGCCATCAGGTTGGTCGCCTCCATCGAAGGCTGCGCTTCTGCCTATCCCGGGCGCTGCTATGCGGTAATCTGTGCTTGTGAAAATGGAGGTGCCCCATCGGTCCCATACATCAAAGGCGGTATTTTCAAAAATATCGAGTCCTGGTACGGCAAAAATATCGTTGCGTCCATCGTTGTTGGGGGTGATTACGTTGGGAACCTTGCGCAAATCGATGGTTTTCATGGTATCCTCGGCTGAGGCGAAGCTCATGTACGGCATTAAGAAGGGGTTGCTTACCAAGCTAAAGCACTGGTCGCGCACAGTTACCTCAAGATATGAGAAGCCAGGATCGGGCATAAATGTGGTGATGTCGGCACCGGCGTTTTCAAATGAGCCATTGCCTTCTTCTTCAGCCCATACATATGAATAATTGCCTGCTCCATTCTCGGCGAGCACGGCGATGCGCAGAGGATTTTCAGGGCAGGTATTTTTGGTGACATCCAAGGTCAGGCTAATGTTTTCATATACGGGGTAGCGCACATTCATGGTGTCAGTGACTACAGTACCGCATGAATCGGTGATGGTGATGAATACATCCGTTGATTCAGGAAACTCCACAATGATGTTGTCAATAAACCCTTCTACAGGTCCCCAATCATAAAAGTAAGGAGGGTTGCCATCGGTAACCTGGGCAAAAATTTGAACAGGCATGGTGGGGCAGAGGGGCTGAGCCGTCGTCGGAATGTTGACAGTAAGAGGCGGCGGGATGTTGTTGACGACAAGCACGCTGTCCCTGATTCTTTCGAAATCACATTGGTCATTGATTTCCACGACATACCAGAATTGATCAGGCGGTACAGGGACGAGGGAGAATTCACCGGGTATTTGGTCAATCCAGTTGAAGGTGTAAGGACCCACGCCACCCAGCCCTTGTGCGGTCACCACGGTTGAATCAGCGGGACAAATTACGGTCACATTTTCAGTAGCTGAGGAGATGCTGTAGGGTTGGATAATGGGGATGGAGGCCGTTACTGTATCAGGACCTCCGCAGGCTTCATAGATGACAAAGAAGTCCAGAAAAACCGTATCGGCAGCTGCGGAGTTGGGGAAGGTGGTGATGTTGAAGCGGAGTGTATCGACCCCTTCTGAGAAGGCGAAGAGGGTATCATTTTCACCCAGAATATAATCGATCCCTTCGATGGCTGTGCCACCATATTCAACGCTGATGGTGCCGAGTGGAGCTCCTTCAGGCCGAACCAATTCCACAAGTGGCGAAAAGCAACCGGCCACTACCACATTTTCAAATCCTGAACCTTCGAGGTTGACCCCGGGCAGGGAAGGTTGAACATTGACAAACACAGTACCGGCAGCTGAGAAAGAACCCTTGCGCAGAAAAACTGCTGATTGAAAAAGTGGGTCGTTGGCATTGCCAATGGCCAATTTGATGCGGTAGGTTCCTCCGCATTCAATTTGATAGCGTGCCTTCAAGGTCGTAGTGTGTCCGTTTAAGGAAGTACTGATCGAATTGTTGCTTTGCTGGTTATTGATGAAGTATTGGCTATCCTCCACATAATTTGGGTTGACAGCGAGGCAATTTTCTGCATCAAAACAAAATGATTGCGGATTCTCGACTGCGCTATTGACGGTATTAACACCAACCGGGATATCTGTATCTGGGATCAAAGCAATGTTTTCTGCATTGTTGGTGAAGGGTCCATTGATTCCCGGGCCACTCAAAAAGAATCCGAAGACATCGTTGAAAGTGCAACATGTGTAGTCAGTGTATTCCGCACTTGCGAAAATGTAATCAAAGACCACCGAGTCAGATTCTACCGTAAAGTCGAATTCAATGATTGCAGCATTTCTGATAGAACCGACGTCTTCACCACCAATAGCCAAAAGATCAGGGTCATTTTGTAAATCACCAACAGTACCTGCTGCGCCTCCCGGCACCATAATTTGGGAATTGGCGGTGGCCATCACCAATCCCTCCTCTATGGGGAAGTTGGTATTGAAGGCAGTGAATGAACCAAGTTGCAATGAAACCGTATTGCCCGGCATGCCATTGAAGGTGATGTTGGTTGCAATTACTCCTTCACCAAGAATGATTTCGTTCACCAGCTGCTCAACCGTGAGGGTTTGGTCTACAACGATTTGGGCATTTGCCGAAAGGAGAGGAAATAGGAGCGCTGCAAGAAAGCTGCCCAGAGATAAACGGTAGGATTTCATCATAAATTAGGTATAGAGCGGGTAAAAATACACATTATCGCACAACAGCGATATTTCCGGTGCGCACAAAAGTATCCTCTTCAAGTTTGCCTTTGTATCGGATCATAAAAGTGTACAAGGTCATTTGGTTGTGGTGCGAGCCATCCATGTGGCTTCCATTCCACCCTTGGTTTACATCCTTGCTGGTGTACACGAGCTGGCCCCAACGGTCGTATATCCACACTTCAAATTCGGTGATGTTGGCGCCATCAATTTTCCAGAGCTCGTTGATTCCGTCGCCGTTGGGTGTGAATGCGCTGGGTATGAAGACCTCTGCCGGGGGTATGGTATTGCGGATAGTGCTGTCACGACAGCCCGCTGCATCGATGGTGGTAAGCCGTATGGTAAAAGGTTCAGTGTCCCTGAATTGGTGCCTGGGGTTGATTTCCCTGCTCGTCGTACCATCGCCAAAGTCCCACTCAAATGTGGAGTTGAGCAATGGCCTTGATTGGTTGCGTATTTGCACACCATAATATGGTATAGGATCGAATTCAAAGCTGGCTACCACCTCGCGGATGTTCACCCGGATGCGTCCTTCTACCTTCACGCCACAGGTATCGGTAACCACATAGTCGTAGCGGCTGTTTTCCCTTGGGGCTACGCGCAGCGTATCGGTGAGTTGGCCATTTTGGAGCCATTCGTAGCGGAAGTTGCCCGATCCTTCACTGGCTTGGAGCCTCAGCAGGGCATCAGTACGTTCGCAGATGGCTGTGTCGGGGGTTGTCCTAAGGGAAATTGCGGGAAAATCGAAAGCCACAAAAGCGGTGTCCTGGGCGAAGTTGCCGCATTCATCCTCGGCCCTGATTACCACCTCTTGGCCCATGGACGGGTGGTATTGGAAGAAAAAGTTCTGGCTTTGTAATTGCAGTTCACCATCGACCCGCCAAGAGTAGGTGGTCATGCCTATTCCTCCATCCGAAATGGCCGGCATTACGATGGTTTCCAGACATGATGTGGCAGTGTAAGCATCGGGCAGGAATACAGTTACCTCTACTGGAGGCACTGTGATGTTGATTTCGCCTATTCCAACAGCGCCACAGGCATCGGTTACCGTGAGCCGCAAGGTGGTGGTACTTTCAACGATGTAATTCAGTACAGGCTGGTTGCTGATAATTTGGTTGTTGTTCATGTTGCGCCAGCTGTAGGTGTATGCCCCAAAGCCACCTGTGACCTGGGGTACCACATCAATGGGCACATCACACACCTCAAGCAGAATGTCATCGGGCATGGTCACAATAACGGGTGGATATACAGGAACCTCCACATTAAACGAGGTGCTCACCGAACCCGCATTGCAGGTGTCACTTACGGTTAAAAAGTAGTTGGTGGTAAAGCCCGGCGATGCCGTAATGCTCTCGGCTGTGCTGCCCGTACTCCACGCGTATTTGTAATTGCCATAGCCTCCCGTGACCACAGGGACCAAGGCTACCTCGTCATTGCAATCTGCCAATTGAAAAGCGCCGCCAGGCTCGATGGCCAGCGGCTGGGCGTCATTGATGTAAAACCTAAAGCTATTGGTGAGCTCAATACCGCCACATTCTGAGGCCACATTGGTAATGGTGATTACGAAAGTTTGCTGTCCTACCGCATTGCCCAAGAAAGGTGCAAAAAGGGCGAATGACACAGTGTCGATACCCGGAGGAAAGATCACACTGTCAGGCAGCAACGGAAATACATCAATCCCGTTGATGGCCGTTCCCGAAATGTCGAGGTAAGCCACTTCCTGCACACCCGATGAGCTCAGTGGCCTGATAAATTGCAGATTGGCTTCGCCACAGCCCCTGTAAAGGGTGGAGTCATTGATGCCTACAGGGATGTCCAGAGAAACCTGTACGGCACTGTTCGATGAAAACGATTCACTTTCAATAAAAACATAGGACTGAAAGCCGGTGTCGAGCGCATTGCCGATGGCCAATTTGATGCGGTAAGTTTGGCCGCAGATTACACTGGCAAATGCCGTTAACGTGGTGGTGAGCCCCGGGATTTCGATGTCGCCAAGAGCTGGGGGTTGATTGTTCACAAAATATTGACTGTGCTCCACCCAATTGGGGTTGGCCGAAAAGCAGTTATCAGGGTCATAATCATCAGACGCTGCGCCCGAATTCACCGTGTTGATGCCAACCGGTATAGTGGTGTTGGGAATGAGGGCTATGTTTTTGGCATTTCCCGTAAAGGGGCCTGTAATACCGGGGCCACTGATAAAAAAGCCGAAAACATCGTTGAAATTGCTGCACGTAAAGCTGGGATATTCTCGTGAACCAAATATGTACCGGAATTCAAGGGAGTCGCCGTTGGGGATAAAATCAAATTCCAGAATAGCACAGTTGTTCATTTGCTGACCAGACAGGGCAAACAAATCTGGATCATTCAGGACATTGTTGGTAAAATTTGGAAAGTCATCACCACCAATCGCTCCAATAACATTGCCCGTGGTCATCATAAAGCCGCGGTCAAAACTTACCACATCACTTGGGCCAATGTATTCTCCAAATTGCTGGTTGACCTCTGTGGCGGGTATGTTGCCTGCTACAGTGATATTAGACACAGCTACACCTGCTCCGAGCAACACATTCTGTACCAGCTCAGCAGGTGTTTGGGTATCGTTGATAACCACGTCCAATTGAGCGCGAACCGGTTGCGCTGCTATCGCTACAGATGCGATGAAGAGAACCTTTTGGACAAACTTCCGAGTAAACATGTAAGCCATAGTTGAGAAGAAAGCAGTTAAACGAGATTAACCTTGTGACGCGTCACTACACTTTAAGTTGCTTTATGGGTTAAGTAAACAACATTTCCAAAGGTATGAGAATTATTGGGTCGGCTTAATTCACAGGCATCGGACATTTAATTTTTATATTTGCGACTTAACGTAAAACGACAGGCATGGCGGATACCACCCAATCGCTCACAGACAGCAAAACCTATATTGCGCAGCATAAAGATAAGTTTCTCAATGAATTAATTGATTTGCTACGCATTCCATCGGTAAGTACCGATGCAAATTACAAAGAGGATGTGCTTGCAGCAGCCGATTTTATTCGTGCACGCCTCGTTGATGCTGGCGCCGATGAAGTTGAAATTTGCCAAACGAGCGGATATCCCATCGTATACGCTGAAAAAATTATTGACCCATCGCTCCCTACCGTGCTTGTATACGGTCACTACGATGTACAACCTGCTGATCCCCTTGAGCTTTGGGATTCTCCTCCTTTTGAGCCTGTTATCAAAGATGGCCTGATTATAGCGCGTGGAGCAGCCGATGACAAGGGACAAATGTACATGCACATCAAAGCTTTTGAAGCCATGATGGCCACAGGCACCCTTCCATGCAATATTAAGTTCATGATCGAAGGCGAAGAGGAAACGGGTTCCGACAGCCTTGGGCCTTTCATCGCAGCCAACAAGGACAAGCTTGCAGCCGACGTAGTGCTCGTGAGTGATACCGCCATGCTGAGCAATGAGAATCCGAGCCTCACCATTGGCCTTCGCGGGCTCAGTTATGTAGAGGTGGAGGTTACAGGCCCCAACCGCGATCTGCACAGTGGCATATACGGAGGTGCCGTGGCGAATCCCATCAACATGCTCGCCAAGATGATCGCTTCCATGCACGATGAAGAGGGGCGTATTACTATACCCGGTTTTTACGATAATGTAGCTGTGGTAAGCCATGAAGAACGCGCTGCCATGAACAATGCACCTTTTGACCTCAAGGAGTACAAGAGCGATCTGGAGATAGCTGAGGAGCACGGCGAGCATGGCTACACTACACTGGAGCGCACAAGTATCAGGCCTACCCTCGATGTAAACGGCATATGGGGCGGCTACACGCAGCCCGGGGCCAAGACTGTGCTGCCTTCGAAGGCTTACGCCAAAATATCCATGCGGTTGGTACCCCACCAAACAAGCGATGAAATCACGGCGCTTTTTCAAAAGCATTTTGAATCCATTGCACCCGCTTCAGTAAAGGTAAAGGTGACGCCCCACCATGGCGGAGAGCCCGCAGTGACGCCGATCGATTCGGTAGCATTTCAAGCGGCGAGTCTTGCCATGGCCGATACTTTTGGCAAAAAGCCCATTCCTATGCGCGGCGGTGGTTCTATACCCATTGTAGCACTGTTCGAAGAAGTGCTCGGCCTCAAAACCATATTGATGGGTTTCGGGCTGGATAGCAACAAGATACACTCTCCGAACGAAAACTACGGTCTCTTCAATTATTACAAAGGCATTGAAACCATACCCCTGTTCTTTCAGTATTTCGCAAGCCTTTCGGCAAAATAGGGCCGCACTGAATCTCGTTGTGTTGTTGTGGGCCGGTCTGTTGCTTGCTTCATGCAATTATGATGATGTAGAGGTGAAGGACGTACGGCAGTTGAAAATCGACAAGCTCGATAAAGAAGGCATTTCGCTCCGGGCTACGTTGTGGGTTGAAAACCCGAACAATTACCGGATTAAAGTAACGCGTACCGATGCGGACCTTTACCTTTCGGGAAAACATGCCGGCAATGCCAAATTGCTCAATACCATTGTTGTACCATCCAATTACAAGGGCACCATCGAAGCCAACATACGCACAGATTTTGATCAGGGCAGCCTGGCCATCTTGCCAGTACTGGTGAGTGCAGGGCTTCAGCGCAAAGTTGATGTACGTGCCAAGGGCAAGCTGCGGGCAAAGAGCTTTATCATAGGCCATACCTTTGATTTTGATTACAGCCACGAAGCAAAGTTTTGACAGGTACGATGGCAGTTGGTAAAGGCAAGGCTTCACAGGATTGTGGTGTTCATCATTTTTATGTTGGCATTGCTTGGTTGAAGCTGTGCATTGGCGGCATACGCGCATTCTTTCTTGTTCTGGCCGTCATTCCTTTTGCAGCAAATGCGCAAATCATGGCTCCCCCTGAGGGCATGCAGTTTTACCATGTGCCGAAGTGGAATCCGGAGTTCATCAGTTCAAATGGCATAAAAGAAATAAGGGCAGTGATGGAGACAAAGCGCGATGGCGACCGCATTCGGAAAA
>DAIOTP010000022.1:30133-33900 GCA_036751905.1 Cryomorphaceae bacterium
AGACGGTCTACCAGTTTGACCGGGAGGGAAAAGGTGCGCTTGTGGCCCACATCAACCGCCAACTGAATGATACCAGCATCACGGCATGGCAATACAGCGACCGCACTTTTCCTGAACCTACCCGCCGTCTGGAATGTGAAGTGCGCAGTGATGCATCAGGGTTGTTCAGTTACTGTTACAGCTACAATGCGGAGGGGCTCCCGGTTGAGCGGAAGTACAGCCGCCTCGAACGCTGGCAACCGATTACTTCAGCCAATTTTGCCGCAAAGGGCACCAAAGTCAACACCGAGACATACACCCACAGCAGGTACGATGGGCAGCTGCATACCACCCTGCACAACAGCGCCGGCCGCCCTTACCAAAAGGATATAAGATACTATGATGCTGATGGGTACCTCGTAAAATACATGCGCAGCTTTGTACTGAGCAGTGAGCGGCATGAAGAGGTGTATACCTATGAGGTGCACGGTTGGCTGGCAGCCCTGGAAGTAACCTTTGGTCGACAGCTGCACCGCATGGAATGGAAGTATGATGAGGTGGGCAACCTGCTTGTAGAAGAGCGGTTTGAACAAGGAAGCAAGGTGTACCACAAAGAATTCGTGTATGAAGGGGCCAACATGTTGCTGCGTGCTGAGCTCACCCGGCGTGAGGGCGACGAAATGCTGGAGATCACGACATTCACTTATGTATTTTGAGCACAAATCACGGTATGAACGCGTGCCTGTAGTTCAAAAAAAATGCCCGCGCGAACGCAGGCATTTCTCCATGTAAAGTGATCAAATCATTTCATAGATGGGGGCAAAATCACCGCGTCAATCACGTGTACTACGCCATTTGAAGCCATTACATCGGCAGCAGAGACTTTGGCTTGGTTCACTTTCGCGCCGCCCTTCAGGCTGATGGTAACTTCTTCACCTTGAGCAGTTTTTGCTTTCAAGCCTTCCTTTAAATCACCTGATTTTACTGCACCGGGTACCACGTGGTAGGTGAGCACAGCTATGAGTTGTTGTTTGTTTTCGGGCTTGAGCAAGCTTTCAAGGACACCATCGGGCAGTGCTGCAAATGCTTCGTTGGTAGGGGCAAATACGGTAAAGGGCCCTTTGCTGGTAAGCACTTCGACGAGGCCGGCGGCTTTCACAGCGGTTACGAGGGTGCTCAATGACTCATTTCCCGCCGCGAGTTCAACGATGTTTTTGTTTTGGGCATTCACCTGAAAGGCGAATATTGTTGCTAAAAAAAGGATTGCAATGGATTTCATAAACGTTTTTTTAATTGATATTAGGCAGTCAGAACGCCAGCCGTCTTGGAATTGTTCGGAACCAAGGCCACATAGTTTTGCTGGGACAACGGTACCTTGAACCCTGTTCAGAACGCTTGGCCGCTGCCCGCTGCCCTGTATTGCGGCATGGAGAAAAGTAAGTATATCATTTGATGTTCAATTTATTAGCACTGGGTTCAAAAATGCTGATGAATATGTAATTTTGCCCAAATAAAAACCATCTACATGAATAAACGATCAATGCTGCTCGCTGGGCTGCTCTTATTTTCCACCACATTTCAGCTTCGTGCTGATGAAGGGATGTGGCTGCCCATGCTTATAGAGCGCCTGAATCAGAAAAATTTACAGGAAATGGGCCTACGGCTGAGCCCTGAGGACATTTACAGCGTAAACAAGTCAAGTTTGAAGGATGCCATCGTGTCCATGGGTGGATTTTGTACAGGCGAAATTATTTCTGATAAAGGGCTGATGCTTACCAACCACCACTGTGGCTATGATGCCATCCGTGAGAACAGTACGGTGGATGCTGATTACCTGACCGATGGTTTTTGGGCCATGTCGACCGCCGAGGAGTTGCCCAATCCCGGACTTTTTGTGAGTTTCCTTGTGCGTATGGAAGATGTCACCAAACAGGTAAATGAAGTTCTTGAGGGCATTGACAATGAGCAACAGCGCAATGCCAAGTTTGCAGAGCTGGCCCGTGCCATTGCAGCCCAGGCCACTGAAGGAAGCCATTTCAAAGCGGAGGTGAAGAGCTTCTACGCCGGAAATGAGTTTTACCTGTTTGTATACGAGCGATTTACTGACGTGCGCCTGGTGGGAGCACCACCTACTTCGGTGGGTAAATTTGGTGGCGATACAGACAACTGGATGTGGCCCCGCCATACCGGCGACTTTGCCCTATTCAGGGTATATGCCGGCCCCGACGGCAAGCCAGCGGAGTATAGCCCCGACAATGTACCACTTAAGCCGAGGCATCATTTACCCGTATCGGTTGCCGGAGTGGAAGAAGGTGATTTTACTATGACCTTCGGATTTCCAGGATCTACCGACCGCTACTTGAGCTCATGGGGCATTGAGCAGGCCATCAGCAAAAAAAATCCAGCGGTGGTTGAAATACGGGATGCCAAGCTCAATGTATTGCGCAAAGACATGAAAGAGAGCGATGCAGTACGCTTGCAATACGCTTCCAATTTTGCGCAGATTGCCAATTACTGGAAGTATTTCATAGGCCAAACTGAGCAGCTCAAGCGCCTCAATGTAAAGGCCGATAAGGAGCAATTGGAGGCAGACTTCCAAAACTGGGCCAATGCTGACCCAGCGCGCAAAGCCAAGTATGGAGAGGCATTGAATATGATACGTAAGGGTGTTGAGATGAAAGACAATACCGTGATAGGAGGTACTTATGTGACTGAAGCAGGCCTGGTTGGTGCCAGTGCGGTGCTGCACAGCTACCGTTTTGCAAACCAGCTTGAAGCCTTCATGGCCATGGAAGCAGGAACAGACAAAGAAGAGCTAAAGGATGCATTGAAGCTACAGGCGGCCCAATGGTTTGAAGAGGTGAATGTACCGACCGACCGCCGCATTTTTGCGGCAACGCATGAGCTTTACAGCAAAAATGTACCGCGCGACCAGCAACCCGCATACATGCGCGACTTTGGTGGCAAAATGGACGGAAAGTGGCAATCATTTGCCGATAAGGCATACGCCAAGAGTATTTTTACTGACAAGAACCGCCTCAACGCTTTTATTGAGAAGCCCAATGCCAAAAAACTGGCCAATGATCCAATGGGGAAAGTGGCCAGCGACCTTTTCGATGTGTACCGGGGACAAGCAGCCCTGAATGCTGAAGCCAACGCGATGCTCGCAAAAGGTAACAGGTTGTTTCAGGCTGGTTTGCGTGAAATGATGCCCGAAAAAGATTTCTACCCGGACGCCAACAGTACGCTGCGCGCCTCATTTGGCAATGTGCGGGCTTACCAGCCAAAAGATGGTGTGAAGTTCAAATATTACACGACCATAGAAGGCAAAATGGAAAAGAAAAACCCGAACGACGATGAGTTCATCGTACCTGAGGGCATCAGCAAGCTGTACGCTGAGCGGAGCTGGAGCAATTATGCCGACAAGGATGGAAAGTTGAGGGTCAATTTTATCAGCACCAATGATATCACTGGAGGGAATTCTGGAAGTCCGGTGATTAATGGCTACGGCGAGTTGGTCGGGCTTGCTTTCGATGGCAACTGGGAAGCCATGAGCGGCGATATCAACTTTGAGCCTTCCGTGCAGCGTACCATCAGTGTGGACGTGCGCTACGTATTGTGGATCATCGACAAGTACGCGGGTGCAGGGCACCTGATCGACGAAATGACCATCGTGAATGAGCGCCGTGACGCCGCGGCCTCGAGAAACTAATGTTTTGTAGGCAATGCATTGAAGAAGCCGTCTCGTTATCCAAACGAGGCGGTTTTTTCGTTTAGATGATAATTGA
>DAIOTP010000023.1:0-31611 GCA_036751905.1 Cryomorphaceae bacterium
GCAAGATCAAGGTTTCCAGATTGGAATCTGCCAATGATTACATCGTTCTCTTCACCACCGTTGCGTACGTAGCGTGCCACATGACTTGATGGGTTGCCTGTTTCGTCAGGATTAACAACGCGGCGGAAGTTAATTCCTGAATGGGAGAAGAGAAAGTTCACATTTTGATTGCACTCGAAATCATTGAGTATTTGAGCTGAGGGAGTTACACCCTCACATGGAGGATTGGCAAATTCAGGCCCACGCACGTTGTCGAAATAGTAAGTACCTCCGGTATTGGTATTGGGGGCGAAGAGAAGTACCAATTGATTGAGCTGGTCTGCAGCCACACCACCTGCCGGTGTACCGGTGAGGGTGAATGTGAGTGTTTCCCACTGCTGTGCTACAGTTGTGGTTGCTTGGTATTCGCTGTGGCGCCCTTGCGGATATGGATTGAGTGCGATATTCGCATTTTCGAGGGTTATTTGTACGGTAACCCCTGCTGCCGGACTCCATACGTCCATGCTCATGACCTTTTCACCGGTCACGTATTGGGAAACGCTTGCCATGGATGCACGCAATAGAATAACATCGAACAGTTCAGCTTGGTTTCGGGTGTAGCTTGCGGCTACTTGACTTTGGTTTACCCCGCTTTGATCAGGATTTTCGTTGTAAGGGATGAAAACCCCGTTGATGAAGTCGTAATTGCATCGGCGTTGGTCCTCAAAATTGTCCCACATGGTTTGGGCTTGGGCAGCTGTACCTACCAAGGCTGCTGCAACAAAAAGGGTGTAGATTTTTTTCATGTTCAATTGGTTTTTGTGTTAGGTGTTAAAGCTCATTTCAATTGGTAAACGCGTACATAGTCCACTTCCATTTCTTGAGGGAAGACGGTATTCGCATCAGGATTTCCCGGAAGGTTGCCACCAACGGCCACATTGAGAATCATGTGAAAATACTGGTCGAAGGGCCAGGTCGTCGGCAATGTGGTGCTTCGGGTATTGGGAACGCCAATATCCCTTCCATCTACCTGAAAAAGAATGCAATCTTCAGTCCAAATACAAGTAAATACATAGAATTCGTCGGCAAACGAAGGTTCACCTTGATCCAACCTTAAATATTGACTGTTATATCTCCATCGGTCTTGGCCATAATGGATGGTGCCAAGCACCTCACGCGGTTCATTACCGAGGTATTCCATAATGTCAATCTCACCGCTCCTTGGCCACTGACCATATACCGTATCCGAGGGCAACATCCATATGGCAGGCCACATGCCTTGGCCAATCGGCATTCGGGCGCGGATATCCATACGTCCGTATTTCCAGTCACCCTTGTTATAAGAAATCATTCGGGCTGAGGTGTAATCGTACCCTTCATATTGCGGAGTTTCCCGTATTGACTTGATCACCAGATGGCCTTGGTCGTTAATAAAGGCGTTCTCCGGTCGATCCGTGTAATATTGCAATTCGCGATTTCCCCATCCACACAGGTCTTGATCGCAGCCATCTCCAATTTCGAAGCTCCATTTTGTTGTGTCAATTTCAGGACCATCAAACTCATCAGCCCACACAAGCTCATAGGCATCAAATGATTGGAAATTACATCCGCCCTGTTCCTGAGGAGATTCACATGAAGTAAAAATAAAGGCAATTACCAACATTGCAACTGCCCAAAAAATCCGATTCAATTCCATTTTTGCACATTTTTCTGCAATTCAAATTTATGTAAATCTTACACCAATACCCCATTTTATTGATACATCACGCTTACATCCATCTAAAAAAGATGTACATCATCAATACTTCATAGGTGAATTTAATATGTCATTGATCTATTTAACACATTGATGTAGAGTCTAAAAAATGATTTTGATCAATTTTACAAGTACTACATTAAATTTATTACTTTGGCATTGCCATACATATTAAGATGCAATCAATATTGTTGTTTCGCTTACAAATAATACACATTTGGGCTTTGTTGTTGATGGGCCACCTGGCACAGAGCCAAGAAGTCCGCGTGGGTGCTCCCGGAATATTAAATTTCAATCGAACCACATACCAAGCAGGGACGCAGAACTGGGCCATAGGTCAGGATGAATTTGGCTTGGTTTACTTTGGGAACAACAAAGGCCTCCTTTCCTTCAATGGTGCGGATTGGGAGTTGCTGGCAATGCCAAATCGGACCATAGTACGTTCGTTCGCCTTCGCATCACAACACAGAATATACCTGGGAGCTCAAAAAGAACTTGGCGTCATTCATTTTGGCGCAGATGGCACTTGCCGGTATGAATCGTTTGTGGCTCAATTACCCGAGGACAAACGCGAGTTTGAAGATGTGTGGAGGGTTTTTACACAACAAGAAGAAGTAATTTACTGTACAGAAAAAGCGCTGTACGTATTTGATGGAAATGGTTTTAAAGTCATTGAGCCACCGGGCGAACGGTTTGAAAACTTTTTTCAGGTGGGGGATGACATTTATATTCAAGACAAAGGAACAGGCATATTCAAGTATAGCAATGCTTCTCTTGCTGTTGTAAATGCCATGCACCAATTGAAAGATGAGCGGGTGGTAAGTATCGTACCAATTGGTTCTGATGAACTTTTATTGGTTACAGCAGGTCGCGGTATATGGCGCTTCCGAGATGGCAGTTTGCGCAAATGGCAATCGCCACTTTCGGCAGCAGCAGAAGCACATCAAGCGTATTGCGCAATACCCCTCGCGAATGGAAACACTGCACTGGGCACTTCACAGAATGGGCTCTTTATTGCTGATGGGGCTGGCGAGATACACACCCATGTAAATACGGACAAAGGACTGCAGAACAATACGGTATTGAGTATTTTTGAAGATGCACAGCACAATTTATGGCTGGGGCTCGACAATGGTTTGACCTACATAGAATTGAGTAGCCCTTTTTCTTTTATTGGATCTGAATCCAATATCAAAGGCACAGGATACGCGGCCATGGCATACCAAGGAAATCTTTACCTGGGCACAAACCAAGGTCTTTACAGGGCACAATGGCCCAGAAAAGATATGGGGGGACTCATGTTTGAGCCGGTACAAAATGGATTAGGTCAAATCTGGCATATTGACCGCCTCTCCACAGGTCTTGTAGTTTCCATGCACAAGGGAGCTTTTGTTTTGGACAATGATAAGCTGATGCCCATATCATCAGTGGAAGGATCATGGAAATTTATGGAACTCAGCCATTTTCCCGGCTATGCATTACAGGGTACCTACACGGGTTTTGCTCTGTACAGGCGAAGCAATAAAGAAGGAGCAGCATCATGGGAATATGTAAAAAGATTAAAGGGTTTTGATGAATCGGCCAGGGTATTTGAAGAGGACAACGACGGACATATTTGGGTTTCTCATGCCTACAAAGGATTGTTTAGGTTAAAACTATCTATACCAACAGATGTAAACGAGGCTGTAACGGCCGAGATAGCCGGATTTGAAACATATGGCGTAGATCAAGGTCTTCCCAGTGAACTGTATATCAATGTGGAACGCTTGCGAAACGAAGTTTTGTTTACCACCCCTGCCGGGATTTACAGGTACAGCCGTTTGGCCGGAATTTTTGAAAAATTCGACGACTATGAAAAAGTCTTTGGCATAGGCCGTAATGTGCACAGAATCATAGAAGATGCTGTTGGCAATTTATGGTTTTCAATCGATAATGAATTTGGCGTCGTCAATCATCAGAGTTTCGGGCAAGGAAGTGACATGGAGATTTCCTATTTCAATCAATTGCAGGAGCTCTTGGTTGACGGGTTCGAACATATATATGCCCCCGATGCCCGACATGTTTTTATAGGAACCGAAGAAGGCTTCGTATATTTTGATCCTTACAGCATTTCCAGTACTGAATTTCCGTTTGACGTTATGATTAGCAAGGTAACCAGTATCACAGGAACTGATACGGTTTTATATACAGGTCGAGGTGCAAATGCTTCGAATGATCTACCCAAATACCACCACAAGTTCAATGATTTCAGATTTGAGTTCACTGCCCCATACTATGCCGACGGCAGCCGTTTGCAGTACAAATTCAAACTGGAGGGTTTCGATGACAACTGGTCCGAATGGACAGTGCGAACGCAAAAAGAATATACGAATTTACCTCATGGAAACTATGCTTTCAAAGTGCAGGCGCGCAATGCCTTCGCTGTACAAAGTGAAACTGCAGAATTCAAATTCAGCATATTGCCTCCCTGGTGGGCTACCTTGTACGCCAAAGGGGCTTTTTTCATTTTAGCCATCTTCGCGCTTTTGCTTCTTATCAGGTTCATTTCACAGAGAGAGAAAAAGAAAACAGAGGTGTTCAGAATCGAACAGACTCAGAAGATGCAACGCAAGGAGGCCGAGTTCAAACTGGAGGTAGAAAAGTCAGAAAATGAAGTGATTGCTTTGCGCAATGAAAAATTAAGGGCCGACGTCAATCACAAAACCAGCCAATTGGCGTCCACAACGATGCACCTCGTTCAAAAAACTGAAATGCTTCAGAAGCTTAAAACAGATTTGGTTAAGCTTACGAAGGAAGCACCCACCGACTTTCGCCGCAAAATTACACAGGTAACCAGGGCTATAGACAGTGATATACAACTTGACAACAACTGGGATCAATTTGAAACATACTTTGACCAAGTACACGAAAATTTCTTCAAGCGCTTGCGCTCAAAGTTCCCGGAACTCACGCCGAAAGATCAAAAGCTTTGTGCTTACTTAAGAATGAACCTCACAACCAAAGAAATTGCTCCTTTGTTGAACATTTCTGTGCGGGGCGTCGAAATAAGCCGGTACCGCCTCCGCAAAAAACTTCACATTGATAGTGATATCAATTTGGTGGAGTTCATCATGGATGTGTAAACACAGGTCGGGCATTTACTCTCGAACAATTTTCAGCACTTGAACCTGGTCCTTGTCTTCCCAAATTTGTAAAAAATACAATCCGGGAGCCCAGCCGGATGTATCAATGCGCTCAATTGTATTGTTGGAGACTGTGCTATAAACCATACGGCCTTCACTGTTGAACACATGAAGCCTGCGTTGATCGGCCATTTGAGGAAACTCGACCATGACTTCAGCCCGTGTAGGAACGGGATACGCCCTTGCCATTTTGGATGGATTTCCATCTTCCGTAGTGAGGGTATTTTTCTCAAAAACCCTGATGTACTGCACTTCCATTACTGCAGGAAATGGTGTAGTGGCATCGGGATAACCCGGCCAATTGCCCCCAATGGCAACATTCAACAGGAAATAGAAAGGTTTTTGGAATATGTTGGCTGTGTTGTTGTTGTCCAAAATTGGAAAATAGAAATATGGATGGTCATTGAGCGTATATGTTACGCCGTTCTCATCCCAAATGATCCCATAGCGATGAAATTGATTGATTTCAAACGGCACATTCGTTGTTTCATAAATGTGGCCACCAAGATTCCAATGCACAGCGGCATGCGTCACGTGCTCATTGTTGACGTGTTCCATGATATCAATTTCGCCGCACTGTGGCCAGCCAATGGTTGGAAAATTGGCACCAAGCATCCAAAATGCAGGCCATATACCTTGACCAAGAGGTACTTTGATACGCGCTTCGACTTTGCCGTATTGAAATTCATATTTTCCTTGGGTGGTAATGCGCGCTGAGGTGTAGTTTTGACTGCCCAATTGCCTGGCAGTAATCTTTAAACTTCCAGCACTCACTTCGTGATTAAGCGGACTGTTGGTATAGTTCTGCCACTCGTTGTTTCCCCAACCGCTGGCACCCAAGTCAAAGTTCCAAATATTTTGATTTAAGCTGTTTCCCAAAAATTCCTCCGCCCACACCAGGTTCCAGTTGCTCTGATCTGGTTCAAGGCAATCCATGCACATTCCCCAACACACTACATCGAGTACTTCATTGTCCTGCACCACGAGGGTGCGGTTGTTGGCGTCATTGGCACAGCCCGAGTTTCTCAAGTTTTCCTGTCCGGTCCAATTGTCAAAGCTGTATTTGTACTGGTACGTTCCTGGATTAAGGTTGATGGTGGTCTCCCAGATGCCATCGCCGTTGGCGTCGCTCATTGCATTGCATACACCGCACCATCCGTTGAAGGTGCCATTCACTTCAGGAGTGCCAAATCCGCTCACTCCATTCATATTGAGTCTGAATGTAATCTGGGCTGCTTGTAGAGGCCCTGTGCAAATTATCCCGATTAGCATGGTAAACAGAACCCTGTTCAATTGCCTTTTCATTAAGTTAAATTTTGATTGTTTCAAATTATTCCTTCCCCACATCAAATCCCGCAACTGAGAACCATTCTGTCGATTTCTATCACAAAAGCCTGAGAATAATTTACTTCAGCTTATTGCTGCTGACCAAATTCAAAGCTCCATTTTCACATAAAACGGAATATTGGCAACTGCCGCTTTTCCTTTACCATCATTTACATAAGCAAAAAACCTGTAAGGACCTTCTTTTCTTGGAGCTTTAAAAACAACCACCGAGGGATCGCTGCTTTCTTTCCGTTTAAAATCTAAGGACTCAGGCCGCGACTCCGCATCGCCACCTGATTTGATGTCCTGGCTTTCCGGCAGAATTTCATAATTGTATGTTAGGGGGTCACCATCAGGATCTTCCGCTTTCACTTTGAGGGTGTAGTACCTGCCTGGTTCCAAATACACACTGCTGTGTCTTCCTTTTCCTTCGATGGTAATGTCCAATAACGTTGGGGCCCTGTTGGCAGGATAGCTTCCTGTCCACACATACTGCAACACATCAGTAACTTCTGTCTCGGTACCATCTTCAAGAAAAACACCATACCATGTAGGCGTGGTTTCTTGTTTTTGCCCCCATAAGAATACATATGAACCTATGCACATTTCTGCATCGCGGGCTATGCCTTGTTCGTAACGCTTTTTGTAGAGTGCTGCTTTTTCTCTGCTGGTTTCTTCTACAGGTGCGCCCCAGGCAGTTTTTGCCACCTCCCAGTGTCCACTGGGACCCCATTCCGTGATGACATATGGCCTGTCCCACCCAAAGGCCCTCAATTCTTTGTCAATTCCTATGATGGCCGCATAGGTGTTGATTCCGTATACATCGATGTGTGGTGCGCGTTCCATGATCAGCTGCACTTCGGCTACATCAAGCCCTGCCGTTACGGTCATGGTAGGATGGTTTGGGTCGATTTGATGGATCATTTTCGCAATGTCATTGATTGCATCCCACACTTTAAAATCCGAATAAAAGAGGTCGTTTTCGTTGCCAATACCCCACATCAGGAGTGCGGGATGGTCTTTGTACGTTTTAACTACTTCCGTAAATGCTTCAAGCTGCGCTTTGACAGCTTTGGAATCATTGTAATCAAAGCCCTGACGCTCTTGCCCAACCCAAAGGCCAAACAATACGGTGAGCCCCATTTCATGGGCTTGATCCAAAATATTGACCGCCTCGTGGGTACCCCAAGTGCGCAGGGAATTGGCACCATATTCTAAGGCTTTGTCGAGTTTTGTTTGTCCACCTACACCCTTGATGTAGTAGGGCTCATCGCCACGGTACATTTGCCAAGCACCGTTTTTCTGTCGAAGTTCAACCTTGATTGGACCTTCGTGCATGTACTTCATCGCAGGTTGGGCCATTGCCATACTCCCGGAGTAGGCCAAAACAAGGAAAATAAGTGGCTTTAATTGTTGCATCGAGAATTGTTGTGATTATTCAAGTTTGAAGGCTGAAGGTAATAATTTGGGTGTACTGCTTACATATAAATGAAGCAATGATGTACCTATGACGCACTCAAAAATTTGTGGACGTAGTCTTGATGTAGTAATTAAGTTTGTACAAATTGAAATGAAGGTAAATTTGCCCTAACCAATACGTAATCCGAAATGGCGGAAGTTGTACGTCTCAAGATGCTGAAGAAAAAATCAAATTATTCGGGCGCCACAAGGGCCCTTTTCTGCTCACTCTTGGTATTTTCTATGTGTGGTGTATTGTTGACACCAAAAGGGATCGCACAAACGCCGGCGCGCGACAATGGTCTACGGTTCGACAGCACAAAAACTGATCTTTCCGAGTTCGAATGGTCATCGTTTCACACCATCGCAGGCATACAATACGACCGCAGTTTTGTACAGGAAAAATTGAGACGTCCAGATCAGCCGCTGACCGTTTTCGGCTACTACAGGTTTTTTGGTTACGGGCGCAACATGACTACCCCTCTTCCTGGCTTAGCGCCTTTCGAGAAAGCTTTCAGTGTAGGTGACGGTTATCGGGAACCCATGTTGTCTCTAAATGTGGTAGGGCGACCAACACCCAATGCAACTTTTGGAACAGAACTATTTATGTTCACCCCATACCTGGGGACTTACCGCGAAGGCAATGAATTCACCACCAACCTCGGGATTAATTTTTATGGAAATTTCCGCACCGAACATGGAAAATTTGGGGTGAGGGCCGGCGGTATACATTGGTATAATTTGAGCCAGTTTACCATCGGTATATTTCAGGTGCTTGACCGCTTCAGCATTTTTGACCGCACGCCCTGGGAGGGCAATACCGGAACCAACCGTTATGAAAGCTATTACCAATCGGGTGTGGCCACGGCAGGTGACTTGCGTTGGGACAACCAAGCCTTTCAAGGATTGATTGTGAATGGAGGCCGTTTGCCTGGCGATTTTGCTTTCGACATGTTTTGGGGAAAGACACAGCCAGCCTCAGGCCTTCCCGGTGGAGTACTCATACCCTTTGAAATTCCCGCGAATCTGGCTGCCGGCCAAGTGCCAAATTACCGCAACATGGCAGGGCTGGCCCGAAGCTTACCCGCAATAGTTACCGGTGGTAAAATTGAGAAAACTTTTGGACGCAAAAACCAGCGTTTGGCCTACAACATGATCCGCAATGCCGCTGTGCTTGACAGCTTGAGTACGGATCAGCGCATTTATCAAGTACACTCCCTTACGCTCGACCTCGATATCGAAGGCATTGGCGTTACCGGCGAACTTGGCGCGGGAAGTTTTAAAACGCCTACTTATGCCGAGCGCTGGGGTGAAGCCTTGATGCTTCGGTTTTATTTTCCCAAAAAATATACCCTGGTACCAGTAGACGTTCAGGTATACCAAATTAGTAAAGACTTTTTCAACCAAAGCGGCGAAGTGTTTACCAATTCCAATCCGGCTATCCTCGACGAAATTGGGTTGCTCCCTGGCGCAGTGGGCGCAGGAGGACAGCTTGTTCTTACCAATCAATTGGTGCACAACCGCCGCGGCGTCAACGCCAATGCGAACTTAAAGTTTGGCAAGGTGAAATTGAATGTAGGCTGGGGCCTTTCACAAGAGATGGAAGCTTTATCGACAAGGCTCAACTATGTGCACCGGATCAATGGCCTTGCTTTGTCACGCATTTACAATCCTTTTCCGGCAGGAGCCACAGGCCCTACAGTATTTGGTCCGTATGACCGTATGACGAGCTTTTTCCGCGGTGTATCCCATGATGTACTCATCACAGACATAGACGGGGGTACCGCAGAAGCAATCAATAGGCTGTGGTTCAACTCCTTTGACCTTCAGGGCAAGTACAGTGCGAAGTTGTTCAATCGAGAATTGTTCTTCTTCTATCTTGGCTCTTTTTCCTCAGCTGAAGGCAAGGCAACACCATTGCCCACCATGAATCCAGACAGTTACATGTTTGTGCAATACCATGAACTTGACTTGTACTACGCCCTTTTTCCAGACTTCATCCTCACTGGATACTTGGGTATTGAGAATGCCCGAGGCGGACGACGCACAAATTGGGATCTTGAGAGCCTAACGCCACGTGACCAATTGGGTACAGGCATTGGTGTCGGCTTCGACTGGTCCCTTGCGGAAAATGCCGGTTTGTTTGTGCGGTACCGGTGGATGAATTACGAAGACCGCAGTTTTGCCCTTGAACGCTATAAAGGCACTGAAATCACCGTTGAATTAAAAACATTTTTCTAAGCACCATGAACTTGAAATTTAGATTGTTGGTTTTTTCGTCCTTGGGCGTTTTGATGCTGCCTTTGGGCATGCACGCGCAGGATGGGTCAGCACTTCCCACACAGAAAGATGAAAAGCAGGAGTCCATCGTGCGGTTCAATGGCTTGGGCCGTACCATTCTGCAAGATACACGCATTGGTGGCAATGTGCTTGAAAGCGATTCAAGTACCTTGCGCCGACAGGTGGATGGTGAGTTTTTGCTCGATTTGCAGATCAATGCACAACCCAACGACAAAACGGAAGTACAAAGCATTTTGCGCTTGCGCAATGAGTTTGGTGGCTTCTTTGGTGCCGGAATGTCCGTCGAAGTGCGGGAGCTTTGGGCTCGGGGTATCATCGCCAATACCTTAAAATACCATGTGGGCGACATGGATGTTGCCATGAGTCCTTATACATTTTTTAATTTTGAGGAAGAGGGTTTCGTCAACAATCCCACAGCATTTCAGGCACAGCGTGAAATAATTTACTACGAGCAATTTTTTCATGAAGGCAATACCCGAAGGGTGCAAGGTGCGAAATTGGATTTCGGACTGAACTTTACTCGTGTGCTGCGTGATGCCAACTTTAATGGTTTCATTGCCAGGGTGCGCGGAACAGATTTTTTTACCATACCCTCAAGGTACACAAGCGGAGGGCAAGCATTGTTTAGCACCCGCACCCTGCATGAGGGCCTCGGCATTAAAGGCGATTTTGGTTTCAACTTCGTTCACACCTTTGATGACCTCCAATCAGGCGATGCCAACCAAGGAATACGCAATACCGTTGGCACATTCAATTGGGACTTCCGCGTGTACAGCACAAAAGATATGTCCATTCACGTTTTGGGTGAAACGGGGCTTTCGTCGCTCGAAAGCAAGAATGACACCATGACCTTGCGAAGTTTTGATGGCAGTTTTGTAGATGCAGGGCTTAAAGTAATGCTCGCTCCACAAAAGCTTGTCCTTTTTGGTTCATTTGTAGATGTAGGTCCAGATTATTTTAGCATCGCAGCCCAAAGCCGACGCATAGATCTCGAAAATGAACGTTCCTACTATGACCGACTCGGATTAGAACAACGAAGACGTCCACTTTCACTTTTTGATGTAACCCGCGATAGGGCTTTGTATACTTTCGAACTTTCAGATAGGCTTATGCCCTACGATCCCCGGTTTAGCAATACCATGCCCTATGGCCTTGCCACTCCCAACAGGCGTGGAATGCGCTATGGTGCGGAGTATGGAGGCAGTGAAGATCTGGTAGAGGCCCGACTTGACGGCGCCTTGATGACAGAAATTGCCGGCCAAGGTACCACGGAACTGAAGAATTTTGCCTTGGTACGCGCTGCTGCCAATTTCAATGTCCACCAATTCCTTGAATGGGACAAAAGCCTGCGCTTCACCCTCGGGTATCAGTTTGAAAGTACCCAAAGAGGAGGAGTACAAGTGGAACAAATCGATCTCAAATCCAATCTTGTTGAGCTGGGAATGGATGTGATGCTGTTCAACAATTTCGAAATACTTTTTGGCGCGAAATTTCTGACTGCCAAAGGAAATGAATATGTGCCGCGCATTGATGAATTCAACATTGTGCGTGACTTTCCAGGACCTTTCATAGCCGATGACCGCAACCAGCTCCTTGCAGCCGGGCTGAAGTACACCTTTAAGGAAGGCGCTTACCTCACTTTGCAATACCATTCTTTCAGCTCACAACAAGGTCAAAACAATCCAAATGATTATACCCTTAATCAGGTGTTTGTCATTTATAATATGCTCTTTTGATATGAAACGACCCAATATTCGAATGACCCATTTTTTAGGCTTGTTTTTAATGGCCTGCTTTGCGGTGACCTTCACCTCATGCGATCATGATACCGATTTTCGCGGTCCAAATTTGGTAGATCGGTTTGGACCCTTTGAAATAGAGGATTCACTTAGCGTGAGTGCGCAAACCGCTGATTTTTCTCAGGGAGATGTGCTTGCTTTCACCGCCACACTGAACAAGAATATCGACTGGATTATCAAAATTGAAGGTCTTGAAAGCGGTGCGGTAAAGTTGATTGAAGGCTTTGACCGCTTTATCAATGAAGAAAATGCCATTTGGGATGGCGGTACTACACAGCTGCCCTTCTTCACAAACGAGACATGCCGCGTCACTTTAAGCGTGCCTGAAGAGGCGGCATTTGGAGACACCCTGGAAGTGACCATCACAGGTACTAAAGTTTATGCGGGTACTTTGTTGACTGATTTTGAAGATCCTCCTGGACAAAATATCATTGTACGTGATTTTCAATTTGAATTGAACATTGCTGAAACAGGACGCAGAGATGCCAGCGTCATTCCACCTGCACAAGGCGATTATTCTTTGGTGCTTACCGGAAGGGATAATGCACAGGATCCATTTGTAGGATTGGTTGAAATCTACGCTCTACTTGCTGGGAGCACATATGTGCAACTTCCTTCGAGCAATCCTAATAACACTTATTTAAATTTCTTTTTATATAGCGATGGCAGGCCCCACACCATAGCAATTATGGACTTGGTTATTGATTTCAATCAAAACGGTACTTTTAACCCCGGCCAAGATAAAATCTACTCGACGGGGCCTCTCCCGGTGACTTGGACCGGTTGGCGAAAATTCAGCTTTTCATTAGGCACCCTTGATAACGCTGCTATTGATGGCGCTTTTAATATCCCGGAAGCTGAAATAGACCGCATTTTGTTGTCGAGGGCAGTTTTGATCAATGATATAGCCAACAATCCCAATAATCCCGGTCCGCCTGCTGAAATTCAGTTCGGAGTTGATTTTATGATATTCACCCAAGGTGCCCCACTACAATTGTAACCATTATGGCCAAGCACATCACCATCATAAGCACTTACAGAGTTAATGGACGTTCGCTTCTAAAGGCCTTGGGCTCCGTAGGAGTGACGGCGGTCTTGCTCGCTCTGTTCACGTCTTGTGTACAGTTTAAGGAAGCCACCCTATATTCTGGTGAAATGCGCAAAGCACTACCTCCCAAACCTGAAAGAATATCCAGTGTAGTAGAACCCGTATTGTTCAAAAATGCAACGGCTGATGTGTGGGGTCTGGAGAAAGACGACTGCAAGGAAATTGGGTTGAGCAAAGATGTGTATTACGTTGGAAGCCAATCAATAAAAGTAGTTTGGGACCGCGAAACCGGCAACTGCATCTGGGCCGGATTTGGAATAGGCTGGGATGGCTGGGCTGGCAAAGACCTGTCCGCTTTGATGGACCATGCAGCATTCTCCTTTTATGTGAGAACGGTAGAAGGCAAGTCCTTTGGTCTGCCATTTGTACTTACCCTCGAAGATTACAGCGGAGGCATGGGCTTTTGCTACACCGCCAACAAGTACTTCGAGCGCACAAGCATCGATGAAACATGGCAGCGCGTGGTAGTGCCTCTGGCTGATTTTGATATTGCCACTGAAAAACTGGATGTCACCAACATCAAACAACTTCAGATAGAGCTTCAGCAAAGCGGCGCCGTGTATGTTGACAACCTCGAACTTGTGTTCTTTACCCCTGAACCCCAAGAGCCGTGGCTCGAAGAGGAAGAGCGCCCTGATCCTGTGGACCTGCCTGTAGCCCTTTTCGAAGACGATTTTATCAACAACAATGGATGGGGCCTTACGAAGGACAATTGCAAGGATTTTCGCCGCAGTACTGATGAGGCTGCCGTAGGTGAAAAGTCCATTTATGCCAAGTGGAACGCCAATGCTGAAAATTGCCACTTGATGAAATTTGGGGTAAGCTGGAACCGATGGTTTCCAACGGATGTCACTTCTATCCAAAAAAAAGGTGCCATTCAGTTTCAAATAAAAATGATAAGCAGCCCCCGCAATGAAAATATTTCCATCAATGTGGGTTTCGAAGATTACGATAGGGCTACGACCTCTGTTTTGGTTCAAAATGCCTACAGCGCCACGGGCAGGTATGCACCGCAATGGACAACGGTTACCGTTCCTTTGGCGCAATTGCCGGACAATATCGACTTCAAGCAGGTGAAGCATATGTATTTCGAATTTCTCGACCAGGGAGAGTGTTACATTGACGATATAAGGTTGGTCAACATGGCAAGTACTGCGCCATAAAGGAGCCAAGGAGCAATAGACCATCATAACCCTTTCAACTTTTTGGAAAAGGATCAACCCTGCTAGGGGTCTAACTTTCACTTAATCACACGGTCATAGTGTAGATATAACGCTTAGTACTTGCGTGCTTCCTGGTCTTACTTTTATTTTTCTTTGCTAATTTGGTAGCAGATTACAATTCCATTTACCACCAACTGAAATTTATGTCAACAGACACACAAGAGCCCATCATCGTAGAATGCGCCTGGGAAATATGCAACCAGGTAGGGGGCATTTACACGGTAATTCGCTCCAAAGTTCCAGCGGCAGTCGAGAGCTGGGGCGACAATTATTGCTTGCTAGGTCCTTTGGAAAACAAAGATATAGCTGCGGAATTTGACCATATTCACAACCTTTCAGATCCCATAGGCCGCGCAGTGGAACGCATGCGCAATATGGGATATGAGGTGTGGTATGGCCATTGGCTCGTGACAGGGCGCCCACGTACAGTGCTGCTCAACCCGCAAAATGTGTTCAACCGCCTGGACACTTTACACCGCCACCTCAACGAAACGCATGGCATATCCACCAACCGGGAGGACAGCCTGTTAGAAAAAATGATCCTTTGGTCTGATCTTACCCGCACATTCTTCACGGTTCTGAGCAAAGAAATACTCCGTGGCAAGCGAAAGCTCATAGGCCACTTTCACGAGTGGATGGCGGGCTTGCCTATCCTCGATATCAAGCGTGAAGGGCTGCCCATGTCCACAGTATTTACCACCCATGCCACCATGCTCGGCCGGTATCTCGCCGGCAGCGACAACGATTTTTACAAGAAATTGGAGCACTACGACTGGCTGCTCGAGTCGCGGCGTTTTGGCATTTTGCCTCAGGTGCAAATAGAAAGGGCACTTGCCGCACATGCCGACTGCTTTACTACTGTGAGTGAAGTAACGGGAAGGGAATGCATCCACCTGCTCGGCAAGAAGCCGGATGTCATCACCCCGAATGGACTTAACATTACCAAGTACGTGGCATACCATGAAGTGCACAACCGCCACCAAACCTACAAAGACAAAATTCACGAATTCGTTATCGGGCATTTTTTCAGCTCATATGATTTTAACCTTGATGATACGTTCTACTTCTTTACCTCCGGACGGTACGAATACAAAAATAAGGGTTTCGATATCACCTTGATGGCGCTCAAGTGGCTCAATATGATGATGGAGCGCGAGGGAATCAAGAAAACTGTGGTCATGTTTTTTATTACGAAACGGCCCACATGGAGCATCAATCCTGATGTGCTTGAATCACGTGGCGTAATGCAAGAGATCAGAAGAAACTGCGAGGCCATTGAGAAACAATTGGGCGAACGCCTTTTTTATGCCGCATCACAATCCAAGGATGAGCACCGACTTCCCGACCTCAATGCACTGATTGACGATTACTGGAAATTGCGCTACCGCCGTACCATCCAAACATGGAAAACCAAGGCATGGCCCATCGTGGTGACCCACAACCTGGTCAATGACATAGACGACGAAATTCTCAACTACATGCGGAGCAACCAAATGGTGAACTCACCACTTGATCGCGTGAAGCTGGTGTATCACCCCGATTTCGTGGAGTCTACCAATCCACTTTTCGGTATGGACTACGGTCAGTTCGTTCGGGGTTGCCACCTTGGTATTTTCCCTAGTTACTATGAGCCCTGGGGCTATACGCCTTTGGAATGCGTGGCACGCGGTGTACCTACCGTCACCTCTGATCTTTCAGGATTTGGAAAGTATGTGGAGTCACTTGATGTAAACCACGAAGATAAAGGGGTGTACGTGCTTCAACGGCATAACCAAACCATGAAAAAAGCCGCCGAGACCCTCGCTCTGTTTATGCTCCATTTCGTGAAAACCACAAGGCGCTACCGCATGATCCAGCGCAACAAGTTGGAGGATTTCTCGGAAGATTTTGACTGGAAGGTACTTATAGAGCATTACAAGTTGGCCTATACCAAAGCGCTGAAAAGCAATAAAGCCGCCGCCAAAGCCTGAGCTGACATACAGGTTGTCTCAATCTTTGCGCGTGAGCCGCAAGCTCAGCATCACGTTGCGGCCCGGCTCGGGCAGGTTAAGCAATCTGTATCTACTCAAGTGGTTCAGGTAAAAAGTGTCGCCGATGTTGCGCACCATGAACTGAAGGTGCAAGGCGTATTTGCCGAAAGGCTTGCTGGCTTGAAAACCCACATTGTACAACTGGTAGCCCGGCGTAGCAGGCTCGTTGAGCTCGGTAAGGTTCTGGGCCGCTGAGAGCACTGCTTCCGCAAAAAAGTACACATCATGGTCTGGCTCACGCTTGAGGTAATAGCTCAGCTCGGTGCGCTGCAGCAGGGGAGGGGTGAAAGGGATGGGCAGGCCGCTGTCGAGGTTGTAATTGTACGTGTATTCCAAACTCCCTTCCAACACGAGCTTAGGATGTATGTCCCACGCAGCCTGCAACTCAGCGCCGGTATGGAAAGCGCGAGCTTCGGTGTAGATGAACATTTGTCCGGCTTCAGGCAATGGGCTGAACTGTGCGGTGGGCCGCAAAAAGATGAAATTGTCGAAGTAATTCGCAAAGGGTGTCAGGCTCACATTCCATCGCTGACGGTTGTGGTAAAGGCCCGCGTCAAGCTGCCATCCGCGTTCTGATTGCAAGGTGGGGTCGCCCATTTCGTGGCGGAAGGTGCCGTGGTGTATGCCATTCATGCCCAGTTCCGGAGGGCTGGGAAAGCGAAAACTTCGGCCCACATTTGCTTTCAAATTCCACATTTGAGAAGGATTCCAAGACAGGCCAGCAGCACCTGAGGGCTGTCCAAACCGTCGGCTCGCTTCCGGCCCACGCTGTACTTGGCCCACGATCTCGGTGGGGCTGGCATATACCGGAATGAAGTGTGGCTTTATGTCGATCGCCGCCACATCCTGACGCAAGCCAAAACTGTAGGTCAGTTTTTCATTGGGCATGTATTCCGCCATGGCGAAAATTCCTGCCTGAATGCTTTGGTAATCACCAAGGAGAAACTCGAAGCCACTGCGCTCATTGGTTTGGTATTGGGCATTGATTCCCGCAATGGTTTTCCATCGTTCATTGAATGTGAGGTGATACCGGCTGTTGATGGTGCCCGTGTTGAGCAGCAATCCATGTGCTAAGTTACCCTCTGGCCTCGGGCCCTGCCCATGCGCATGTGGGGAGGATTTTTCCCGGCGGTGGTTGCGCTGAAAGCCCAGGTCGGTTTCCACCCGGCCGCGACCCACACGGTACTTGCTGTTCATTACTGCCTTAAAGTGATCCAATTCTTGGAGAGGAATGTCTACATTCCGATGGTCGCCATCGTGCAATAACACAAAGCTTCGGGGTATACCTACGGCACCCGGAAAGAGCCCAGTGCGTTGGTAATAGTTGCTCACACTGAGCCTTACGCTTCCCCTCGGCATAAGCCGGCCCACAGAGGCCGCAAGGTGGCGTTCTCGGCCTGCTGTGTTTTTGAGGCGCTCGCCTTCGATAGGCAGCACGAAGCCATTGTAAGTAAAATTATCAGCTGGTACGCGGTAGTCGCCGTACGTTTGCACGGTAGCGCGCGCACTAAAGTGCCAGTCATTCGGCCTGCCCGAAAAGGCTGCAGAAGTACCAAAATGGTCATTGTTGCCGCGATATACCCCTAGCACACTAGATTCATAGCTGCCTTTGGGATTGATTGTTGGCTCCAGAACATTGATCACACCTCCCATTGCATCGGAACCGTAAATGAGTGAGGCCGCCCCGCGAATCACCTCAATGCGGTCCACAAGGTATGGATCTATTTCCAGGCCGTGGTCGCTGCCCCATTGTTGCCCTTCCTGCCTGATGCCTTGATTGTTTACTGTAACGCGGTTGCCTGTGAATCCACGAATTACAGGCTTTGCGATGCCCACTCCCGTCGTGATACTGTTCATGCCGGGCATTTTTTCCAGCCCTTGACTGAACGTACTGTGGTAGTTGCGCTCCAAATAATTTCGGTCAATCACCTTGGTATTCATTGTAGTGCGGCCCGCTGTATTTTCAATTACACTGCTCAGAATTTGAACTTCCTCCAGATGGAAGGGTTTCGGCGTCAACATCAAGACAATGCTTGTGTCGTCAAGCAGTTCGATGGGGCTGAGCAGTACGTCATAGCCCATGTGGTAGCTCCTAAGTTGGTAGCGGCCTTGCGGCAAATGGAAGTGAAACTCACCATGCTCATTGGGGAAAGCGCGGTTGCCAGTTTCGAGCAACAAGACGTCAGCGCCCACAAGTGGTTTTTTGCTGGAAGCATCTATAATCTGAACATCAAGTATATAGTTCAATCTTGGGATTTGACTCAGCAAAACTCCATGAAGCAAAAAGCCCACCACAAGGGTGAGCCACTTTAGAAGATATTGTGTTTTCGCACTCAATCGATCAGTTCAAAAGTGCGCTGTACTACCGCCGTATTGTTTCGCCAATCAGAAGCCGCAATGCGAAGGGTACAAATGCCCGCCTGGACAAAGCCCGGAATGTTGTACGCTTCTTCAAAGAATCCTTCCACGCCATGCCCTTCGGGAAAATTGCCCCGGGCTACACTCAATACCTGGCCTTGGGGGCTGATCATGGATATTTCAAATCCCCCTGTGCCGAGCTCAGTTTCATCGAGAATGCTTCCCTCAATGATAAGTTGAGATTCCCTGGTATGGATATGCCCATCCTCCGGTGACAGTAAGTTGATTATAGGAGCAATGGTGTCACTCGGGTCACGCACCACCACGTCGAAAAAACGCATCTCAGCTTCTCTTCCTATGGCGTCAAGGGCCATAACGCCAAGGTGGTAAAGCCCTGGTCTGACATTGTCAGGGCTTTGGAAAGTCCGCGTGATGGTTTGTTCCGTGCCGGGAAGCTCAATAATCTCAATGACATTCCAGATTGTAGTTTTTTCAGTGCTTTTGTGGCCGTGGCAGTCAAAATTGTGGTGGAGGTCGAATTTGGCACTCCCCAGTTCCACATCGTCTGTGAACCTAACCGTGATTTCCAGAACCCCGCCCGTTTTAATTTGCAATACATGGTTGCTTTGCGCTTCACATATTTCCGCTGATGTTTTTTCCGGTATTGTATTCACAAAGTGAATTTGCGGCCGCTCAAGATCGTCTTTCTGATCCTTACTGCAACCCGTTGTCAATACCAGCAGCAAAGCAAAAAACCAAATGTTGATTGCACATTTAAACGGGACGGGGCTATAGAAATGATAGTACACTGTTTGTCTTGAAATTATTTGGTCACCACCCGTGCGAATCGGAAGCTCTCGGCTTCCATGGCTACTACATAGCTGCCTGCCGGGTAAGTGCTCATGTTCATTTGAATGAGGTTATCACCTTGGGTAACCATGACACGCTTGCTCTCCAGAAGTTTGCCTTCAATATTAAAAACGCGCACAGTCATCTCTCTACTTTCAATTGCGTTGAAGCGCAAATTTAGTTCATCGGCGAAGGGCACCGGAAACAGGCTCAAATTTGCGTCGCTGATGAAGCCGTTATTGGCACTGAGCGTTGCAGGGCCGTCCATAATGGGGTATATCGCGAAATGGGTAAAGATGGGCGTGAAATTTTGCGTTGCGAAATCTTTCCAGTTCGGTGAGCCATGGCCGTGCCACCTGATTACATTCCGTCCAAAAACATCATCACTTGTGGGGCGACTGCCATCGGGACCCATCATCAACACCAGCGTGTCACTGTGTGGGTCATGGCTGTAATCACCGAGGTCCAAAGTCACGAAAAATTCGTCGTCAACGTGAATGTCATTTTGAAATGTTACCATGGTGGGCGTTGTACCATCTGCGGTAATTTCGTTGACGTTGATTGGCAAAGCACCGAGCATGGACCCGGGTAGGCCGCTGGGCGCCACCGACCACACTCGCAGCTGCACCTGGGCATTGCTATTGGCTGTACCGCCTAAATAAGCAATAATTCCCACCACATCACCATGGCCATCGATTTCATATTTCTCTCCAAACTCTTCATCGCCGAACGCATTGTGGCCCGCCCAATATCCCCATAAAGGAGCACCTTGTGAGAATTGGCCCCAGAAATTGGGTGTTGCTGTAGCTGCTTCAGGGGAAATATGTTGTAGCACGTGGGTGCCATCTTGCGCTTGTATTGCAAAAGTTGCGCATATTATAAATAAGAAGGTAAAAAAGTTTTTCATAGATATGGATTTTGTTGAATACAAATGTAACAAAATCCTTCTTAATGCAACTAGGTTGCAAATAATTTTTTGTTAACCGTAGATCGCGTTTAAAACGGCAGCCATTCTGACGCCAGCTTGCAAAAGGCGTTCATTTACAGTCGGTAAATGCCTATGGTCATAGGCATAGTTGATTTTTCCGTCGGCGGGTAGGTCATAGACTCCTTCGCGGTAGGTCATGGATTCATGCGCCCAATCGCGTACAGTGCTGTTTTGCCATTGAGCCATTTGCCCTTTCTCGGCATGGTTGATCCATGCAGTGTATTCTGTGTAGCTGAGTTGGGTGCCATCAATCATTCCAGAATCCCACACGCGGTGCAGGTTGTTTTTCTTCCAAAAGTATTCCACTTCAATATCGTTGCCACCACGGTCACCAGGCCTACCCACGTGCAGCGGCTGATGAATGTCGCCGATGAGGTGAACCAGGCACTTGAGGGTGAAGGCTTCATCGCCTTGGCTGAACTGTTTGGTTTTGAGTTCTTCAATGAATTTTTCAATGGCCATAATTGCATCACCTTGCTCAGGGGTGCCGGCTTGCTCATAGGTCATTCCATCGGGGATGGTGCAATAATGCCAGGGATCAAGGTGCTTGTATTCAGGCAGCGATTTGATTTCATCCATGAAAGTAGTGACCATAGCAAGGCTTTCATTGCCAATTATTTTCGTGATATTCCTCTTCGCTTTTTTGGTCAGGTATTTTTCAGCAACCTCACCTGTAATTCGATGGCCTGTGGCCCCCCATGCAAGTGCCTCCATTTGCGGAAGCAGCATGAAAAAAGCAATGATGATGCCAGTGAACGACGGGAAATTGAGCATACGGACTAGAGTTTTTTCAAATGTAGGGCTCTCTTTATCGGTAACCAGCCGCCAGTGCGTAATTTAACACAAGCTTCATTCAGAAAATGCTCAAAAAGTGAAGCGCAGGGCGAGCCCGGCTTCGAAGCGAAGCAAGCCTTCTCCTTCACCGGTGTTGGCTGTGATGGTATTGCTCGGGCCATTGTTCAGGGTCAATTCAAATGTGCCAATGTATCCAGTCGCGAAGCCGACTTGGGCTGCGAGGTACATGCCGGGGTTCAATTCAATGCCGTAACCTCCGTCGAATCTGTATCCTAAGCTCGCACCGGTAATTTCATAGTTTTGAAATTCAGGATTGCCTGCGCCGTTTTCAAAAACTCCTACGCCTGCATCTCTGAATGTGGTATATGCCAGACTCCCTCCCCAGTAAAATTCAGAGTTGCTTCTCAATAACTTGAAGACGCGCTGCATTCCTATGCCATAATATCCTATGCGCACATGGTCTCTGATGGTGCCACTCACGCCCGGCATGCCCGGAATACTTACGGTTACCATGGCTTCATTTCGGGCATTGAACTGATCGAACCGGGCTCCCAGGTAAGTTGATTCATCCAATTTAAACATGAGCTCCGCTCCGTAATAACTGCCATTGCGCAATTGATTGAGGTATTCGCGGTAATCGTTGCTTACATTTTCGGGGAGCCTCGATATACGGCGGCTGTAGCCAAACAGTAAAGCGCCCCGAATTGATGGCGGAGCACGAAGGAGTTCTTCCTGATTGAAATATTTCGATACTTCTTGGTTTTTCTGCCCATCTTTTTCTTCGTAGGCAATAATAGTTTGGGAACTTGCTGGTATTGCCGGGCTTGTTTGGGGCGTTTTCATCTGTTCATCGGCCAAACGGCTGCTGGCATTGTCTATTCCTGAGCTGTCCTCAACAACCGGGGCGTCGGTCTCAGGTTTACCTGCATTGCCTTCCTCAATTGCTTCAATTTTTTCTTCGCGCTGTTCTTCGTTTTCTTCGTAGTGCCAGTCACTGATCTCTTCCTGAACTGTATACCCAACCTTGGTATAATACAGCTTTGCACTGATGCGGTGGCATTTGCTCGTAAGGTCGGGCTCTTTGTGGCTTATAATGTGGATAAGGTTGGCGCCGCTTTTGCGGGCTTCCATGTCTATAAGCCGCATTACGTCTTGATAGCTGCAACGGGTAGTAAAGCCACCCTCTCCAACATTCACGCTGCCAACAAACTCAGCATTTTTATCGGGACCTTGGTTGGGTTGCAGTACGGTGAGAGGCGTATTGTCATAAATCGGTGGACGTATGTGTGTGATTTTTTTTTGAACTGCAGGTTGACAACTGAAAGCCAGCAACATTATCGCCACTATTCCAACAAAATTTCTAGATGATTTGAAATTTCCTTTCACCGTGCCAAAAATAGCGTAGGGGGCCTGTTTTTTCAAATATTTTAACAGTGAAATTTTCGCTTTAGCCGCAAAATAGAAAAGTGAGAGGTCCCTAGCAGTTTCTTCTTATTTCCTGACTATATGGTCAAAATTCATCCAAAGAGCGCTCATCAGGTTTGACTTCAGCCGAAGCTGCCAGTCGATTTCAAGTATTGTTTCTGCTTTTAAGGGCATAGTCCGTGGAAGTACAAATTCAAAGGACATTCAACTGAAAAGTATAGAGAAGTGGGGATTAAATGCCCATACTTTCCGCCTTTTTCTGGAGTGCAAAGAGTTCGTCACGCAAGCGCGCCGCCTCCATAAAGTCCTGTTCCTTTGCAGCTTTTTGCATTTTGATGCGCACCATTTTGACAAGCTTTTGTATTTCCTCAGGGCTGTCACCGTAGCTCATCAAGGGCTCTGCAGCCATGGCCGAAGCTTCCTCTCTTTCTTTGTAGCGTTTGGAAGTGGGTTTGCGTTCGCCCATACTCACAGCAGCGCCGCGCTTTATTTGCTGTGGTACAATGCCGTGTTCATCGTTGTACGATTGTTGTTTGATCCTTCTGCGTTCGGTTTCTTCGATGGTTTCCCGCATGCTGTCGGTTACGGTATCGGCATACATGATTACAGTGCCGTTCACATTTCGGGCCGCACGACCCACCGTTTGTACAAGTGAACGTCCGCTCCGCAAAAAACCTTCTTTGTCAGCGTCGAGTATGGCCACGAGCGATACTTCCGGAAGATCCAGCCCCTCGCGAAGCAGGTTCACGCCAATAAGCACATCGAATACTCCGGCGCGCAAATCCGCAAGAATGTCTACCCTGTCGAGGGTATCCACATCACTGTGTATGTAGCGGCATTTTACACCCGCCTTGTCAAAAAAGCCCTGGAGTTCCTCTGCCATGCGCTTGGTAAGGGTGGTTACCAAGGTGCGTTCATTGACTGCTGTGCGTTTGTTGATTTCTTCAAGCAAGTCGTCGATTTGGTTTTGGCTGGGTCTCACTTCGATGATCGGGTCGAGCAGGCCAGTAGGCCTTATGAGCTGCTCTACCACCACGCCTCCACTTTTTTCAAGTTCATAATCAGCTGGAGTGGCACTTACGTAAATGGCCTGGGTCACCAAGGCTTCGAATTCGTTGAACTGCAATGGCCTGTTGTCCATCGCTGCTGGCAAGCGAAATCCATAATCCACCAAATTCACTTTGCGTGAGCGGTCACCAGCATACATTGCGCGCACTTGCGAAACAGTGACATGGCTTTCATCCACCACAAAAAGATAGTCGTCCGGGAAATAATCAAACAGGCAGAAGGGGCGTTGACCGGGCAAACGGCGGTCAAAATACCGCGAGTAGTTTTCGATACCCGAGCAGTATCCCAACTCCCTCATCATTTCAAGGTCGTATGTGGTACGTTCTTCCAGTCGCTTGGCTTCCAAATGCCTTCCTTGCGAAACAAACCACTCCACGCGCTCTACCATATCCTGCTGTATTTCCCAAATGGCACTGTTCAGTGTCTCTTTCGTCGTGACGAAGAGGTTGGCCGGATAGATGTTCAGATTTTCAAATTCGCTTATTGTGGCACCGGTTTCAGGATTGAAACTGGTAATGCTGTCAATTTCGTCGCCGAAAAACTCCACGCGAATGCAGTGGTCGGCATAGGCGAGAAAAATATCAACCACATCGCCTTTCACCCTAAATTTTCCCCTGCTCAGCTCGAAGTCATTGCGGGAGTACAAACTCGCCACCAACAAATGAAGGAAACTGTTGCGTGACGCGATTTGGCCCTTGCGTATGGGTATTACGCTTTTGTGAAATTCACTCGGGTTGCCTATACCATATATACAGCTCACCGAAGCGACCACAATTACATCACGGCGCCCACTCAGTAAGGCTGATGTAGTACTGAGCCGCAATTTTTCAATCTCTTCGTTGATGCTCAGGTCCTTTTCAATATACGTATTGCTCGAAGGAATAAACGCCTCCGGTTGATAATAGTCGTAATAGGATACAAAGTACTCTACCAAATTTTCAGGAAAGAATTGCTTGAACTCGCTGTACAGCTGGGCGGCCAAGGTTTTGTTGTGGGAGAGTATCAGCGTAGGGCGGTTGAGCTGTGCTATGACGTTGGCAACGGTAAATGTCTTGCCTGAACCAGTCACTCCAAGGAGAGTCTGGGCTACTTCGCCCGCAACAATACCATCCAATAGCTGTTTAATGGCAGACGGTTGGTCTCCTGTAGGCTTAAAATCGGAAACAAGTTTAAAATGCATAGATTCGAGCAAATTTACAGGAATTAAAAACCATTTCTCCTTGTTTTAGCAAGCTTATGATCTTTAAAAAAATTCTACATTATCTCAATCCTCTCAACCTTTTTAGGAAAGAAGAAGGAAACTTTAACCTTAGAATGATGCATGGAATCAACAAGATTTCCATCTTTATGTTTCTTTTTTGCATTATTGTGTTGTTGGTAAGATACTTAAGTAGGTAGTGTATCTTTTTTGTTAAGCTTGCGTAGGATGAAGAAAATCTTGAAGAATTTGCTTCATCCCCTTATATTTGTATCATGATTTATCGTTTTGTCAAGTTGGAGTTTTCACGCCGTCACCTCCCTGCAGTGAAGGCACTCTTTGATGAGATTGCTCCAATAGTGCGCTCATTTGAAGGATGTCACTACCTCGAGATATTCTTTGATATGCGCGAAAGGGGTAAGGTGATTACCCGCAGTCACTGGGAAAGTGAGGACCACCTCATAGCTTATCGGAATTCCGAATTTTTTCAATCCTTCTGGTCAAAAGCCAAGCCGTACTTTGACAAGCCCGCTGAGGCTTGGTCAATGAAAAGATCTATCCATTTGCCTTAGCATTAGATATGTTCCATGCCTAAGCGGGGTTCCTTTCACTGGCTTTCACACTTGTAGCCATCCAATCGGCCATGCATTTGTTGTCGCATCCATCCAAAGCATGTGTACATGCCAAGCATTGCATTGTTGTATCTTTGCGCCTTTAGATAGGAAAGATGCCTATGTGGGCCCTCGTCAAAAAAGAAATAAATACCTTCCTTAGTTCTGTTATTGGTTACGCGGTGATCGTGGTCTTTCTGCTGCTTACCGGCCTCTTTATGTGGGTTTTTCCGGGGCAGCTCAATGTACTCGATCAGGGATATGCAACACTGGATACCCTTTTTTATGTGGCACCGTGGGTGTTTATGTTCCTCGTACCCGCAGTGACCATGCGCTCTTTTTCGGAAGAGAAGAGAACTGGCACCATTGAATTGCTTTTCACCCGGCCTCTCACCGATTTTCAAATCATCCTTGCAAAATATATGGGCGCAGTTTTTTTGGTACTGCTGTCCCTTGTGCCTACATTGGTGTATGTGTACAGCGTATTTTTTCTAGGCAATCCCATTGGCAATTTGGATGTCGGTGGAACAATAGGTTCCTACCTTGGCCTATTTTTTCTGGCTGCGGGTTTTGCGGCAATAGGCATTTTTGCATCTTCAGTAACGGACAATCAGGTTGTCGCATTTATTTTCGCCTTGTTTTTGAGTTTCTTTTGTTTCAACGGGCTGGAGCAAATTGCATCATTTGAAATGTTCGGTGCTTTTGATCGTTTTGTCGAGAGGCTGAGCATCGCAGAGCACTATGATTCAATGAGCAGGGGCGTTATCGATACACGTGATGTCATTTATTTTGTCAGCCTTTCCGGTCTGTTCATTGTGCTTACCAAAGCAGCCCTCCAAAGCCGAAAAGCACTATGAACAAAGCTTTGACTGATAGAGCGAGGATTTACCTCGAAGCAGTATTGGGTGTGCTGTTTTTTGTGCTGCTTGCATATTTGGGAAGCTTCTATTTTCTGCGTTTTGACCTTACGGAAGAAAAAAGACATACCCTCTCGTCCACCACCGTTGATATGCTTGAATCGCTTAATGATGTGGTGTATATCAAGGTGTTTTTGGACGGTGAATTTCCCGCCGACTACCAGCGGCTTCAGCAAGCTGTCAAGGAAAAGCTGGATGAAATGAGGGCATATGCTGGCGACAATGTGCAATATGAATTTATCAATCCAAGCGAAGCTCCCGATCAAAAGTCGCGCGAAGCCATGTACGGTGAATTGGTAGAAAAGGGCTTGCAATATACTTCGCTTCAAATCCGCAAAAAGGATGGTGTGGAGGAAAAAATAATTTTTCCCGGAGCACTTATTTCTTACAAGGACCGGGAAATACCCCTGCAAATATTGCGCAATCAACAACGTGTAACGGATGCTGAAATGGTCAACAGAACCATCAACAGCCTTGAATACAGCTTTGTAAATGCTTTTTACCTGCTGCAGTCCAACAAGCCCATGAAGGTGGCTGTACTTCAGGGGCATGGCGAGTTGAAACCCATACAATTGCGCTCATTTCAGAATGAATTGTTGCGCTATTACGACGTAGAATTCGTTGAGCTCAATGAGCATATTGATGCGCTAAGCCGCAATATAGCAGGGGAGGGAGCCCGACAGAACCGCTATGATGCCTTGGTGGTAGCGAAGCCTACGCTGGCATTTTCCGAAAAGGACAAGTACATCATTGATCAGTTTGTGATAAGAGGCGGCAAGGTCCTTTGGCTGCTTGATGCCATGGATTTGGCCTTGGATAGCTTGCAACGCACAGAAGTAACGATGGCAATACCGCAGCGTACCAACCTGGATGACATGCTCTTCACGTATGGTGTGCGTCTCAACCGGGATCTGCTCCTTGACCGAACCTGCGCTCCGATCTCGTTGCTTACCGGACCTCGGGGAAATGAACGCTCTGAGCTGTTTCCGTGGTATTTTCGCCCTATTTTGGTGCCTGATGCGCCCCACCCGATCACCGCCAATGTGGATCCTATCCTTACTGATTTCATTGGAAGCATTGATACGGTAGAAGTGCCGGGCATTCGAAAGCAAATTCTTCTTCGCACCTCTCCTTATACAAGGATCCTCAAATCGCCGGTAAGGGTAAGCTTCAATGTGGTTAGCATCGACCCCGATTTTGGCAGCAGCAACCGCCCCAATCAGCCTGTGGCAGTCTTGCTCGAGGGAGAATTTACATCAAATTTTGCCAACCGCATGCCACCGGAGTTCTACGAGGAGCGGCTACTCGACTTCAAAGAAAATGGAAAATTTACACGCATGTTTGTCATTGCCGACGGCGACATTGTGCGCAATGAAGTCAGTGCCGACGGTACCCGCTTCCGCGAACTTGGCTATGACCCTACACTGAGGCGCATGATGTATGGCAACAAAGATTTCCTCATCAATGCCATGAATTACCTGCTCGGTGACGAACGGCTTATCAATGTACGCTCTCGCACCATAAGCTTGCGCAAGCTCAATGACGAAGTAATACTTGCGCACCGCTTGTATTGGCAGGTTGTCAACATAGCAGTTCCGGCAGCACTTGTTACTGTGCTGGGGCTGGCTTGGTGGTGGTGGCGCCGTCGTTTATTTGCTGTAAAGCACAAATCATAACACATGAAGAAAGTAATCCCGCTGGCAGTTATTGTGTTGGTGCTATTGGCTTTGGCGCTTTATTTGAGCACTTTAGATAAAGGCTCAACGGCCCGTATTGATCAAACAGATTTTGCGATAGCTGACACCGCTGCAATTGGTAAAATATTTATCGCCGACAGGCAAGGGCGCACCGTCACGCTTGTGCGTCAAAAAGGAATGACATGGAGCGTAAATGATCAATATACTGCGCGTCCTGATGCAGTTGAATTGCTGTTGCGCACCTTCAAGAATGTGTACATCCAGCGCCCGGTAAACAAGGCTGCCCTTGAGCAAGTGAATAGAATCATGGCAGCAGGAGCCAAGAAAGTGGAGGTTTATGACCTTGACGGTAAATGGATCAAAACCTGGTATGTGGGCCATGGCACCATGGATAAAAAGGGCACCTTCATGCTGCTCGAAACACCCAAATACGGCAAAGCCGAAGCCCCCTACATCATTGACATGAAGGGCTTTCTGGGCATGCTCGACACCCGGTTTTTCACAAATGAACAAGAATGGCGCAGCCCACGCATATTGCAATATCCAGATATGGACCTGCGCGAAATAGAGGTGTTTTATCCCACCGAACCGCAAGCATCATTCAGAATTGTATATGGTGGAGGCAATGATATACAGTTGTATGCGCGTGGCAGTCAAGCTACAGTGCCCGTGTACGATACATCGCTTGTGAAAGACTATATGCTCAATTACAAGCTCGCTTCATTTGAAAATTTCCATACCGGCCTAGATCCAGCCCAAGAAGATTCGGTGATGGCAGAACTGCCGCTCATCGTGATCAAGGTCACCGACGACAAAAAAGTCACAACCGTGCGCTTGTGGACCAAAGCCCCACCTGAGGGCCAATTGGAAATGGACGACATCACTCCGGCAGTCATTGACAGGGAGTATTACTACGGCGCTACTGACGATGATGATTTGGCTTTGGTACAGCGTTTTGTTTGGGATGCTTTCCGGGCTCCTTTACAGGTATTTACTGCTGAGGAATAAGGGTGCCTCAAGTGCATACAATCACATGCATCATCTCGATTGATTGCGCTATATTTGTCCCCTCAACTAGCACTGGCTAAACACAAGCGGCATTTATGAAATTCATCGTTACCAGCTCCGACCTGCTCAAACACCTCCAGACCATCAGCGGTGTTCTGGGAGGCAACAATACACTCGCAATACTCGATAACTTCCTTTTTGAACTTACCCCCGGGAAGCTTACCGTTTCCTCAAGTGATCTGGAAACCACAATGATCACCTCGTTAGAGGTCAAAGCCGAAGAAGAAGGAGCTATTGCGGTGCCCGCACGCATCCTGATGGACTACCTGAAAACTTTGCCCGAACAGCCGCTTACATTTACGATGGATGAACGGACACAAGGCATCGAAATAGCCAGCAGCTTTGGAAAGAGCAAAATGGCCGGATTTCAGGCAGATGAGTTTCCCAAAAATCCCATTCTCGAAGAAGCATCCACCATCTCACTGCCAGCGGAGGTGCTTTCTTTTGCGATTCAAAAAACCATTTTTGCCACTGGAAATGATGATCTACGCCCTGTGATGAGTGGGGTGTACTGTGAATTGGGCCCTGAAGGCATACGATTTGTTGGTACCGACGCCCATAAATTGGTACGTTACTCACGTACAGACCATACTGCTCCCAGTATAGGGTCATTTATCTTTCCGAAAAAGCCGCTCAATTTACTCAAAGGTACACTCGCAGCTACAGACGCTGACGTGCAGATAGAATTTGACTCCACCAATGTGCGCATCAGTTTTGATGACAATATTGTGATAGCGCGCCTTATTGATGGAAAGTATCCCAATTATGAAGCAGTAATTCCCAAAGACAATCCGAACAGGATGCTTGTAGGCCGTACTGCGCTTTTGGGTTCTATCAAAAGGGTTTCGATATTTAGCAACAAAACCACCCATCAGGTGCGTTTGCGCATAAGCGGTTCAGAATTATCGCTCTCCGCTGAGGACCTAGACTTTAGCAATGAGGCCAACGAGCGCCTCACCTGCAGCTATGAGGGCGATGACATGGAAATAGGGTTCAACGCGCGCTTTCTCATTGAAATGTTGAGTAACCTCGACACGGAGGATGTACAGCTTTCATTGAGCGCACCCAATAGGGCGGGTATTCTAACCCCCGTTGGTGACGATACCAACGCTGGCGAGGATATATTGATGCTTATTATGCCCGTGATGCTCAATTCCTGAGCCCTGTTGCAGACAGGATTTATAAGCCAAAAGGCTTAAATCAGGCAATTTTCAAACCGTTATCCACAGCCCTGTCAGGTTGTAGTAGCGATACCCCTTGGCTGTGGACTGCGCCGAGTACCAGGCATTCACTCATTACTTTACCGATTTGTTTGGGCGGAAAGTTAACGATGGCTATCACTTGTTTTCCCGGAAGGTCGCCAAGGTTATAACACCCGGTGATTTGAGCACTCGATTTTTTTACACCGATTTCCTGGCCAAAATCAATTTGCAAAACGTAGGCTGGTTTTTTTGCCCCTTCCAATACATGGGCTGTTACAATGGTACCAACCCGAATATCAAGCGCTGCAAATTCTTCATACTCCGCGGTCCTTGCATTCCACATAATCAGACCTTTGCAGTTTTTTCACGGGCTTGCTGTTTTCGGCCGAAGGGCAAAAACGCTGTAAGATCGTACCCAAAGTGCTTCAAGGCCGAAATGAATACGAGCGAAGCCGCCGCCTCATCCAAATTTCCAATGATTGGCAAATAGTCAGGAAGTTCCAGGATGCCTGCGCTGAAGTTGAGGAGGTATATCCCTGAAATGACCAACATGAGGCCAGCTATAAGATTCTGCATATGTTCAATACTTGGTTCAAATATAACGATTCCAACAGGAGCATATTTTTGGGAGAGGCGATTGGACTCAACAAGTGGAGAATAAAAAAAGCCCCCCATCGCATGATGAGGGGCTTTGCGCACGAAGTGTGCGAAAAACAAATTATCTCGCAATCATGAATTTGTCAACAACAACTTCATTTTGCGTGGTGAGGCGGTAGATGTACACACCATTTGGTAGTCCCGATCCGTCAAATTGCATAGTGTAAGCGTGTGCAGCTTCTGCATTTTGGTGGAAAAGGGTCTTGATGTGACGTCCGCTCAAGTCATACACTTCAAGTTGTACTTGTTGTGCTTTGTCTACTTCGAATGATACCCAAGATGGACCATTTGTTGGATTGGGCTGTGAGCTCAGTTGAGCACCACCAGAGCAATCAACCGTAGTAACTTCTATACCGTTTGACAGCGCCAGGCAACTTCCTGCATCATTGATGTTGGTCAATGAGTTGAGTGTTGACAATGGCGTGTTCACACCGACATAGTAGATGAAATAGGTGCCTGGAGCGAGTGGGCCTAGATTGAACCTTGAATTGTTCGCCCTGGTATCGAGGAGATTCCCATCTGCATCAGTCAGTATCCAGGCATTGGTAGATGACAAAGGACCTGAATAGCTTGCATTTATGAAGCTCGTAACACCCTCGCCTGAGCATGCAATGGC
>DAIOTP010000024.1:0-31388 GCA_036751905.1 Cryomorphaceae bacterium
GGCGCACAGCGCGCCGAGCTCACCCTGCACGTGGGTACAGGCACCTTCAATCCCATACACGAGGAAGACCTCAGCCTGGTGCGCCTGCACCGCGAGTGGTATGAGGTGCCCGAGGCCACCGCCCATGCGGTAAACGCACTTGACAAATCCAAAAACCTCCTGCTCAGCATTGGCACCACCAGCCTGCGCAGCCTCGAATCGGCTACCGATGCCGGGGGCTTGCTCCATGCCGGGCAAGCGGTTACAGAGCTTTTCATACAGCCGCCCTACACCTTCAAGAGCGCCAATGCCCTGCTCACCAATTTCCACACCCCGCTCTCCTCCCTGCTGATGCTCGTGGCGGCCTATATGGGCTACGAGCTGCTCCGCGAGAGCTATGCCGAGGCCATCAGCCGGGAGTACCGCTTTTACTCTTATGGGGATGCGATGTTGGTGCTGCCCTAAGGGAGACCACATAATCAAGAAACGTTCTTGTAATGAAGATTCCGCAGACTGAAGAATGAATTCACAATAATATGATCATCAGCATAATCTGCTTCATTGCACCGCTTATGGGGTGGCCTTTAAATTTAGCGCTTCGTTTCATACAACTAAACGCTATACATACACCTTATCCAAAAATAGCTAGCTTAAGCAAACGCGTGCGCTTAACCGTAATTATTCAGTATAATCACCATTACTGTTGCTTGTATAGTGAAGATAGCATTGATTAATACATCATAAGAGCGACTACTCGAGTGTCTGGCTTGCCTTTTATATATCCAAATGGCTATGGGTATCATAGCAAGGACTATATAGCTAAGAATATTAGATGCCGACAGAAGAATATCTTGGCCAAGCGACCATAGAATCGTCGACATATAAAAAACTCCCAACAGGTAAATTTGAAAGATCAATTCTCTCATCTCCTTTGAAACCCTTCTATAAGCCAATACAGAAAAGGATACGCTTACCAGGTAAAAGGTAAACAATGCCAGAATAATGAGTGAATTGGGTAACAATGTCTCCATGCGATTTACATATACTGACAAAAAAGAAATCGTTACCAATGTCAGTTGAACTTTAGTGCCTAAGCTCAGATTTTTCATACTACATCAATTTTGAATATTACCAGCAGTCCCTAATAGCTCTGTAGGTAGAATTGCCAATGCAACCAGTCATTGCTGCCGGCATACCCGCCCATGCAAAGCCCATCAGTACAGGATTGTCGAAGTCTGTGAACACCGTAACGCACTCGCTCATGTGTATGCTGAAGGCCATGTCGAAACAATTAAGTCGGGCATCACCCGGAGCAAGGACATCGCCCATTACAACAACACCTTGCTTAGCTGCAGTAGCTATTACAAACTTACGCAAAGAAGCGAAGGCGAGCAATCCAGCTTTTTCTAAATCGGTCAAAAGGGTGGTTTCGGCAATGATGTCCTCTACTACAATGATTTGGCCAACCGTAAGTGCGGGATCTGAACTATTCAAAGTTCGTATTATATCTGCTAACTCAGCATAAAATTCAAAATCGTCTATCACGAAATCCATGAAGTCATACGGTATCAGATTTTGAGTCATATAAGTTTCATATCGGCCCACATATTCTGAATCATTTGAAGATGGCGTGGCCCTCTCTAGTTGATTAATCGTCGTCAACATGCCTTCGTAATACAAGCCGAAATCATCCATGAAGTTATTCAAATTGGTCGGGTCGACGTATCCGGTTTTTGCAGTATTGACAGATACAATGCTCTCTCTAATTTCAAGCAGTAGATTGTTTTGCTCATCCTTCAAGCTTTAAGCACTCGCAGCAATTGGGTCTACGGTGTCTATGTCTGAACTGCATCCAAAAGTAAAAATTAGTATGCCAAGGGCAATAAAGTGTAATTGAAGTTTCATCGTTCAAAGATTTTAATATTTGTGCACCCCCCCCAATTAAGCAAGGGAGAGGTGTTAAAAAATCAAAATAAATTACTCGCTATTGCTGGATTTAAATGAATCTGTGCCCAGTTAATCAGGTACTTCAGCATTTTCCAATTTCTGTTTACTTTGACCGCAGCCACAATTTCAACCCTCTGAGCACCGAAGCTTCAAATCTTGATGCCACCCTGCAACTCTACCCCAATTCCTGTACTGACTTTTTGGAGCTGCGTGCAGGCTTGCCATTGCAAGGCATTGAGGTATACGATTTGCACGGCAGGCAGGTGCTGCAACGGAGCAATGCCACTGTACAGGGTGGCAATGATGCACTGCGCCTCGATGTGCGCGCATTGCCCCCCGGTATGTACCTGCTGCAAGCTACAGGAGCTGATGGCAGGGTGGGGGTGCAGAGGTTTGTGAAAGGGGAATGATGCCGAAATCCATCGGGAAATTGACCCTACATACGGGTAGAGAAAGGGGTGAATCAGTCATGGTTACCGCTTGAACACATAAGGCGTTGCGATGCTGGCGCTGCCTTGAGGGGGGCTGATAGTGTAATGGCTTGGGAAATCGCCACTACAAGCGAAGTTAGAATTTTGTGCATCGGCCAGGCGTGCTGCTTTTATGAGCCGGTTCTCAATCTTCTCGCAGTATGCTTTTGAACTCTGATTGAAGCCTTGGCAATTGATTTACAATGATACGCCAAATGTGTTCATCCGAAATGGCATCATAGGCATGAATGGTTTGGTTGTGCAAGCCATGAATCTTTCTTCAATCTTCAATGGGGGCCTTGGCGGGATAATTTCGTGTCGGTCTGAAACTCCAGCAACTTTTGGCCCATCCATTCATGCAAGCTTTATCCCTTAAAATGAGAATTCACAATGGAGCAATAAAAAAGGGGCTGAACTTTTTCAGCCCCCTTGCACTGCTCTCATAGGGAGTAGGATCATAGCAATCATTGGTTAGCGGTGGTCACCGACTAGGGTTGTTATTCTCAATTCAACATGATTTTGGAAGCAGTGCGCACTTTGCTCTTTAACCAAATTCAATCCTTAATGGAGGGAAAAAATAAAAGGTGACCGAATGGGTAAAAAAACTTTTTTGAGGTTACATTTGATTTTTTTAGTCCATTAAGAAGTATACAGTTTTGGATATCGCCAAGCTCAGGGATGCAAATGACCGGGAATTAAGCGCAGTCTACGCACAAAATAGGGCTGTTTTTCTCAAGTGGTTTGCCAAAAACAGCAAGTACGACCCCTCGCTGCACCAAGAGTGGTACCAGGACAGTTTCTTCATTATGCTCGAAAATCTAAGAACCGGTAAATTGATTGAGCTTACTTCGTCTTTAGCGACTTATTTGATTGCAATTGGTCGTAATTTGGAACGTGACCACATCAAGTCAGCGTACAAGAGACACGTACTGCCAGATGATCAAGCAAATACGTTTCAAGATTCGGATTATCAAAGCGATGAAACATCAGCAGAATTAACCAGCAAATTGACGCGTGCACTGAATATGCTGGACGAGCGCTGTAAAAACTTGTTGCTGTTGAAGTATTACCACAACTATTCTCTCGAAGCAATAGCCCTCCGGTTGGGCTATAAAAATGAAGACACAGCCAAGAAGGCAAAGTACTTATGCATGAAGCATTTAAAAGACCATTTTAAAAAGCTATGAGTACAAAAGATGACAATCTTTCGTTGATTATATCTTACCTCGATGGTGAAATGGACACGACCGCGATGCTGGCATTTGAAGAACGCCTTGCAGTTGAGCCCTCATTGATGGATCAGTTCAATGAAATAAAGGCACTTAAGTCGGGAATCGAGGAGTATGGGAAGGATGAGGTGAAGTCAAAGATACGCCGCTGGGAACGGGAAGCACAGAGCAAAGCATCTGGCAGTATGTTCGTTTGGGGTCAGGGCATGAAATGGGCCGCGGGTTTTGCGCTCATTGTGGTGGGAGCTGGATTGTATCTTTTGCTCACAAACAAGCAAACAGATGAAGCTTCTCCGTTCCAGCAAGCGTTTAGGCCTTATCCCAATATTGTTGATGTACGCGGAGAGCGCTCGCCTACCCTTTTGGATTCACTGATGCTGCTTTACGATAATGCAAAATATGAGCAGCTCATCACACTCAACAGGCCGGCAAGTGCAGAGCAACTGACAGATGATGACGCGCTCATTGAGTTCTATTTGTCTCAAAGCTATATGGCTACAGGAAAGTATGAACTGGCCTTGGAGAAATTGGCGCTATTCAACGATGCGGAACATCCATTTTATGAGGCCGCAAGGTTTCATTCAGCTTTGGCCTTGGCCCAAATTGGGCAAATTGATAGCGCACATGCTTTGCTGACAGTAATTTCGATTGAAAAGGGGGCGTTCAGGGCCGAAGCTGAGCGGGTACTTATGCAAGTCGACGGTAAATCTGAAAAGCCAGAAAACCGCCCAGAACCATGAGTGCCATAAACCCTCCGGCACGCGCAAGTGGATGGGCAAAATAGTTTGAATTCAGACTGGTATTTGCGCCAAGTTCAAGCGTTTTATCCTTGCCTATCAAAACCAAATTCGACCAGTAGAAAGGATGTTTGAGCACGGGGTCAGCGCCGATGAGGTAGCGGCGTTTTGCTTCGGCCAGGGCTGCTGATATGGATTGTCCTTGGCTCAACTCCTTGTAAAATTCACCAATTACCTTGTCTGTTGAAGCATCGTTGGCCTGCCATAGCGACATTACGATTGTTTGGCTTCCAGCATGGGCAAAGCCATGAGCCAGGCTCACCATGCCTTCACCTTGCTTGAAAATACCATCACCAGTTTCGCATGCACTCAACACAATCAATTCCGTATTCAACGTCATGTAGTATAAATCAGAAACCCGAAGCACCCCACGTTGCCCTGCTTCGGCGCCACCATCAAGCAGGAGTCCAGATGCGAATGCGTCGTCATTGCTTGCAAAAGCATGTGTAGCAAAGTGTATAACATCATAATTGTGTGCGTTTTCCATGAACCAGTTGTAATTCTCTGCTTCATTTCTTATCGTGAGATCCTTAAAGAGTGAGGCCATGCTTTGCACTTCTCTGGCTGCCCCGGGAAGCGAATTCCATTTTTGCTTTCCAGGTTCAAAAACTTCGGAGGTTTTGAAGTTAGGTGCCATTGCCAGGATTTTGTGAACTGTATGATTGTAGGCTGTTTTTCCTGTACTTTTCATCAAGGTGAGGCTATAACCATATGATATATTGGTACTTGAAATGACATAATCTTGTTGATATGAATTTTGCAGCGCCTCAAATGGCAAGTGGTGAAGGGGTCCATGAGGGAGGATAAGCAGATTCCTTGGCAGTGCCTTTTGTCCATAGAATGGAGAAATCAGCATATCATACAGCTTGAATGATGTCAGGTCAAGTTCTTCGGTTGCTTTGCTAAAGCTGCTGATTTCAGGTCTTCTACTTCCTAAATTGCGCCAATCGAGTACAGCATTTGCAATGCTTTGTTCATTTGGAAGTTCAGAGATCTGTATTCTTCCGCTATCGACGACTATTCCAAAGCTTTTCTCGGAACCCGTAAGGTAGCTCAGTATTGAAATGTCTGAATTCATAGACAAGTCCCTTACTTGGTTTAGTGTGTAAGGCGCTGGATTGAATCTTTGGCGGGCATATTCCGGGTACTGTGTTTTATATAGCGCCACTAAATCATCCAACTTTTCCTGTATCCGAATGATTTCCAACCTTTGGTTGGGATCCTGATCTTCGCTGTTTATTTGCTGTAAGCCAAATGCCAATGAATTCTTCAGGCTTTTTTCCTCTGCCACCAGCTCCGAGGGCACAAAGTCTCCCATTTCTGAATTCAATCGGTTCACTGAACTCATGAGGGCAGCACTTCGGGCACTTTCAAATAAAAACCAGGCTGCCTCAAGGTACTTTTCATTGCGAGAATTGCTGTAGAGGTTGTAGGCGGCCTCTGCTCCAAATTCATACACGCGGTACCACCCTTGTTCGCGAAGCACAAAAAGGTCGCCAGGATTGGAGCGGTTCGCTTCGCGTTCATACATATGTTGGGCATTTGTCACTGCATGTAGCAGGTTCTCCCAATCTTGGGGATTGCCAGTGGATTGAGCTACGGCATATTGACAACGAATATATGTGGCTAAACTTAGCATTTTTGCATTCGTACCATATGCAGAGGAAAAGTAATCTTGCGAAGGTTTTGGTTTGCCAAAAACGAAAAGCATAAGTTCTTCTGAGGCTTTAAGCGCCTTGTGAGGTGCATCCATGGCGAGGTGCAAGTCACACACGAGGCTGTATATCAAATGTCTTGAAGTGAGTTTTGACTTGTCTTGTAAGGCATCCCGCAGTATATTATGAGCTGAGGTATAATGTTCTAGTAGAAGCAGAACATCAACTTTCTCTTTCAAAATGCGCATATGGCCATCTTCGATTTTTAGGTAATCGGGGTATTGTTGTTCGATAAGCTCCAATTTTTCCAATGCAGCTCTGTGTTCGCCTTTGTAAATGAGCCAGCTGGCTTCAAAATCAAGGAGGACAGGATAATTTACAATATCTGAAGATTGAAGTTTGGTTTTTATCGTCTGAAGACGGGCATAGGATGATGCAGCAGCTTGATGTTGATTGGTTTCGATGTAGCGCATCATCATATTTCCGCGGGTTTTTAGGCTACGCTCGCCATCAATTCCATATTGTTGTTCCAGGAAATCCAATGCCTGTTGCCCGTATTGAATGGCAATTTGGTGTTTGCCTATAACGTCCATTAAATTGGCCAGACTCCCATAGATGTAAGCCCGCCGCGACAGGTTATCTGGGCTTACCTCGGCCATCGCTGCATCGGCCTTTTTTAGGTAATACTCCGCGTTGCCAATGAGGCCCAACTGGTAATAGGTATTCCCCAAGTTGAAATATGTTTTGGCATGCGCAGCACTGATTCGATCCAATCCAGGGACAAAATTGTCTACAATATACTGGTAGCCATTCAAACTTTCGAGCATATTAGCCCCTTGGTATTCAGCAGCTTTTACTTTGTCATTGTAGGCTGCAATGAAGAGGTATTTCGCTTCATCGTCGTTACACTGAGCGAGTACAGCAAGGGCACTGTCAAGGGCCATGGCTCCTGTGTCAAAAACGCCCTGCTTGAATTGATCAACGGCGCTATCGTAGCGTTTTTGCCCTTCAATCAGGCATGGTGACTGGGCCAAGGCTATGCTTGCCGCAAAAATTTGGATCCACAGCAGCGTTAACCGCAAATATACTGTTGCGTAAGCTTGCTCATTTTGCCCCAAGCTGTGCTCTGCATGCCTCCCATATTTTACCCATGAAACCGCAGCCATTTGCCAAGTTCTTTGTAGGTCACTTTTTTGCCATACATCAAAATACCCACCCTGTATATTTTGGCGGCAAGCCATACTGCGCCAAGAAAGCCTGCAATGATGAGACCCATGGAGAGAAAAAGTTGCCACATGGTAGAGCCGTCGAAACCCATAGCAACACGCACCATCATCACCACAGGCGAGGTAAATGGGATGATGGAAAACCAAAAGACTGCGGCTCCTTCGGGATTGGTGAGCGCGAATTCTGCCACGATGAAAGCAAATATGAGTGGAATCGTGATAGGAAGCATAAATTGCTGTGTATCGGTTTCATTGTCGACCGCGGCTCCAATGGCAGCAAAAAGAGAGGCATACAGAAGGTAACCGGCCAGAAAAAAGAACACAAACATCAAAATCATCACGGGCCAGTTGATGCGAAACAGAATGAGCTCAGCAACGTTGCTCAAAGCTGCCTGTCTCATGGCATCGTTGCCTGACTCCTGAGCCACCTGTTCAGTGGTTTGTATGCCATCAGCTAAGTTGCCGGCTTGCAAAGAGTCGGGCAATAGTACACCGCTGAGCAGTGAGAAAATGGCAAAGGTGAGTACCACCCAAAGCAGGAATTGTGTGAGTCCAACCAGAGCCACGCCTACAATTTTCCCCATCATCAGTTGAAAAGGCTTCACCGATGAAATAATCACCTCCACGATGCGGTTGCTTTTTTCTTCCATCACCCCACGCATTACCTGTACGCCGTACATGAAAATGAAAAAGTAAATAAGGACGGCAAACAAAAAGCCCACCATCGCCTGTTCTTGCTTGTAGGAGGTCTTGCCATCGGCCGCATCGACCGAAATGATGTCGATGTCGGTTCTTATGCTGTCATAAATCGATTTATCAATACTATAGAGTTGTAGCTTTTCATTTTCTATCACTTTTTCAATTTGTGATTTAATGTAACTGCGTGCTTTTAAGCTTGGCAATTTTCTGAACACCATTTCGGCTTGGGGTACCGTGATGATGTCATCGCGCAATACCACCATGAGGCTGTAACTGCTCGAGTCAAATTCAGCATTGCTCAGTCCCTGGGTAGTGTATTGAAACTTCACTTGGTCGGTGTTCTTGAGCCTGTTTGTAAACAGTGCTTTTGAGGTCCCTGTGCTGTCGGCACTGATGTTTGGGGTGAGGTCAACCACGAGCACGTTGTACACGCTGCTGTCGCTCAAGCCAAGGTATATTCCCAAGCCCATAAGCCCTGCTATCAGTACCGGACCTAGGAGGGTCATTACTATGAATGATTTTTTCCTTACCCTGCTGATGTATTCACGCTGTATAATCAGGCCTGTTTTATTCATGGCTCACTTCTTTTTGTTGCACTATTTTGATAAAAATGTCATTCATACTTGGCAATACCTCACGCACCATTTGCACTTCGACCACAGGAATGATGGACTGCAGCAGATCATTGACACTGCTTCCATCCTTGATCTTAATTTGTGCAACTTGATTACCATTCGCATTTGCTTTGTTTTCAAGCAGTTCAAATCGTGTCCATAGCGCGTTGGTAAAGCCGAGTACCTGGCCCCTATACTGCACTTCGTATAAGGCATCTTTGAATCGGTTGCGCACCTCAGTCATTTCACCTGAAAGCACAACGGAGGCATTGTTGATCAGTACGATATCACTGCATATTTCCTCTACGGAATTCATGTTGTGTGTGGAGAGCATAACCGTGGCGCCTTCATCGCGCAAGCGTTGAATCTCCTCCTTGATCAGGTTGGCATTGATGGGATCAAAACCGCTGAAAGGTTCGTCGAGGATGATGAATTCCGGGTTATGGAGCACCGTGGTTATGAATTGTACCTTTTGCGCCATCCCTTTGCTCAGTTCCTCTACTTTTTTTTCCCACCAATCAGCAATGTCAAAGCGCTTGAACCAATATTTGAGTCGGTTCTCGGCTTCCGATTTGCTCATGCCTTTAAGCCTGGCCAGATAGACGCATTGCTCGCCTATTTTCATTTTCTTGTACAGGCCTCTTTCTTCTGGCAAATAACCTATTTTATGCACGTGCTCAGGCATTAGCGCTTTGCCATTAAAGCGTATCTCCCCACTGTCAGGCCCTGTAATCTGGTTGATGATTCGAATCAGAGAGGTCTTGCCAGCGCCATTGGGACCGAGCAGTCCGAAAACGCTGCCACGGGGTATTTTCAGGCTTACATCCTGAAGGGCTGTGTGGTTGGCATAACGCTTCGTTATGTTGTGGGCTTCGAGTAAATATTCCATGGATTGCTTTTCAACTTCACAAAAAAACGAAAATATATGAAGCACCAATGATTAAGTTGTCGGCAGGCACATGCATCTGTCATTGACCAGGTGAATACGCAGGAGAACACAATCGACATCCAAAGGGTTACGACAACATGCTGGTTGTTGGTGATCGAATATCCACTATATTAGCACTCCCAAATCAAAACACTTTATCTTGAAAGTAGGCATCATCGACATTGGATCGAACACGTTCAACTTGCTCATTGCAGAGGTAGGAAGCGATGGCAGCTATCAACCCCTGTACCGCTCCAAAATAGCTGTAAAGCTAGGAGAAGGGGGTTTTATGAAAAATTACATCACGGAAGAGGCCATGCAGCGTGCCTTCGTGGCCATGGAGGCACAAATTGCGGCCATCAAAAATCAGTACTGCGACCGCATACACGCTTTTGCGACCTCGGCAGTGCGCAATGCAACCAATGCCGACATTTTTGTTGCAAAGACTAAAGCTCTGTTTGGAATTACCATACAGGTAATCAGTGGCGACCAAGAGGCCGCTATGGTGTACAAGGGGGTGAAACTGGCTGGTGCCCTCAACGCTGACAAAAGTCTGATTATGGACATTGGTGGTGGCAGCACCGAATTTATTATAGCCGATGACAAAGAGGTGTATTGGAAACGCAGCTATGAACTTGGCGTATCCAGACTCCTGGAGAAATTTAAACCAGCTGATCCTTTGGAGGAAGCCGAAGAAAACAAACTGCATGATTTCTTGAAGGACGAAGTGCATGAGGTGTTTACACAAATGGAAAAGCTTGGCGTTCAACGCCTCGTAGGTTCATCTGGCTCTTTCGACACATTTTGCGATGTAATTACCGAGCGCGAAGGCAAGTATGCAGAGGCCTTTGATAAAAGCACCTATCCCTTTGCCCTTGATAAATTACGCGCTCTTCTCAGGGAGTTACTCTCCTCATCTCTTTCTCAGCGGGAAATGATGCCCCACATGCCTGAGTACCGTGTGCGCATGATTGTGATGTCGGCACTTTTTGTGCACCTCATCCTGCAGCATTCTTCCATCAACCAGGCGGTCATTTCACGCTATTCACTTAAGGAAGGCGTACTTTTTGATGTACTGCAAGGCAATCTTTAAATCGCGAACCTATCATGCCAAAAATTCTCGTTATCGATGATGAGCGCAGCATACGCAATGCGCTGAAAGACATACTTGAGCTCGAAAAATTTAGTGTCGATCTGGCCGAAGATGGCCCCTCCGGTCTGAACAAAATAACGGAGAAACGTTATGATGCCGCCTTCTGTGACATCAAGATGCCTCAAATGGATGGCATGGAGCTCTTGCAAAAAGCCATGGAGTCAGGGGTGGAAACGCCGATCATCATGATTTCCGGGCATGGCAATATCGAAACTGCTGTCGAGGCTATCAAGCTTGGCGCCTACGATTTTATAGAAAAGCCGCTCGACCTCAACCGTACGCTTGTCACCCTGCGCAATGCCCTCGACCGATCTGTCCTTGAAGCCGAAGCCAAAACCCTCCGAAAGAAAATCAACCTTATCAAAGGTTCTGACATCATTGGCGAATCACAAGCCATCAAGGCCATCAAAGAAATGATCGAAAAAGTAGCGCCCAGTGATGCCCGCGTACTTATTACAGGCCCAAATGGCTCTGGCAAGGAGCTTGTAGCCAAGCAGCTGCACGAACAAAGCGGGCGCGCCAAAGAGCCCTTTATCGAAGTGAATTGTGCCGCTATACCTTCAGAGTTGATTGAAAGTGAGCTGTTCGGTCACGAAAAAGGCGCTTTTACATCGGCCATCAAACAGCGGCAGGGGAAATTCGAACAAGCCAATGGAGGCACCCTCTTCCTCGATGAAATAGGTGACATGAGCGCCTCCGCCCAGGCCAAAGTACTAAGGGCCCTGCAAGAGAATAAGATCAACCGCGTAGGCGGCGACAAAGACATCAAGGTGGACGTGCGCGTCATCGCAGCCACCAACAAAGACCTCCGCAAGGAAATTTCCGAGGGCAACTTCCGTGAAGATTTGTACCACCGCCTGAGTGTAATCCTCATTCAGGTTCCTTCGCTCAACGAACGCGCAAGCGACATTCCCGTACTGGCCCATCACTTTTTGAATGCCATTTGTACGGAGCAGGGCATCTCACCCAAAAAGCTGAACGACGATGCCCTAAAGGCTTTACAGTCCATCAACTGGACAGGCAATATCCGTGAACTTCGCAATGTCATTGAGCGCCTGATCATCCTCTGCGCCAATGAGATTACTGGTGATGATGTATTGCGTTACGCAAATCCTGCTGCATAAAAAATGCGCCTTTCGGGCGCATTTTAATGATTGAAGGGCAATGGCTTATGGATTGAGCTCTTCTTCCTTTTTGTTTTCGGCCATTGTTTTTCCGGCGCATGGTTTTGCGCTGTCGGTAACTTTGGAAGCACAACAGGCTGGCTTGGCTGTTGCCACGGCAGCAGTATTGGTCGCGGTTGCAGTTTGGGTTGCATCAGCGGCATTGGCTTCGGCAACTTTCATTTCGGCACACTTCGCTTTTTCAGCAGCGCTAGCGCAACATGACGCAGCTTTGGGGGCATCAACTTTTGCTTCAGCAGTTTGTGCCTGAAGACCGAAGCTCACTCCAGCGCAAAGAGCAAATACAAGGCATATGTTTTTCATGTGATCAATTTTGAATAAAGTTAATGAAAAACGTGAGAGCATACAATTCATTGCCAAATTTCTCGAAAAGAGTGTACGCAGTTTGGGCTCAGCGTCCCAATACTTCAAGTATAGGCTTGCCTGTAGCGCCGCTTGGCAAGGACACATTGAGCAACATGCTGAGCGTAGGGGCAATGTCACGTATATTTACCTCTCTGTACGTTACCCCTTGTGGTATCCCTTTTCCGAAAAAGAACAGCGGCACATGCGTATCGTATGTGTAGGCGGCGCCATGCGTGGTACCTGTGGGGCCATAACTGATCCAACCACTTGATCCTATCAACACCACATCGCCGGCCAAGGCTGGGTACAAGCCTCGCGTGAGTTGCAATACCGGCCATTCCTGACCACCTCCATGCAAGATGGATGAAGTAGGATATGCATTGTATATGCCTGGCTGCATGCGCAGTGTAGCGGCAACAATGGCACACGCCTCATCGTAATTGGCTCCGGCTTCATGCAAAGCTTTCGTATTCAGAAATATGCGATCCTCCTCTACTTTTTCCACGAAAGTGGCTCCTTGAGGATGGAAATCTTCGAGTGCCTGCAACACGCTGGCTTGTATTGTTGCTCTGTCTATATAGCCCCCAGGCAGCTGGTTGTCCATGCTGAATTGTGGCACATCGGCGGCTCCATGATCGGCGGTGAGGAATACCGTGTACTGACCTTTGCCTACTTCTTTATCGAGAAAATCGAAAAATTCGCCGAGCTCGCGGTCCAGGCGGAGGTACATGTCCTGCACCTCTACGGCGCGCGTGCCAAGGGCATGGCCCATGTAGTCGGGGGTTGAAAAACTCACACAGAGGAAGTCGGTATCGGCATCTTTGCCCATGCCTTCCGCTTTTACCGCTGCTTTCGCAAAATCGAGCAGGTAAGTATTGCAGTGTGGTGTACGCTTGAACACATTGTGTAAGCCATTCGCTTCTACGAGGTTTTGCAGATCTTTGGGCAGAACAGAAGCCTCTTCACCCACAAATTTGGTTTCGTAGGGACTGTCATCGGGCAGGCTCGAGCGGTATTGATCAAGGGGGAGTAAGGGCTGCCAGCCTTTTTTCACGTAAGTGACAGGAAGGTCCTTCTTGTTGAAGTCCTGCACCCATCGCGGGAGTTCATCGGAGTAGTAAGAACTGGTGATCATCAAGCCATTGGAGTACCAATAGGCCTTGCCCAGATGGCCCGCAGGCAATATGGCGCCCCGGTCTTTGATACTCATGCCCACCACCTTGCTTCGGAAGTTGAGGGTGAGCATCAGCTCATCAGTGATGGTGGTGGTTTTGAGGTTAAAAGGGCTCATTTGCCCGTCGGCATTCGCAATGCCGATGGTGCGCACCGACTTGTCCTGCACGCAATACATGCCTTCCTTGCTGCGGGGGTCGTACCAATTGTTGGAGGCAATGCCGTGCACCGCTGGCGTAGTGCCCGAATACACCGAAGCATGGCCCGGACCGGTGTAGGTAGGCACATAGCTAAAGTGGTGGTTGGCACAGTAAAAGCCTTCCTCCCGCATGCGCTTGATGCCTCCGGTAAATTGGTCGTAATAGCGGTGAATGTAGTCGTTGCGCAGCTGATCTACCACAATGCCTACCACGAGTTTGGGCCGCTCGTTGGGGGCTTGTGCCTTTACGGCAAATGGGGTGAACAGTGCGCACCACAGCAAGGCGGAAGTCAGGGTGCGGATCATTTCAATTGTTTTGCGACTACAAATAAAGCGAAGATGCAGGCAGCCAAGCTTACCAGTATGTTAAGAATGGCCAGCGGCCAGCGGCCCGACATGATGAGTCCCAGGGTTTCATAGCTGAAAGTGGAAAAGGTGCTGTAGCCTCCGCAAAATCCGATGATGAGAAAGGGAACCCAGAAGCCGCTGAGTTGCTCACGGGTTATAAGGTACACTGCCAAGCCCAGAATGATGCTGGCCATCAAGTTGCTCAGGAAAGTCCCTGCCGGAAATGTGGTATAAACGAAGGGCTCCACCGGCTTGCCAGGTATGATTTTGGCCAGAAGGTATTCGGCGCTCTACCGGTAAGGTAACGCGCCATGGAGCCGAGGCCCCCACCGAGGAATATGGCGAAGAGGGTTTTGAGCATAGCAGTTTCACTTTTGAGCAAAGAAAGCAATAATCAGCGATTGGGTGATGAGCCGGGGGCTAAAGGCCTCGCAATGCGAACCACTACCCGCTCATTGTCAGTTTCATTGTGCAATTCAAAATATGGATAGGCGGCCAGAGCACGTAAGAGTCCACTGCCAGCCCCTCGGTAGTTCATCAAGCTGGGGCCGAAGGAGGATATAATGCTGTTGCGCGTGCGTCGAATGCCCCGCTTTACTTGTTCTTCAGTGAGGTTATTGGGCAAGCGGCTTGGGCTGATGATTTCTACCCGATTTTCGAAAAGATAAAGCTTTATGGAGTCGTTGATAAAGTAATCTCTGTGAATTAGTGCGTTTATGAGCAGCTCTGAAAGGGCCACTTCGGGAATCTCTGGAATGCCCAGGCTGTTGAAGTCTTTGTCTTTGGGCTGGGTTTTGTTGAGTTTGGCCATCACAAAATCGAATGATTTGCGGTAAAGCTCATCCAGGGTGCCGTAGATATTTTCGCTGCTGCGGTAGGCATTTTCGGCGATGTCATTGCCATAAAACCAGATGGCCGTCACGAAAAATTGCAGGCTCAGGCGCTGCAAGTTTTTGCCAAAAAGCAATGCGCCCGCCAGGTTGAGCTTTCCCTCGGTACCCAGCCGTAGGTTAGAGATGTGTTGGTCGAGCATTTGCAGCTCGAAGGACTCCTTGTAAAAAGCCTCATAGAATTCCTGAAATTTAATCTTGTTCAAATCCTCCAGGCTGCTGTGGGGAATGAGCTGCTCTTCAGCATATATGTAGCCACCTCTTTGCAGCAGGCGCGCCAGCTCTTCATTGCTGGTCACTTTGCGCTTGTTGGCGCCATTTTTGAGCCACACCACACCATTCAAGTCTTTGTAAGGCTTTGAGGTGCCTTCAGGAATCCGCCCGGCCATAAGGAGCTTGTCTTCTAATTCCATAGTGTCGGTCTCAATAAACAGCGGTTCCTTGACATGCTGATCGGCGGCTTGCACCAGCAGGTTGGTGAGCCTTCGGAGATCATCGGTGCTTAGGCCGATTGGTTTCCATGTTTGGTCATCAATTCCTATGAGAATGGTTCCGCCCCGGGTATTGGCAAAGGCCACCATTTCCTGAGCAATGCTATTCACATTGTGCACGTTGCTTTTAAATTGCACGGCACTGGTCTCGCCTTTTCGAAGCAATTCCGCTATTTGATCAGGAGTGTACAAGGTTGTTTATGAGCCTTAAGCTTGTCACGGGTTTAAAGTAGACTGAGGACTGCTGTGTCAAAAGTACCAATTTGAAGGACGATCCTTTGAAATTTCTTTCAATGAATCTTGACCCCCTGAGTCCGGTACCCCGGCACCCATTTGCGGAAAGCCAAATACACCCCATACCCAATCCCGGCACCCAATATCCACCCGCACACCACATCGGCAGGGTAGTGCACCCCGAGGTATATGCGGGTGTAACTAAAGAGGGCCGCCCATAGCAAAATCCACCATGCCCATTTGGCGAAAGCCTTATACACCAGGAGATAAACAAAGGTCGCCACTCCGGCGGCGTTGGTGGCGTGTGAGCTTACAAAGCCAAATTTGCCGCCGCGATAGTCATTCACCGTATGCACCAAGTGTCCAATGTTGAGGTTGTGCGTGGGTCTGTAACGCTGGAATACCTCTTTAAAGAGTTCTACGCTGATGCGGTCACCAAGGGTGATCACCAGTGCCACACCCAGCAGTGACCAAAGCGCTGGCTTTGCTCCATGTGATTTGTATATCATCCACAGCATCAGGAGGTAGGCAGGTATCCAGAATACGTCCTCCGTCATCACGAACATCAGCTGATCGAGCCAAGGCTGGTGCAAGCCATTGAGCCGGAGAAATAACTGAGTGTCTAAAGCTTTGATGTCTTCGATCATGCCTCCTTATTGAGGTGCCTCCAGATCAAGTCTTTGAGCTCGGTGAGCCCCTGTTGTGCCACAGAGCTGATAAATACGTAGGGCAGCTTGGGCAGGCTGGGCTTGATTTCAGCTTTGAGCTCCTCATCGAGCATGTCGCTTTTGGAGATGGCCAGCAGGCGGGTTTTGTCAAGCAATTCAGGATTGTACGCGCGCAGTTCCGCAAGGAGGATGTCGTACTCTTCGGCGATGTCGGGGCTATCGGCCGGGATGAGGAAGAGTAAGAGGCTGTTGCGCTCAATGTGACGCAGGAAGCGCAGTCCGAGGCCCTTGCCTTCGCTGGCGCCTTCGATGATGCCCGGAATGTCGGCCATAACGAAGGAGCGGTCGTCGCGGTAACTTACGATGCCCAGGTTGGGCACGAGGGTGGTGAAGGCGTAATCGGCAATTTCGGGCTTGGCTGCCGAGACCACGGAGAGCAAAGTGCTTTTGCCCGCATTGGGAAAGCCCACCAAGCCTACGTCGGCCAGAACCTTGAGCTCCAGGATGCGCCAGGCCTCCTCCCCTTCTTCGCCGGGTTGAGCAAAGCGCGGAGTTTGGAAGGTGCTGGACTTAAAATGGTCGTTGCCTAAGCCGCCACGGCCACCTTTGAGGAGGATGAATTCCTGATCGGGCTCGGTAATTTCGGTAATCACTTCGCTGGTTTCGGGATCACGCACCACGGTGCCTAGGGGCACGTCGATGTACACATCTTCACCGCTTTTGCCTGTACTGGTTTGTTTGCCACCGGGTTCGCCGTGTCCGGCAAATATGTGTCGCTTGTATTTTAGGTGTAGCAAGGTCCACATCTGCGGATTGGCACGGAGTACCACATGTCCACCACGGCCGCCGTCACCCCCATCGGGCCCCCCCTTCGCGGTCCAGTTGTCGCGGTGAAGGTGCCTGCTGCCCGCTCCGCCTTTGCCTGAGCGGCAGTTAATTTTTACATAGTCAACGAAATTGCTGTTAGACATGGCGCTCGGTGGCTACATAAAGCCGCTCGCTGATGGCATCAATGCTGCCTACCCCATCCACCTCTTCAAGCTTGTGCTGCTTGCGGTAGTAATTGGCCACGGGGGCGGTTTCTTTTTTATAAACGGCAATGCGGTTTTCGATCACCTTTGCATCGGCATCATCAGCCCGGCCGCTGGTTTCAGCGCGCTTCAGCAGGCGGCTTTTCAGTTCGGCATCATTTACCGTAAGGGCAAGCATTACATTGATGGCTTGGCCCTTGGATGTCAGAAAATGGTCCAATGCCTGGGCCTGGGGCTCGGTGCGCGGAAAGCCATCGAATATAAATCCATTGGCTTCCGGGTGGGCATTCACTTCACTTTCGAGCATTTTAATGGTCACCTCATCGGGCACGAGGTTGCCTGCGTTCATGTAGTTTTGGGCGAGTTTGCCCAGTTCGGTTTCGCCTTTGATGTTGCGGCGGAATATGTCGCCAGTGCTGAGGTGCACCAGGTTGTATTTTTCCACAAGGCGCTCGGCCTGTGTTCCTTTGCCGGCACCGGGAGGGCCGAAGAGTACCAGGTGTATCATAAGTCCGGATGTGTCTTTGGGAGTACGATTTGGTAAATGTCGTTGAGGTTGCGCCCCTGCCCGTCGTAGTCTAAGCCGTAGCCCACCACGAAGAGGTTGGGGATTTCGAACCCTACATAGTCGAGCTTCACATCTCCATGGTAAGCCTCAGGCTTGTACAGCAGGCTGGCCACTTTGATGCTTGCGGGTTTTTCCGATTCAAGCCCCTGCATGAGGTGCTCTATCGTGTTGCCCGTATCTACAATGTCCTCGAGGATGATGAGGTGGCGTCCTTGAATATTGGAATTTAAGCCGATATGGCTCGAGATCTTTCCGGAACTTTCTGTACCCCGGTAGGAGGTGAGCTTTACAAAGTTGATTTCAGAGGGGATGCCGATGTGGTTCATCAGTTCGGCCGCAAAGCGAAAGCAGCCGTTGAGCACCCCAAGGAAGAGGGGATTTTTGCCATCATATTCTGCATTGATTTGTAAACCAATAGCTTTAACGCGCTCTTTAATTTGCCCTTCACTGATGTAGGGCACAAACTCCTTGGAGTGTAGGGTGATCTTGCTCATGCGTTTTCGAAATGAGCTGCGAAAGTAAGCATTTACAGCCTAGGTGCTGCCTTTCCGTGATGATGGGTAGCTCGACGGCAAAATTGGCTGGGGTGAAGCCATCATGTTAAATCTTTGTGCTCCATTGCCTCTTCCAAAAATTTTTTGATTAATATTGTCTAGGATCGGTCCAAAGCTTACAACCATGAAAAGTCTAATCTAACTATGTTTGTATTCTAAATGAAACGCAAAATGAACCAGACCTCTATCCTTTCCCTTGCCGCCTTTTGCTTAGCGCTTTGCACAGCACCTGCACTCCATGCCCAGTACACTACTCCCGGCCTCGGCCAAGCCTATACCCTCGACGAACTTGTGGAGATTTCGGCCGGAACAGTACTCTGGGAATCAACCCATTTTGCAGTAAATGCAGACCTTACCATCGCCGAAACGGATTCTCTGGTGATTGAGGGAGAAATTATAGTCCATTTTGCGGAAGCGGTGCTGCTCACCATACAAGGCACCCTGCTTACAGGGGGTGGCGCTGAACTCACCGTGGCCAATTGCTGTGATACCCACTGGGGCGGCATTCGCTTCGAAAACACTTCAGCCGGACGACTTCATCATACCACCATCACTTATGGAGGTGGTATACGCGTGCTTACGCCAAATTTTGAAGCCGTGCATTGCCAGGTATCTTATCACAACGCGGTGACTTCCACAGGAGGTGCAATCGGGCTCTCGGGCGGTAAAGCCCTCATTAGCAATTGTACTTTTGAGGCCAATGCCGCCTCGGCCATATCAAGCCCGGCCAATATCAATACTGCGCCGAGGATAGAGCATTGCTACTTTTCAGGAAACAATACCTCCAATGCCAACCGCCCGCAGATCAACCTAGGGCCATCGGGTGCAGATACCACCTACATAGTGGCCAACTGGGTGCTCGGCAATACCACACTCACCCAAACAGGGGGTATCGCGGTAGCATCACTTGTCGGCAACCCTTGCCATGTGGTGATCGATAAAAACATTGTGATTTACAACCGGTACGGAGTGGCGGTTATTGGCAACAATATACATTCCCGCATTATAGCCAATGGACTAAATTACAATAATATTCAGGCAGATCCAATGCTTGGGGGCAGCGGTATAAACCTCAACAGCTCTGGGGTGAACAGCCATACCATCCTCAACAATTACATAGAAGGCAACCTTTGGGGCATTACCCTGCAGGGCACCGCGCAGGCCAACATTGGCGAAATCGACAACCCGGAAGTGGGTCCGGGATTCAATGAATTTCTTGGAAACCAAAATGAAGGGGGTGACTTCGACCTGTACAACAATACTCCCAATACCATTATGGCCCAGGAAAATTGTTGGACCCCATTTCACTGGACTCCGACAGTGGAAGATGTCGAGTCGGTGATATTCCACCAAAATGATGACCCGACCCTGGGCGAGGTGATTTTTGTGCCCTTTATCGAGTGCGGGTACATCAACAACACCTCCAATTCATCCGTCTATACCACAACGGCTTATCCCAATCCCGCGCAGGGCCTTGTGCGTTTGAAAAGCAGCTTCGGCATGCAAGCCGTCGCTTTGTACGACATGAGTGGACGCCTGCTGCACGAATGGACTCCTGCAGGTAGCCCGGAGGAAACAAGCTTGCGCTTAGAAGGCTTTACCCCTGGCTTGTATCTCCTGCAGATATCTGGTGCACAGGGCACTACAACGACCAAACTCATGATGGAATAGCGGCTGTGTTCAAGGTATGCAATGCCCGCCAAGCCTTATCTTTGCCCCATGCAAAAACCCTTTTACCACAAAGACTTCAGCCTCGGGGTACTGGGCGGCGGGCAGCTCGGCCGTATGCTCCTGCCACCCGCCAATGAGCTCGACATCAAGCTCGCCATACTCGACCCCGATCCCGAAGCGCCTTGCAGCAAGCTCGCCCACCACTTTGTATGCGGTGATTTTAAAGACCACGATACGGTGGTCAAATTTGGCGAAAGCTGTGATGTGATTACGGTGGAAATCGAGCACGTGAGCATCAGCGCCCTGAAAGCCCTCCGCGATATGGGTAAAAAAGTGTTTCCTCAGCCTGAGGTGCTGGAAACGGTGCAAGACAAAGGCCTGCAAAAGCAGTTTTACGAAAAGTATGGCATCCCCACGGCGCCTTTTCACCTGGTGGAAAGTGCGGCTGAGCTCCAGGCCCACAAGTACTTTCTACCTTTTGCCCAAAAGCTGCGAAAGGGTGGGTACGACGGCCGCGGGGTGCAACTCATGCGCTCCGAAGCCGATTTGGCGAAAGCCTTTGACGCCCCCTGTGTATTGGAACAACTGGTGGATTTCGGGCAAGAGCTGGCCATCATTGTGGCACGCAATGAAAGTGGCGAGGTACGCACTTTCCCACTGGTAGCCATGGAGTTTAACCCCCAGGCCAACCTGGTGGAATACCTCTTCGCGCCCGCCGGGGTCGATGCCGCGGTGGAGCGCCGCGCTGAGGAAATAGCCCGCCAAACTGTAGAGGCTTACGGCCTCGTGGGCATCATGGCCATCGAGCTCTTTATGCTGCGCGACGGCAGCCTGCTTGTAAACGAGGTAGCCCCGCGCCCCCACAATTCCGGCCACCACAGCATCGAGGCCAATGCCACTTCACAATACGCACAGCACCTGCGCGCCATCCTCAACCTGCCCCTCGGCGATACGGCCACCACCCGCCATGCGGCCATGGTCAACCTGCTTGGGGCGGAGGGATATAGCGGCCCTGTGCACTACGAAGGCCTGGAGGCGGCCCTTGCCATTCCCGAAGTGTATGTGCACCTTTACGGAAAATCGCTCACCAAGCCCTTCCGGAAAATGGGCCACGTGACCTGCACCGGAGCCACCGCCAGTGAAGTGCGCGACAAAGCCTTAAAGATCAAAGAACTCATCACCGTAAAAACCGCCTGAACTATGGTAGCCATCATCATGGGCAGCAAGAGCGACCTCCCTGTAATGCAGGGTGCGGCCGACATGCTCAAAGAATTCGAAATTCCCTATGAACTCACCATCGTATCGGCGCACCGCACGCCGGAGCGCATGTTCGATTTTGCGAAAAACGCCGAGTCGCGGGGCATCAAAGTGATCATAGCCGGGGCCGGGGGCGCTGCCCACCTGCCGGGCATGGTGGCCAGCCTCACGCCCCTGCCAGTAATCGGCGTGCCAGTCAAGAGCCGCAACAGCATCGACGGCTGGGACTCCCTGCTCAGCATCGTGCAAATGCCCGGCGGCGTGCCCGTAGCCACCGTGGCTGTGGATGGCGCCATGAATGCCGGCATCCTCGCCGCCCAGATGATCGCCACCGGCGATCAGGCCCTGCGCCGCCGCATCAGCGACTTCAAAGCCGGATTGAAGGCCAAGGTGATCAGGGATGCGGAGACCTTGTAGGCAGGCGAGACTTATGTCGGTTTTTTATTGGGTTGTGATTTGTTCACCCAAGGACTGAGCTCCAACCCTATAGCACTGACACAATCCCCTCTGCCAAGCTAACCATTAAAAAATGGTGCCGCTCAAAAAGAGGCCTGTCCATTTCGAAACTCTGACATTGAAAGGATGTGTATGGCCAAAATGAAAAAGGCCGTACCATGTGGAACGACCTTTTGACTTTTGTGCGGATGGAGGGACTCGAACCCACACACCTTGCGGCACCAGATCCTAAGTCTGGCGTGTCTACCAATTTCACCACATCCGCTAGTGGGTCATTTTTTAAAGGAGCACAAAGATAAATCAGTTTATGTATTGTGCAAATCTATTGTCCTTGTCCATCCACCCTTATCCTTTCAAAGCCTTACCTTTGCCCTTCAAAAAAGCATGTATGCCGTCATTTACCCCAAGTGAATTGCCTGTGCGAAAGGTACATGGACTGCTTTTGGGAGCCATTGGTCCCCGGCCGATAGCCTTTGCCAGCACATTGGATGAAAATGGCAGGCCCAACCTTGCTCCATTCAGCTTCTTCAACGTATTCAGCGCCAATCCGCCCATACTCATATTTTCACCAGCACGACGAGGCACAAACAATACCACCAAGCACACACTCGACAACGCCCATAAAGTTAAACAAGTTGTAATCAATATTGTAAACTACAGTATGGTGCAACAAATGTCCCTTGCAAGTGCAGAATTTGCTGAAGGAATAAATGAATTTGAAAAGGCAGGCTTTACCATGCAAGCATCCGAACTAATAAAGCCCTGGCGCATAAAAGAGGCCCCAGCACAGTTCGAATGTGAAATTACAGATGTCATTTCCTTAGGCAGCGAAGGAGGAGCAGGCAATCTTGTGGTATGCAAAGTAGTGCGGATGCACTTTCGCGATGAAATCATGGACCCCGATGGCCGCATTGACCAGCGAAGGATAGACACCGTAGGGCGCATGGGCGGCGATTACTATGTTCGCGCTTTTGGAAATGCCCTTTTTGAAGTGCCAAAACCCGGACAAATTCCGGGAATTGGTGTCGACATGATTCCGTATGACATCCGCCATAGCAAGCACCTTAGCGGTAATGACCTCGGACTCCTGGGAGGTGTGGGGGCGCTGCCCGATGAAACTGCCGTTAATGAGTGGCGGCTTACAGAATTAAGCGATTTATTTGTAGCTTTAGAGGGTGAACCAAATACACTCGAAGAAGAGCTGCACAAGCTGGCTTGTGTTTACATTTCCGAAGGAAAAATAAACGAGGCTTGGCTTACCCTTCTGAGTTTTAACAACTAAAATATAATAGTATGTTTTCAATTTCTGGAAAGCTTATCGTTAAAAACGATGCTGAACAAGTTACCGACAAATTTCGCAAGAGAGAATTTGTAATCACTGATGACGCCAGTCAGTACCCACAGGAAATCCTTTTTCAGCTCACCCAAGACAAAGTTGATCTGCTCGAGCCATTTAACGTAGGTGAAAATGTGAAAGTAAATTTCAACCTGCGTGGCCGTCGGTGGGAAAACCCTAAAAGTGGTGAAACAAAGTTTTTCGTTTCTCTGGATGCCTGGCGCCTTGAGCGCGAGGGCAGTGCTGCCCCAACAGGAGGTGACCTGCCGCCGCTGCCCAATGTAGAACCGGTTGGCTTGCCTGCCGATGACAGCGATGATCTTCCTTTCTAAAGGGGGATATTGTCAGAGCTCGCGCATTGTCGCTTGTGTGAACGTGCTGGCGTACGGGTTGGAATTGTGTGGTTCAGGATGGCATGATGTGCACCTCCTCCGGGATGGTAATGTGCCTTGGGTTCAAAAGCTATTGCAGCTGTAGTGTAACCTATGCCCATATGCTGTGTTGACTTGCCTTCCGGCAGCGCAAGCAGCATCGTGGTTGGTTTATTCAATGTGCTGCCCTGGTATCAAGACTATCGCGCAGTCCATTGCCTACCAGCATGAATGCCAGCACCAGCAATACGATACTGGCCCCGGGAAGCAAGGCGAGGTAAGCTTTGGCTGTGGTAATATAAGGGTAATGTTCTTTGATCATTTGTCCCCATGAGGCCATCGGAATCTGTGCTCCGATGCCTAGAAAGCTCAATCCTGCCTCGAGCAGTATTGCTGAGGCAAAATTGGCAGCAGAAATCACCACCACCGGCCCCATAACATTGGGAAGTATGTGCCCTGAAATAATGCGACCCGAACTGTAGCCCAGTACTTTGGCTGCTTCGACATATTCCATGGTTCGTACGGAAAGTACCTGACCCCTTACTACCCTAGCCACCTCCACCCACATGGTAAGCCCCACAGCCACAAACACCTGCACGAAGCCCTTGCCCAAGGCAAACGTGATGGCCACCACCAACAACAGGGTGGGAATAGACCAAACCACATTGATAAGCCAGGTAATCCCATCGTCCACCCAACCGCGAAAGTACCCGGCAATGGCACCCAAAGCAAGTCCCAGAACCAGGCTTATGAGTACAGAAATCAACCCAACTGAGAGCGAAACTATGGTACCAGCCATAAGCCGGCTGAGCATATCGCGACCAAATTTATCAGTGCCGAGCCAGAATCGCTTTGTAACCAATGATGATTTTTGAAGCGCTGCCACAACCTCACTTCTCATCACACCTACTTTTTCATCCGTATCTATCCTAACAATGATGTATCCGTCCGAAGTTGGTTCAATGCGCTCAGGATCTAATGCGTACACCACATCAGCGATGTGGTATGCGAAAGGCATTCCTGCGATGCCGGGCCTGCCGCCATACTGAAAGCCTACAACGGAATCGGTGCTGATGCGGTAAGTGTGAAGTGGTATTTCAGTGTAAGCATTGTGGCTTCCGCCAAAAAACAGCCGCTCAAAGAAGAAAGCTTTGCGCTCGGGTTCGTTTTTGCGCACTGTCAAAAACGCTACTTTGCTTCCTGGCGCTGCCGTAGCAAGTGCCAGGTGCTGACTGTTGGCATTTTGCGTACCATCAGGGCGAACATTGCCCCCAAGTATGGCAATGGTTGTAGCCAGGCCAATAACGACAAGGCCCAGCATTGCGAGCTTATTCTTCTTGAACCGTTGCCAAGCCAAAGCTGTGGGCGATGCGGATATATCTAACCCTCGCTCAATCATTTACTTCGTTTCCATCGCGGCTTAATCAATATTGAGCCCAAGATCAGTGACATAAAATAGAAGGGATAAACAAACAGTCCTGGCAAAATTAACCACAGGCAGTCAAGCCGTCGAAAGTACAAAACTCCCGTGGTGAGCAAAGCCGCCTCCAAAACAATTTTCAACCAGAATGCAGTGCCCAGATCCGCGATATCCAAAACCCATAGTATAAGCATACATCCATGCGCAACATGTGCGAGCAAAGTCAAAGCACTCACAGCCGCAAAGGGCATCGAGCGAACTGCAGGCACTTTGGCAATCCACCTGCAACGCTGCAACCAGAGCGCGTCCACCTTTTCCGGAAAGGAAGCCAGCGCTGCCACACCAGCTCCCATGGATGCTCCCAAAGCCATATTTCCGAAGGTGGAGGCAATGGCATGAAGGGTGAATATGTCGTCCCCATGAGGAATTTCTAAGTCCCTGCGTTGGTTGTAACTCATCATATAGGCTTCGCGCTGAAATAGAAATGCAGCCCCATTTGCGAGCAAGGGCATCCCGGCTTTTGCGGAAGCGAGCCCCACAACCTGCAGTCCTACGAATTCTAAATCAAACCATTTGCTGCCCCATGAAGGCTGCTTAGCGGGCTTTACCGGAAGCACCCATGCCTTGGCATCTTTCGTGGTGAGGGCTCCGGCAGCGAGCAGCCAATCGCGGTTTATGAAGGTATCGGCATCGCTCGTCAGCACCCACTCCGTAACGCTGTGCTCGATGCCAAAGTGCAAGGCGGCTTTTTTGCCGTAAAGGCCTTGCGGCAAATGCAGCAACAACATGTTGCCACCAGGAACCATACGCCGGAGCTCATTTTCATCCAAATCATTGGAATGGTCGTTGACCAAAAGCACTTTATGGCCAAGATTCACACTATTCCTGATCAATCCCGGCAATGCATCCCTTTCGTTGTGAAAGGGGATTACAATGGTGACATCAAGAGGAAATTCTGCCGCAGCATCCTTTGGCTTAAGGGCTTGCCAAAAAATAACGAGGAGTGCCACAAGGAGCACACCATAAGCGTACAGCACAAAACTTGCCCAAAATTCAACCACCTGCAAACCCTTTGTGGTTGTGAAGCGATTTGAATCCCATCCATCCTGATGCGACCAAAACAGGCAAACCGATGTTCACAAGCCAAAGGCTGAATCCGGCCAAAACAGCTGCGGTATGGTGCGGCATGAAGTGTGCAAAAAGAACCACGGACAGCACCTCTCTGATTCCAAGCTCACCCAAGGCAGGACCTGGTATAAACGATTGACAGAAAAACAACACAAAAACTCCCCCATAGGCCTGATGAAGTCCACCGCCATAACCAAAAGTATAGAGTGCCAACACAAACTGGGTGCTGAAAATAATGTACCGCAAAATAGCCCATTTCACAGCGGCTCTTACCGCTCTGGATTTAAGCTGCTTAAAATAAGTCACACTGTTTTGCAAGCGGATGTGCCATAAACCACGGTTTAAAGCGCTGGGTAGCCATACTGCAAGGATGATTGCGGTGACGAGACCGAAACCTACCATCCAATGAAGCCTTATGCTGTGCAGTACCGGGGGCATTTGATACATCAACAATCCAATAGCCCCAAAGGCCAAGGTAACCAGCCCTTGGATAGATGCTCCCAGCGCGGCCGCTGCCGGAGCTTTCATGAGCAGGTGTGGGGGCATTTGGGCCATTCTTCCTGCAAAATCGCCTATGCGGTTGGGCGTTACGAAACCGCTGCACATCCCCGAAAGCACTTGCTTGTAACCCTGAAGTAGGGTGAGTTGCGGCGCATGCAGCAATGCAAGCCACTTGCGTACTTCCGCATATAGATTGACGAAGGTCAGGGAGGCAAGCAACAGCAACCATGGCAACAACTCAATGGCTATTGCCGCATACATCGCTGATAACATGTCCTTTTGCAAAAAAGCGTACACAGCAAGGCCTACCAGACCAAATAGCGCCAAACCAAGTTTAAACTGATTCGAGTGGATTGCAGTGAAAAGCCTTTTGTACATTCGCTGCTAAAGTAAAGTTTTTGGAGGCAGAACGCATCATTTTAGGCATTGACCCAGGTACCACGGTTATGGGGTACGGCATTATTTGCCTCGAAGGGAAACGGATGTATGTAGTGAGCCACGGTGTAATACATCTGGCAAAATACGAAGACCATGCCTTGAAACTGAAGATTATATTCGACCGGGTAGTCGGTTTAATATCTGAATATCATCCCGACGAACTGGCGATTGAAGCCCCCTTTTACGGAAAGAATGTACAAAGCATGCTCAAACTAGGCCGCGCCCAGGGAGTGGCCATTGCAGCAGCGCTGAGCAGGTCTATACCCTATGTAGAATACGCCCCCAGGCGTATCAAGCAGAGTATAACAGGAAATGGAAATGCCTCCAAAGAACAGGTAGCAGCCATGCTCAAAACCTTGCTCAACATGAAAGAGCTCCCTGAAATGCTTGATGCTTCCGATGGCCTGGCCGCAGCCGTCTGCCACGGATTTCAGCATGTCGGTGAAGGACCTTCGGCCAAAGGGGGTGGCAGTTGGAAAAATTTTATTGCTAAAAATCCGGGAAGGGTGCGGTAAAACCGCGTATGTCAAGCCTGCTTTATGGCTTCAGCAATGCGGCTGAGTTCCTCATGGCTCAATTGCAGTTTGGGCTTTGCAAAATTCATGTCACCAACATGATCAAGGGGAATAAGGTGTACATGCGCATGCGGCACTTCGAGTCCTATCACGCATACGCCAATGCGTTCACAGGCAATCACTTTTTCTATTTTTTTGGCGACCTTGGCAGCAAAAGGCATGATGTGTGTGAGTAAATCCTCAGGAAGGTCGAAAATGTAGTCGATTTCCTTCTTTGGAACCACAAGGGTATGGCCTCTGCGCAATGGATTGATGTCCAGAAAAGCCACGAACGATTCATCCTCAGCAACAATATGCCCGGGTATCTCGCCATTCACAATACGTGTAAAAATACTCGGCATTGTGGCTTATCGGTTTATATCAACGATTTCAAAGCGAACAATCCCGGCGGGCACCTCAATCTCGGCAATTTCGCCTTTTGCTTTTCCCAGGAGGCCTTTGCCTATTGGCGAGTCTACTGAGATCTTCTTCAACTTAACATCTGCCTCATTTTCGGCGACAAGCTGATATACCATTTGCTGGCTATTGGCCAAATTCTTAATTGTAACCTTACTGAGTATATATGCTTTGGAAGTATCCATCTTTGATTCGTCGACAACGCGTGCGTTGGCAAGTACATCTTCCATTTTTGAAATACGCGCTTCCAGCAGTCCTTGCGCTTCCTTGGCCGCATCATACTCAGCATTTTCAGAAAGATCGCCTTTGTCACGAGCCTCTGCAATTTGTTGCGAAATACGCGGCCTTTCAACTGTTTTCAATTGGTGGAGCTCTTTTTTCAGCTTATCGAGGCCCTCGGGGGTATAGTAATTAATTTGTGACATAGTTGGGGGTATTGCTAGGTAGGTATGTACCAAAAAAGAGAAAACCCTTTAATGGGCTTTCTCCTCGTTGGGTACAAATGTACAAATTTTTTGATTAGTTCTTACCTACATCCAGGCGTACACCAATGGCATGAAGCCCATTGAAAGGGTTGGTATTGCGAAACGAGTAATCGATTGCAAGACGTGTGCGTTTCTCTCCAAATTCGAGCTGCACTCCTGCACCAGCCGAAAGGCCAGTGTAAACTATTCTCCGAAGTTGATCATCGAAAATATTGTTTTCGATGAGGTAGCCTGCGCGGAGAAAAAACATTTCCCGAAAGCCGAATTCTGCTCCAACCAAATAATTGTCTTCACTGAATGAATTGGCAACAAACGCTCCGTGTGCTGTAAGCACCATTTGCTCAGACAGGAGAAAATCATAGCTTGCAGCTATATTCACGAGAGATGGCAGCTCATACAGTGCGCTTTTGAACTCCGCATTGAGATCAAAGAAATTTTGTGGAGCCCTTGATTCAAACGCCAATCCATCACCTGAAAAAGACATGGGAGGCCCTACATTGCGGAGGGATATTCCGAACTTCAGTTGGTCACGGTCGCCTGTGACATATCGGATGCCTGCATCAAGTGACACGCCCGTAGCCCGCAAATCGGCTACACCTTCGGTAATTACCTTCAATGTAATCCCTCCCGAAATGCTGTTGGAAAACGCCTTTGCATAGGAAAGTCCGATATTGGAGAGCTGCACATTGAAAAAAGTGCCATCCCCATCAGGGGTTTCGGTAGTTGTTCGGCGGATATCACCAAAATTATAGGTGCTCACAGCCAATCCCAAAGCGCTGGTTTCGCCTATCTTTTGAACCAAGCCAAAAGAGTTCAGTCCCACATCAGCTCCTGAGAGATAGTTGATATACGTTATGCCAACTTCGGTGCCTCGCACGCTCGCCATTCCGGCTACGTTCAGGTACATAGACTCCACAGGACTTGCGGCTGCCATATTTGCCCCACTGAAGGCATTGCTTCGTGCCCAAGGATTTACTAGCAACTGCATACCGCCTGCGGAACCAGCACGGTCAGGATTTCCACCATAAGTGGGTAAACAAGCGATGAGGCCAAGGCCCAACAATACCGATTGGGCTGCTCGATTTAAATGTATCGTCATAAACGGGTAGATTCTCAAAGTAGCTTAGAAGTTTCTTAAGTCTGTAGGACGTGTTGCGCAGAAGAATTTGAGCACGCGCTCACCTATTCCTGGTGCCTGCACGTGGATGAGATACATTCCACCTGCGATAGGAATAAATTGTTCATTCTGCAAATCCCAGTCAATCCATGTGAGGTTATTATCCTTTTCAAGAATGCGCACCAAGGTTCCGTTGAGGGTGAATATCTGTATTTTACACTCAGGTGGCAGATTGATAATTCTCACCCTGTTGTCGACCCTACTTACTTCATATGTGCTGTAGGCGTAGTAAGGATTGGGTACGATATCAATCATGTCGAGTGCGGTAGTGGCTACTGCATTGTTATTCGATACAGTTTCGAATCCGAACGTATTGAATCTGTATACAGGCCACCATTGGTTGATGCTCAAATCAAGATTGGTACTGGTGGAAACGAAAGGAACAGACTCTTGGCCTAAGTCTTCTGCAAGGGTGGCATAAGGTGCATAGCCTGCGCCAACCCCAACGTTGATAATGGCTTCTCCCGGAACCAAACCATCTTCCGGAGTTCGGTAAGCGAATGTACCTTCAGCAAGCAGTGGTGCCATGATCCATGTCATTGCGGCATAAACCCTACCTCGAATTGCCGCTGCACTCCTGTTCAATGTGAGGAAGGAGTATGTTCCACCATCATATAAAGGTACCCTGTCCACATTTTGGATCACCGAAGCGTCATTGCGCAAGATGTACAGGTAGTGTTCTCCTCCCCACAATGGCCTTTGGGTTGGTCCAAGCGGGTTGGCCAGCCTCGATGATGGATTCCAAAGCATGTCACGGCCATTTTCACCAGGCAAAACGCTGTTTTCGGCAAACATTACGTTCAAACGCTCACCGTTGTCCGTATTGATAACGTATCCAGGAAACCATCCCATCCCTACGGAAAGTCCCAACAAATCACTCTCATTTTGAATTCCAGGGTAGGTTTGGCGCAGGCCCGCCACCATGGCACTCCTCTGGGTGGCACTCATTCCTGCCAGCACAGCGTCTGTGAAAATTTGACTACCTGAAAAAGTTGCTTCCTCCAAATTCACACCGGGATCAAATTGATTGCGGCCATTTTTGTCAACAGATAGCGCACGACGTGGAAAAAGTTTCTCGGCATTGCCCTGAGTAAATTCAGGCTGGCCATGCGCTTCGAGTACTGGACAACGCGTCCATTGGCTCTTATCGGGGGTTATGACTATTTGCACACCAAATAGTCTGCGAAGGTCACCTTGATCACCCAAAGAAGCATTCTGCACGCGTGTAAGTGCGTCGCTGGTCATGGGTGATGGGCCACATTCGTAGGCACTCGCCAATCGTGCAGGGCCAATAATACCACCCAATATATTTTCAAAACGCTCATTGGGATCCAAGAACGCAGCACAGGACACTTCACCTTCTTCATTCGGACTTCCACATTCATAATCATTGAACACAAAATTGTCAATGGTGCCATCAGGCAACAAGAAGCAAGGCGACCCTCCATGGGCGAAACCAATTACAGTACCAGCACCATCCCTGATAACTGATGCATCCTCACCAACCGTTCCTGAACGAATCCAGTTTTGTACGTTCGAACCATCTATGTCGGGAACGCCGGTTAGCCATCCTGTGGGGCCATTGCGGAAAGAAAGTCGGTCAAAGATCAAATTTGGAATTCGGTTGTTGGCAGGATTCTCAGAACTGGCTATTTCGGTGAACGATTGGCCAATGGTAATTGAAATGCCGTATTCAGGAAGTATTTGTTCATTTTCAACACGGATGCTGCGCTCACTAAACACAAGTGTGTCACCGGGATTGCTTAAATCAAACAAGTACCAGCGGGCTTCATCG
>DAIOTP010000025.1:0-31000 GCA_036751905.1 Cryomorphaceae bacterium
ACATGGCCTTGCTGTCATCTGAATAAGGAGTTGTACCTACCGTTGGTGCAACTCCATTGCCGTTCGTAAATGCGTGTGGTGCCAGGTCACCGTGAATGTATAGTTTTACCCAACCTTTGTTCGCGAAGGGATGTTTTAAAACCTATCACATGAAAAAATTCACTTTACTTTCGCTGGCCCTGCTCATGTCTATGGCCACTATACAACCCACTATGTCGCAAACCGTTCCTTTGCTCGATAGAGAGCTCTTTTTTGGTAATCCTGAAATTACAGGTGGCCAACTCAGCCCCGACGGCAAATTCATTTCATTCCTCAAGGAATATGAGGGGATTATGAATATTTGGGTGAAACCCTTTAACGAACGCTTCGAGTCAGCACGCCCCCTCACCGACAGCAAGCGCCCCTTGTACGGTTATTTTTGGACCACCGATGGCAAGTACATCCTCTATGTGAAAGACAAAGATGGGGATGAGAATATCAACGTATTTGCCGTGGACCCTTCCGGCAAAAACGCTGAAGGCAAAGCAGTGCCTGAATCGCGCAACCTCACCCCACTGGAAGAGGTCACAGCACAGATTTACAATGTGAGTGACAATGATCCTGACATGCTCATGATAGGCCTGAACGACCGCGACAAGGCTTGGCACGACCTTTACAGCCTGCGCATTTCCAATGGCAAGCTCAAGCTGCTTTATGAAAATAAGGACCGCATCACGGGGTATAACTTTGATTGGGACGATAAGCTGCGCCTGTTGTACCGCACGGACGAGAAGGGCACCACCACCATTCTCAACAAAGAGGGCAACAAGCTTACCCCCATTTATGAAACACTCGTTACCGAAGGGGCCGGCGTGGTAGGATGGGATAAAAACAACAAGCAGGTGTATCTGGTCACCAACAAGGGGGATCTCGATTTGAGCACACTTTTTCTCATGGATCCCGTTTCCAAAAAAATGACCCTGGTAGAGAGCGATCCCAACAAGCGGGTCGATTTCGGTAATCTGCGCCTGGACCGCCATACCCGCGAAATCATCAGCACCTCCTACACCGACGACCGCAACCGGGTATATTGGAAAAACAAGGAATGGGAGGCGGACTACAACTTTCTCCGCAGCAAATTTCCCGGAAGGGAGGTGGGTTTTCAAAGTTCCACCCACGATTACAGCAAGTTTCTGATCAGCGTATACGGTGATAAGTACGCTTCTGAGAGCTGGTTCTTTGACCGTAAAACGCGTGACTTACTGCCCCAATACACGCCCCGACCCGATTTGAAAGCTGTGGAGCAACACCTTGCCCCTATGGAGGTACTCAGTTACGCCAGCAGCGATGGACTTGAGATTCCCGCTTACCTTACCATGCCTGTGGGCGTGGAACGAAAAGGCCTGCCGGTGGTAATTCTGGTACATGGCGGCCCAAAAGGCCCGCGGGACTATTGGGGATACGATGCCGAAGCGCAGTTTTTGGCCAACAGGGGATACGCCGTGCTTCAACCCAATTTTCGCGCAAGCGGCGGCTACGGCAAGGCATTTCTCAATGCCGGCGACCTGCAGTGGGGCAAGCTCATGCAAGATGACCTCACCTGGGGAGTGCAATTCCTTATTGACAAAGGCATAGCCGATCCGGAGCGTGTGGCCATCATGGGAGGAAGCTACGGAGGCTACGCCACACTGGCTGGTCTGGCTTTCACGCCAAAACTTTACGCCTGCGGGGTCGATATTGTGGGCCCCAGCAACATATTCACCCTGCTCGAGTCGGTCCCCGCCTATTGGGAAGCCGGGAGGGCCTTTCTGTATGGCATGGTGGGTGATCCGAACACCGTAGAAGGCAAAAAACGCATTACCTCAGCCAGCCCCCTTTTCAGCGCTGATAAGATTGAGCGCCCACTCTTGATTATTCAAGGTGCCAATGATCCACGCGTGAAAAAGGCGGAGGCCGATCAAATTGTCATTGCGCTTCGCGACCGCGGGCATGATGTAAGCTACATTTTGGCCGATGATGAAGGCCATGGATTTGCCAAGCCTGTGAACAGCATGGCGATGTACGCTGAAATTGAGAAGTTCCTGGCCGATAAGATCAAAGGACGCTACCAGGCTGAGATGCCCGAAGAAGTGGCCAAACGGCTCGAGGAAATGCGTGTGGATATAAGGAGAGTAAGCTACACCCCTGCCACTGAGCTGCGCATGGCTACAGCGCTGCCGCCGCTTGACGTAATGCTGAAACCGGGCACTGAATCATGGAAGATGAACATCGCCGTACAGGGCCAGAATATTGCAATGAGCTCTAAGCGGACCATTGCCAAAGCGGAAGGCAATTGGGTGCTGAGCGATGTAGCCGAAGGCCCGCAAGGCAGCATCACGGATGTGGCTACATTCAGCAGCACACTGGCACCCATTTCCCGCAAGGTGCAACAAATGGGTCAAGACATCGAAATCAGCTATGGTCCTGACAAAATAAATGTTGTGATGATGGGCAATAACATGGAAATTCCTTTTCAAGGAGCCTTGCTGCCTACGGGGCCGGGCATGGATATTCTTGTAGCAGGCATGCCGCTTGCTGAAGGATATGAATTGGGATTGAATGTACACGATGTGAGTACCATGAAGGCCAAGAAAGCCTTGCTTAAAGTGGTTGCCATGGAGGAGATTGAAGGCAAGAAATGCTATCGGGTTGACATCACCGACAGCGAAAATGGCTCGGAGCGCACCACCATATGGGTGGAACAAGACAAAAAAACTGCTGTCAAAATGGAGCAAACACTGCCCGCAATGGGCAATGCTGTGGTTACATCCACACGGGTGCGTTAACGCCACAGTTTCAAAAGTTTTTCAGCAAGGGCCCCTGATACATGTCAGGGGCTTTTTTGCACCCTGTACGTTGGTAGAACCACCTTGCTATGCCTACTTTTGCAGTACAATTTGCACAGCATGGACAAACAAGCCCTACGAGATTTTGTAAAAAATGACCGCCGTGATTTTCAAAGCGAGCCCCTTGATGAACACCAGGTCACTGCCAACCCAATAGACCAATTTGCCCGTTGGTTTCAGCAAGCTGTAAAAGCCGAGCTGCTCGATCCATATACCATCACCCTTTCCACAGTTGCTGATGACGGTTTTCCTTCCATCAGGGCTTTGTACATGCGCGACTTTACCGAAAGGGGCCTCGTTTTTTTTACCAATTACAACAGCTTGAAGGGGAAAGAATTGGAGAAGAATCCGCGCTGTGCTGCCAATTTTTTGTGGCTGGAGTTGAACAGGCAGGTGAGGGTAGTGGGCACTGCTGAGAAAGTGCCTGCCGATGAATCGGATGCATACTTTATGTCGCGGCCACGCGAAAGCCGTATCGGAGCATGGGCCAGCGATCAAAGTGAGGTAGTGGAGAGCAGCAAGGTCCTTGATGCCCGTATGGCTGAGCTCACGGCACAGTTCGAAGGTCAGGAGGTAAACAGGCCTCCACATTGGGGAGGCTTTGTCATTGTACCGCACGAAATTGAGTTTTGGCAAGGCCGACCCAGCCGCCTTCATGACCGCATACGCTACCGGCGTACTCAGGCAGGCTCAGCCTGGAGCATTGACCGCCTCTTTCCCTGATGGCCACAGCTTCATACCTCGAAAAGTATGCTTTTTGTGATCCGCTGGTCAGTATACCTCCACACCCTGATTTAGGCATTGTAGTAGCTGTAATCCTCGCACATGCAGGACAAATGGAAGCGCTTGTGGGCATGCTCCAAGCCTGTGAGCCGCCCGCCTGTGCTGTGGAATTGCTCTTGATTCCCCCTTATTTGCTACAAACGAATGGAAAAGCAGCGCTTGTTTCTGAATCTGTTTCCAACCGCGACGAGGGAGCCATCGATGAGGATCTCCGCCAAAATGCCATCCTTTGGAACCAAAGTTTAAACCCCGGACATATGGCAGTGCATGTGCTCAGCGGAGGCCATTTGCCCACGCGCAAACGGGGACTGGGCACGGCGCGCAAACTGGGAATGGACGAAGCCGTGCGTCGGCTCAATGCGGTCAATAAGCCGGATGGCGTCATCGCCTGTTTGGATGGCGATGCCCAGGTGGAGAGCAATTACCTCGCCGTAATGTGTCAACACTTCAAGAACCATCAGCGCCATCAGGCCCTCAAGTTTTCATTTGAAATGCCCGCTTTTGTGGAAGGTACCGTGGAAGAGCACAACCGTAAAGCCCTGTACCATGAGCTGCATTGGCGGTATTACAACCTGGCATGTGGTGCAGCCGGTTTTCCCATATCCCACCACAGCATGGGCACGGTATCAGCCCTGCGCAACAGTGCCTATCAAAAGCATGGGGGCATGCACCCGGGCAAGGATGCCCCTGATTTTCACTTTTACAGAAACATAGCCGAAATCGGTGCGCTCGCCGAAACGAACGAAACGCTGGTAAAACCCGGCCGAATGGCCGTGAATTTTCATTACAATCCACCATTCAGCACTGCCGACTCAAAGGGCTACTTCACATTCCATCCACAGGGCTTTCGCTACTTGCGCACTTTTTTCAAACACGTACCCGAGTTTTACTTGATCAGCCGACCTCTGGAACACCTTGGCGGAGAGCTCCCTTACATCATGATTGATTTCCTCAGTGCTTATTTCTTTGATGAACGCATTGATGAAATTCGCTCCAACAGTCGGGGATACAATTCATTTGAACGGCGTTTCTATCAATGGTTCAACGCTGCTATGGTGTTTAAGTTTGTGCAGTTCGTTCGCGACAATGTACATCCCAGCATACGGGTCGAAATAGCGGCTGTAGACCTGTTGAGGTCCTGCGGGTATAAAAAACTCGACAGCATACGGTCCTTTCATGAACTCCTCACTGTGTACAGAACCCTGGATGGGGCACCGCGGCGCACACGCTTGCGCTTGCCTTGACGGCGACTGCTTCAACCGCCCCTGTAGCGCTCTTCCCACATCCTTACATACTTGTCGAGATGCTTTAAAGAGTTTTTGATCCACTCTTCCCTGAGGGTATCAATTTCCTCTGGAGGCAACTGCCATGCAATCTTGTGTGCGCTCAGCCTTCGGCGCACGGCGTGCAGGGTGAGCGCTACGGCCACCGACACATTGAAGCTCTCAGTGAATCCATACATCGGAATTTTGCACGTCGTGGAGGACAAGCGGTATACTTCGTCGCTGATGCCCCTCACTTCGGCACCAAATACGAAAGCTGTGGGCCCGCTGATGTCAACTTCATCAATGCTCAGTTCAGCATGTGGACTCGTACCTACAATCCGATAGCCTTTGCCAATGAGCCCCTCCAGGCATTCGACTGAATTGTGCTCAGAGCCTTGATAGCGGTGCAAGTTGAGCCAGCGGGCGCTGCCCCGCTCTATTTGCGGATGCCGGTCCCAACTGTAGCGGTCCTCAATGATGTGTACGTCCTGAATGCCGAAGCAATCACAGCTGCGCAATACCGCCGCTGCATTGTGGGAATGAAAAATGTTATCGAGCACTACGGTGATGTGCCTTGTCCGCTTTCGGGCCACCTCGTTGATGAGGTTTTTTCGTTCGTCGGTTACATATTCAGATAGGAAATCAAGTAATTCCATGCCTTGCGCAAATTGTCAATAGAGAAGCAGTGAGGTGATGGGCGAAGAAATGAAGCTTCGGATTGGTCAAAAAAAAAATCTCTCCTGGTTAAAGGAGAGATTTTAATTGCATTCGTGATGTTGTTAGGCTATTTGGTTCGAAAGCTCGGCACCAGCCTTGAAACGAACCACTTTTTTAGCGGCTATTGGAATTTCTTTTCCATCGCGCGGGTTGCGGCCTATACGGGCAGCACGTTCACTTATTGAAAAGGAACCGAAACCCACCAAGGCAACCCTGTCACCTTTTTTCAATGCGTGGGCGGTGGTAGAAATAAATGCATCGAGGGCCTTCTTGGCATCAGCCTTTGAAAGTCCGGCTTCAGTGGCCATAGCTTCAATCAATTCTGCTTTGTTCATAGTTTTGAGTTGGTATTTAATGATTATCCTTTGAACGATGGACAAATATACAGGAATGGACATGCCGTGCAAGCATTAGTAGTTTCTGAATGCCTGTTTGTTAATAAAATAGCCCGTTTGTTGAAAAGTGCGGGCTGCCTGATTGGGCCACGCGATGGGCTTGGTCTTGATATTAACTGTCAAAATTACAGTGAATTAATTCTAAATTCCGAACCTTTCAAAGGAGGCACCTTCGGGAAATTGGTATCCGTTGAGCAACTCGGCCACAGCCATGCGCCGCTTACCGGGCAGCTGCAGCTGCAATACTTCAAGGAGTCCATCTCCACACTGCACCATCAACCTGTTTTTTTCGACTATGAGCCTTCCAACTTCATGGGTTGCCCCAACCTGAGCATGCGGCTGTACCTGAAATATCTTCACTGTGACATGCTCATTTTTAACATCCTGCAGCACCGTCCAGGCCCCGGGAGCAGGGCTCAAACCTCTTACGTGGTTGTGGATAACCGAAGCAGAAAGATTCCATGGTATTCGGCAGTCGTCTTTAAAAATTTTTGGTGCAGGTGATGCTTGGCTGTTTTTGAAAAGCTCTTGTTGTGGGGTTGATTTTACTGAATCATTGGCTATGCTGCTTACCGTACTGAGCAGCAATTGAGCCCCGGCATGCATCATGCGGTCGTGAAGGCTGCCTGCGTCCTCATCGGGGCCTATGGAAATTTGGGTTTGCTCGATCACTTCGCCGGTATCGATTTGCTCCTCAATGAAGAAGGTGCTCAGTCCGGTCACTGTTTCGCCATTCATGATCGCCCTGTTGATGGGTGCTGCACCCCTGTAAGCAGGCAGTAGGCTCGCGTGGAGGTTGATGGTACCCTTATGCGGCATAGACCATACCTCTTTGGGCAGCATGCGGAATGCTACTACCACAAAAAGGTCGGCATTGTATGCCTCAATCTGGCCTAGAAATGCGGGATCCTTGAGTTTTTCCGGTTGCAGTATGTCTGCGGCCATATTTGCAGCAGCGCGCTTCACATCGCTTTCGCTGAGTTTTTTACCGCGTCCTGCGGGTTTGTCAGGGGCGGTGACTACGGCCACCACGTCATGGTGATCAGCCAATGCTTGCAGGGAGGGTACCGCAAATTGCGGTGTACCCATAAACACAATGCTCAAACGCTTGCTGCTCATTTGGCGCTTCGGGTGAATGTCATGACCACTTTTCCATCCTTTAAAAAGTTCAGCTCCTCCCGCTCCACGGTCCACATAATTTGGTGGCGGAGCATTTCGAGAAAACTGCCCTCAATGTTGGCCTCGCACTGTCGGCGCGAGGTGCTTACATCCATAAATTGCAACACCCTCGGGCCCACGTTCAATTTGGCATTGAAGGTATTGCATCCTGTGAAACCCTTGGCCTCTGTCAGGTCTTCCGAAATTTCGAAGGTGGGCGGGGCCACGTCGCCTCGAGTATTTATTTCTGACCCGCGAAACTTATTCATTATCCACGTACCTGCAAGGACCTCTCCAGGACCTTGACGCTCCAATTTGGCCACCATCGCCCTGCGCATGAGGCCATCGCGAAGCTTGTTGTCCGCATCCAGGGCTTCCATGTATGCATTGTGGAGGTGGTGTGTGAATGCATCTTCGGCGTCCATGGCAAATTTTGAGAAGTACTTTTCGTTGTTTTCCAAAATCACAAATTGCCCGGTACGCACATAGTCACTGCTGCTTACATAAGCGGGTATTTGCAAGCCGGTTAGTTTTTGGAGCACCATTTTTTCAGTCATGTCACCCAGGTATTTTTGAAAACTCTGCTGCGCCTTGCGGGTAGGTTTGTCGAGATTGTTAAATACATGTTTCAGAACAATTCTTTCCTTCAGTTTTTGCTCCTTGATGATTCCGTCTGCATTGCGAAAGGGATTTACTTGGTTGAAGTCGTCCAGGGTCTGCACGCTTATAGGTACTTGAGGCACCCAGTCCGCAGGGTTTACGACATTAAAAGCCCAGCCGCCTTTGGTGATGTCTTCATAGTGGTATGCAAAAAATATGTTGCCCGGCTTGGGTGCGGCGCTGCAATACGTTTTGAAACGGAGGTCTTGCGGGAGGGCTCCTTTTTGCTGAAGCTGCAGCAAGTGGGCGGTGAGCAGGTAGGCAATGGCGCCGCCTTGGCTGTGGCCCATGACCATGAAATCACGCGTGCCAGTGCGGTACAAGGAGTCTATTTGCGGTAAAATATCTTGGGTCAAAAAAGCAGTGCCTACCAACCAACCGGCGTGAACGGCGGCTTTGGGATGCGGCGCGAGCTCATAGTCAAAAATGTCGCCGCGCTGGTTGAGGACAATTCTGCCTTTGGCCGGGAGCATTGCTGCATAGAAATTTTCCAACCAGCTGTCGGCGCTCAGTGCCGTACCGCGTATGCTGATTACGGCAATTTCGCGCTCATCCATCCACAGGTCCCAGGCATTCTCGAGACCAACTATGGGTGAAGTGTAGATTCTTTTCAGATTCATAGGCGCTTCGTATTGTGCACTGAATGCAGAATCGCGTTGGCTCATTACGGATGCCTTTAAGAGTTCGATGTACTCTGTGGAGCTAAACCCGGCACGCAAGCGCTGTGCCTGAACATTGCCCATTGTGCTGAGCAGTACTATGAAAATTATTAACCTCATGGATGTGTGGTGTTGATGCTATGGATTGTTGAATTGTGGCACGAAGGAACGAAATGCTTGGTTCAGGCGCAAGTGCGCCATGATATGCCCAATACAGGAAAGCTTGCAAACAAGTTGCCTCCACCGCGCCAGACAGAGGTGAGCGGGCTCAATTCAGTTTGAATATCACTGGCAATATGTACTTTACAAGAACTGGCTGTCCATCCTGTTGACCCGGGCTCCAATCAGGCATAGCGCTGATTACCCGCAGGGCTTCTGCATCCAGCATTTCAAAACCTGAAGAGCGGGTAATCTCTACTTGCTCGATTTTCCCCGCCTCATCAACAATGAATTGTATGAATGCCTTTGCTTCTTCCACCGTTTGCTCCGCCTCTTTGGGATAATTCAAATTGTTGTGCAAGTACCTGTAAAGCTCCTCGTTTCCACCAGGGAAGGAGGGCATTTTGGACACGCGGGTATAAATGGTCCGGCCGCTTGCATCTTCATAGCTCAGCATGTTTGCTGCATTTCCTGAAGCCTCATTGGCTCCACCCTCCACCGTTTCTGTGGGCTGCCTGTCATCATCATCAAAGGACTCATGTGGTTCATCCAAGTCTGCTGTTTCGCCGTGGTTCTTGCTTTCCATTTCGAGCAGCAATTCGTCAACAAGGGCATCTGCCTGCTCCTTTGCCGATTTGCTATCGCTGCCGCCGCAAGCCACTAAAGCGAATGCGCATATTCCGTAAAGTATGAAGTTCAATAATTTACAATTCATATCATCCATTCTTTGGTTTGGCATACAAAGCAAATAAAAAAGTAGGAAGCCGCAACGGAACCAATTTCACAAGCCACAGAGATACGATGCGGCAGCTCTGCTTGTGTTTTGTACTTTTGACCCCTGATGAGTAATGCTGACTTTGAACGTATACGAAAGGCTTTGGAAACCCACCACGAGTGGCCTGGCGTATACATGTTTAAGTTTATCGTACCCGCCGACAATGAAAAGCTTGCACTCTTGCAAGCCCTCTTTAACAGCAAAACTGCCCAAATTTCAACCAGGCCCTCCTCCAAGGGCAATTTCGTGGCCTTGACGGCCCGCGAGGTGATGGTGAATGCGGATCAGGTAATGCAGAAATACAGCAAAGCTGCTGAGATTGAAGGTGTAATTGCGCTTTAATATGACTGGTCTGGAAAAGTATTTGCTGGTGTCGCTCAGCCTTGTGTTCGTGTTTGTGTTTTTGAGATGGCTCAAGCGTTACTTGCGGCGCAATGAAATCCAGGAATCATTTCCTTACGTGTACCCTTTCGGCAAAAATGCACTGAGTGGCGTAGAGGCTTTACGCGTAGAGCTTCCGCAAAAAACGCAGGTGCATGTGCAGGTGCTCAGCGCCAGTGGGCAGCTGGTACGTGAACTGCCAAGCGCTGAATTCGCGCAGGGTGAGCACAGCCTGCCTCTGGATTGCCGCGGCCTTGAACCCGGTGCCTATGAGCTTTGCATCAGGTTCAACAACCAGATGACTACCCGGAGTTTTGTGGTAGCCTAAAAAAAACCACCGCGCAGTGGCGGTGGTTCATCATTCTATAATTCCTGTGGTTGGCGCTTTATTCTTCGTCGTTTGATTTTTTCTCTTCCGACTTTTTGGCCTTTACCACTTTGATTTGTACTTCGTCCTTTTCCTTCTTGTAGCCTATCTGAATGGTGTCACCTTCTTCGACCTGTGAGTTGATGATTTCCTCGGCGAGTGGGTCTTCCACGTATTTCTGAATGGCTCTTTTCAATGGGCGCGCACCGAATTTTTCATCGAAGCCGCGCTCCGCAATGACATCCTTCGCTGCATCGGTCATTTTCACATGATAACCCAAGGCTACAATGCGCTTGTACAGCTTGTCAAGCTCAATGTCGATGATTTTGTGAATGTGCTCTTTACCAAGCGAGTTGAAAATCACCACATCATCAATTCTGTTCAGGAACTCTGGTGCAAATGCTTTTTTCAACGCATTTTGAATGATGGCCTGCTGAGCCGAACCTTCATTTTCCAAACGGGTTTTGGTACCAAACCCAACGCCTGTGCCAAAATCGCTCAACTGACGGGCTCCAATGTTGGAGGTCATGATCATGATGGTGTTGCGGAAGTCGATGCGGCGGCCCAAACTGTCGGTAAGTTGGCCATCATCAAGCGCCTGCAGCAAGAGGTTGAACACGTCAGGGTGGGCCTTTTCAATCTCGTCGAGCAAGATGATCGAGTAGGGGCGTCGGCGCACTTTCTCCGTAAGCTGCCCGCCTTCTTCATAGCCGATGTAGCCCGGAGGTGCTCCTATCAATCTGCTCACGGCAAATTTTTCCATGTATTCGCTCATGTCAATGCGGATGAGTGCATCCTCTGACTGAAACAAGTACTTGGCAAGCTCCTTGGCCAGCTGTGTTTTTCCGACTCCTGTGGGCCCAAGGAATATGAATGAACCGATGGGCTTGTTGGGGTCTTTGAGCCCGGCGCGGTTGCGTTGTATGGCTTTCACTACCTTACGAATGGCGTCTTCCTGACCAATCACACGGCCTTGCATTTCCTCATTCATTCGGGCCAGCCTGCCGCTTTCCTTTTCAGCAATGCGCTGTACCGGTATACCCGTCATCATGGCCACCACCTCTTCAACGTGGTCAACTGTAACCGTTTCGCGGTGGTTTTTTGATTCCTCTTCCCAGCGGGTTTTGGCGCGTTCGAGCTCCTCAATCAATGAGCGTTCTCTGTCCCGCAATTTGGCCGCCTCTTCATATTTCTGGCTGCGTACTACGCGGTTTTTCTCCTCTTTGATCTCTTCTATTTTCTTCTCTGCATCAATGATTTCAGTGGGCACATTGATGTTGGTGATGTGCACGCGTGAGCCCACTTCGTCGAGTGCATCAATGGCCTTGTCGGGCAAGTGACGGTCGGAGATGTAGCGTGTAGTCAGCGTTACACAGGCGTTGATGGCCTCAGGAGTGTACACCACGCTGTGGTGTGCTTCGTATTTCTCCTTGATGTTGTGCAGTATTTGAATGGTTTCCTCGGGCGTGGTTGGTTCAACCATCACCTTTTGGAAGCGCCGCTCCAAAGCGCCGTCTTTCTCAATGTACTGTCGGTACTCATCGAGGGTTGTGGCGCCAATGCATTGAATTTCACCGCGCGCAAGGGCAGGCTTAAACATGTTGGAGGCATCGAGTGAGCCGCTTGCACCACCAGCGCCTACGATGGTGTGTATTTCATCAATAAACAGGATCACGTCGGGCGATTTTTCAAGCTCGTTCATCACGGCCTTCATGCGCTCTTCGAATTGGCCGCGGTACTTGGTACCGGCTACGAGTGAGGCTACATCCAGCGATACAATTCTTTTGTCAAAAAGCACCCGCGATACTTTGCGTTGTACGATGCGCAGGGCCAAGCCTTCGGCTATGGCTGATTTGCCCACTCCTGGCTCACCAATGAGTACGGGGTTGTTCTTTTTGCGTCTTGAAAGAATTTGCGATACCCTTTCTATTTCGTTTTCGCGTCCTACAATGGGGTCGAGCTTGTCGTCTTCGGCCATTTTCGTAAGGTCGCGGCCAAAGTTGTCGAGCACGGGAGTTTTCGACTTGCTGTCGCCGGGTTTGCGCGCGGCACCGCCGCCTGCGGCAAAACTGCCTCCTACATCGTCTTCGTCATCGTCGGCGCCGGGCATTTCAGCGCGGGGTTGTTGTTGTTGCATTCGGGGGCCGTCGGCATTCGAGCGCATGCCCTCGAGTTCATCTTTTACAGTTTCGTAATCCATATTGAATTTAAGGAGGGTTCTGGTGGCTACATTGTCTTCGTCTTTCAGGATACTGAGCAATAAATGCTCGGTACCAATGGTGGGACTCTTGAAAAGTTTGGCCTCCAGGTAGGTGATTTTGAGTACTTTTTCTGCTTGCTTTACGAGTGGAATATTGCCGAGGTTACCTGATTTTACGGTAGCGGTGCGCGTGGATGATTCCACCATGCGCCGCAATTCTTTCAAATCAACACCCAAATTCTTCATTATTTGCACGGCTGTGCCCTCGCCCTCGCGGATTATCCCGAGGAGCAAGTGCTCAACACCTATAAATTCATGACCTAACCTTAGGGCCTCTTCCCTGCTGTAACTTATTACATCTTTTACCCTTGGTGAAAATTTCGCTTCCATTTTTTTCTATTGTTGGTGTCAAAAGACCTGCGCCTGTTGCATTGCGTTATGCCGAATGTACATGAAATAACGCCAAATTCAAATTTAAGTTGAATGCATTTACCGCCATTTACGTGCCCGCAGATTTATTTCACAGATTTTTGTTCAAAATTGGGTTTGCCAAAGTCAGGTTCACCCTTTTTATATCCGTACTTTCGTACGTTGGCTTATTGCCATCAAAAATCATACAACTTTTAAGCGTCAACTAATATGGCAGAAGGAGAGAAAATAATTCCAATCAATATTGAGGATGAAATGCGTTCAGCCTACATTGACTATTCAATGTCGGTCATTGTGTCACGCGCCCTGCCAGATGTGCGGGATGGCCTCAAGCCGGTACACCGACGTGTGCTTTACGGCATGCTCGATCTGGGCGTACTGAGCAACCGGCCCTACAAGAAGTCAGCGCGTATAGTGGGTGAAGTGCTGGGTAAGTACCACCCCCACGGCGACTCGTCGGTGTACGATACCATGGTGCGCATGGCCCAAACGTGGTCACTGCGTTACCCCTTGGTCGATGGACAAGGTAACTTTGGCTCAGTGGATGGCGACAGCCCTGCTGCCATGCGTTACACCGAGGCCCGCTTGCGCAAAATCGCAGAGGAGCTTCTGGGTGATCTTGATAAAGAAACGGTTGATTTTCAAAACAACTTTGACGACTCCCTTCAGGAGCCCACCGTGTTGCCTACACGGGTTCCCAACCTTTTGGTAAACGGAGCAAGCGGTATTGCCGTAGGTATGGCCACCAACATGCCCCCGCACAACCTCACCGAAGTGGTCGATGGAATTGTGGCCTATATTGACAACCGCGCCATTGACATTGCGGGATTGATGGAGCATATCAAGGCACCTGATTTCCCGACAGGGGGCACCATATACGGTTACGAAGGGGTAAAGCTCGCTTTCGAAACCGGCCGTGGCAGGGTGGTAATGCGTGCCAAGGCAGGCTTTGAAACCATACGCGAAGGGCGCGAAGCCATCATTGTCCATGAAATACCCTATCAGGTCAACAAAGCCGAAATGATCAAGAAAACGGCTGATCTGGTCAACGACAAAAAAATTGAAGGCATCAGCGACATACGCGACGAAAGCGATCGAAATGGTATGCGCATTGTCTATGAACTTAAGCGCGATGCCATCCCCAATGTGGTGTTGAACAAACTGTACAAGTACACAGCTCTACAAACCTCATTCTCAGTAAACAATATTGCCTTGGTTAAGGGTCGTCCGCAGATGCTTAACCTCAAGGACATGATTGAGCTCTTTGTAGAGCACCGCCATGAGGTTGTGGTACGCCGCACGCGGTATGAACTGCGCAAAGCCGAAGAGCGCGCACACATCCTGGAGGGCTTACTCGTAGCACTCGACCACCTCGATGAAGTCATCAAGCTCATCAGGGCAAGTGCCACACCCGAAGAGGCCCGCGAAAGCTTGATGGGTACTTTCAACCTGAGCGAGATTCAGGCCCGTGCCATTCTCGATATGCGCCTGCAAAAACTCACAGGCCTTGAGCGCGACAAAATACGCGAGGAGCATGCAGAACTCATGAAACTCATTGATTATTTGAAATCAGTACTTGACAGTGAGGAGCTGCGCATGCAAATCATCAAGGATGAGCTGCTCGAGATCAAGGAAAAATTCGGTGATGAGCGCCGCAGCAATATTGAATATGCTGCCAATGAAATGAGTATTGAAGACCTCATTGCCGACGAAGGGGTTGTGGTTACCGTATCGCACCTTGGGTACATCAAGCGCACGGCGCTCACAGAGTACAAAACCCAAACCCGTGGTGGTGTCGGTTCAAAAGGCAGCACTACCCGCGATGAAGACTTCCTGGAGCACCTCTTTGTGGCCACCAACCACAATTACTTGCTCATATTTACCGAAAAGGGCAAATGCTACTGGATGCGCGTGTTTGAAATTCCCGAAGGCACCAAGCAGAGCAAAGGGCGCGCCATCCAAAACCTGATCAATATTGAGCAGGACGACAAGATCATGGCCTACATCAACGTTGTGGATCTCAAGGATGAAGATTACATCAACAACCACTTCGTGATCATGGCTACCAAAAATGGGGTGGTTAAAAAAACAAGCCTTGAGTCGTACAGCCGTCCGCGCAGCAATGGCATCAATGCCATCAACATCAAAGATGGCGATCAGCTGCTCGAAGCCAAATTGACCAATGGCAACAGCGAGATTATCCTTGCCAAACGTAGTGGAAAAGCCATCCGCTTCAACGAGCAAACAGTGCGCGCTGTAGGCCGCAACTCCCAAGGCGTGAAGGGCGTAACCCTCGAAGGCAAAGAGGATGAAGTGGTGGGAATGATTTGCATTGACGATCCTTCAACCAACGTACTCGTGGTTTCCGAGAAGGGCTACGGCAAGCGAAGTGATGTAGACGACTACCGCATCACCAACCGGGGAGGCAAAGGTGTGAAAACACTCAATGTGACCGATAAAACCGGAGCGCTGATTTCCATCAAGTCGGTGACAGATACGGACGACCTGATGATCATCAACAAAAGTGGTCTCACCATTCGCATGGCGGTGGCTGACCTCCGCGTTATGGGCCGAGCCACACAGGGTGTGCGCCTGATCAACCTCCGCAACGGTGATGAGATTGCCGCAGTGGCCAAAATCGACGAGCGCGAGGAAGAGGAACTCATTGCGGGAATCGAGGATACCGTAAATCCAGATGATGGCTTGGATGCAACTGCGCCTGACGTGGACGCAGAGGAATAGTCAACCCAAAACTGAAAAACCAAAAAGGGCTGTCACCATGGAGTGGCAGCCCTTTTTCGGCTTTTATTCAGGACTATCTGCGTGCTGTGGTTGTGTTGTTTTGTGCCAAGGGTGTAAATGCCCAGAAACTTCCAAGCCTATACGCACCACAGTCAGGAAAAATGCCTCCCGCCAATCAGATTTTGCACCTTGGCCCAAGCTCAATAGTTCAGATCATTGGGTCCGCAAACCATTAGTCTGTTTAGGGTTTGATTCTTGATGGGTTCAAGCTCCCGTTTTGCATATACCGTGTGGTATGTATGATTTTTAAGAAATTGAATCTGTACCTCCAACCAGCGTTTTCTTGTAAATGTAGGATCGAGGGCACTCATTTCGTCAAACAATCTCTTCGCAAAGTAATCGTAATTGATAGACCCCAGGTGGTACAAATCGGCATCAGCCAAGATCTTCCCTTCCAAATTTTTAGGGCGTTGTGGAATGGTGGTGGCCATGATGGCTTCGCATATCTCGGTTATTTCAGTAGGGCTGAAGCCCAGCACCTCAAGATCAGCCTTGGCCATATCGCAGCTGTGGTTTTCATGGTCCACATGGTCTTTTAAGAAACCGATGTCGTGATAGGCCGATGCAAGCAGCAACACACCCAACCTGTCTTTGTCGAGCCCTTCTTCCCTTGCCAGTAGCCTGGCCTTGTCTATGACATACGCTGTGTGCTCCGCGTTGTGATAGCAGTAGCGAGCAGGGAGTTGGCTGGCTAGCCTGTCCAGAACTTGTGATGCGATACCCTCGTAGTTTTTCAAAACGGTGACCTTACTTGATCTGCGTAACATAAGTATCTACGATAAATACGCCTAGATGGTTAAAAAAGAATATTGGCCTTTGGCTTTGCCAACCGGCTCAGCATTGACAATGAGTACAGGTATTTGTGCCTTGTTGGTGATGATTTCTTGAGAGAAGGTATCAAATTGGGGCAATATACTTTCTGAAAAATGGGCAATGGCCATCAATCCGGCCTCAACCTTCTGGGCGTAGGCGATGGTTTCTTTGGCGAATGGTTTTTTGCTATTGAGCTCAGCCACGACGTATTTCAATTTTCTCTTTCCAAGCACTGAGCCTGCGTATGCAATGTTGCCCTGCACCTTCTTGATGAGCCACTCGTCTGCCACCGGCTGGTAAAGGATGTGCACCTCGGCCGCAAACCGCTCAGCCAACTGGGCTGCAAAGCTCACTATTTGCACGCTTTCTTTGGTCAATTCTACAGGCATCACGATTTTATCGATATTTCCGACAGGACCCTTGCTCTGGGTCACCACAAAGGGGGTATTTCCGCTGGTTATTACCTTGATGGCTTTGGAGCCCATAATTTTTTGCAGCCCTTTTGCCCCATGTGTGCCCATCACAAGCAACTGCGCGCCTCCTTGTACCGCTTCCTGCGTAATGTCCTGAAAGATGTCACCCTCGCGTACCGTGGCGGATACCCGCTGCTTTTCATCCGCACTGAGCCCGGCAATCAATGAATTGAGCTCCATTTCGGCCGCTTTGATAAGGCTTTCTTTTGATACGATATGCAGCAGCTCAATGTTGCCGCCTAGCACACGGTGTAGCGACAATGCATGGTCTAGGGCAGTACGGGTTACAGGGGTAAAATCATACGGGACCAATATTTTCATAGGATTTATTGCTGGTTTACTCTGATTAAACAAATGGTTTTCAAATATGGCAAAGTTTTTTTCAATTGTCCATTTTTTCCGTGAAGGATCAAATATCCGGTGCGAACCCCATGCCGCGATGAACAATGGATATCACGTCCGGCTTTGCTTTCCCCTTCATTTGTACCTTACCCGACCTGGCTCAGATTATTGACCTATGAAAATTGGACCATGCTCCTTGCTATTTCGATTATATTTCGGTGCAAAGTAAGGATATACATCGAATCTGGAAAGGGTACAATTACAATCACATCAGCCAATGAAAACACAGCATCATAATTGAAAATATGAGCCGCATGAACAAAACTTCTGCCCTGCTGCGCATTGTTCTAAAGGGCTGAGCCTGGCCCATGAAACTGACATTCCATCCATGCAGTGAGGTTGGAGAATAAGCCACAAGCTATTTTTCTCAACACCCTTTACTTCATACATTTTTCGATGTGGCATTTTGGTAGGGGAGTATTTTGCGCTTCTTTGAAAAGTGAATCCCATTTTCATCGTATTACTCATCGCGGCCTACTTTGGGGCGCTCATAGGCATAGCGCGCATCACCGGCCGCAAGGCCCGCAACGCCGATTTCTTTCTGGGCAGCAGGCAATCGCCTTGGTATGTGGTGGCCTTTGGTATGGTAGGTGCTTCACTGAGTGGGGTTACCTTTATTTCGGTACCGGGCTGGGTGGGCACCTCCCAATTCAGCTACATGCAAATGGTGCTTGGCTACCTGCCCGGATATATGGTGGTAGCTTTTGTATTGCTGCCCCTGTATTACCGCATGCAGCTCACCACCATTTATGGCTATTTGCGGGAGCGCTTCGGCCCAAAGGCCTACAAAACGGGGGCCTGGTTTTTCCTGCTCAGCAGGATCATAGGTTCGGCATTCAGGCTCTTTCTGGTGGCCATTGTGCTTCAACTCGCAGTGTTCGAAAAGCTCGATATGCAGGTGCCATTTGCGGCAACTGTGGTACTCACCATCGCCCTTATTTGGCTATACACCTTTCGCGGTGGCATCCGTACCGTCATATGGACCGACATGCTTCAAACTGCCTTTATGCTGCTTGCAGTAGGCATGAGTGTGTACGCCATCAGCGATGCTCTGGGTTATGACGGTGCCACCCTTGTGGCCGCAGTCCGGGAGAGCAGCTACAGCAAAATCTTCTTCTTCAGCGATCCCAATGACCCGCGTTACTTCTTCAAGCAGTTCCTTGCGGGCATGTTCATTACCATCACCATGACGGGTCTCGACCAGGACATGATGCAGAAAAATCTGAGCTGCCGCAATCTGCGCGATGCACAGAAGAACATGGTGAGCTTTGCAGTGGTGTTGGTGATGGTCAACCTTGTTTTCCTGTCGCTTGGTGTGCTGCTGTATCAATTTGCCGAAGCGAATGGCATCGCCCTTTCGGGCAAAACGGACGAGCTCTACCCCATGCTTGCGGTGGAGGGTTACCTCGGCGCAGGGGTAGGGGTGCTCTTTGTGCTCGGGCTTATCGCAGCGGCCTATTCCAGCGCCGACAGTGCCCTCACGGCATTGACTACGAGCTTTTCCATCGACATTTTGGGCATCGATGAAACCGACGAATTGCGCGCCCGCCGCACCCGCATGCGGGTGCATCTTGGCATGTCGGTGGTGCTGGCTCTGGTCATTATGGTGTTCAAAGCCATAAACAATGACGCTGTGATCGATGGCATCTTCAAGGCCGCCGGCTATACTTACGGCCCGCTGCTTGGCATGTTTGCCTTTGGCTTGTTCACAAAAGCAAAAGCCCGCGACGGGTGGATTCCCATTATCGCGGTGCTTTCGCCATTTGTATCATACGGGGTGGTGCTCCTGGCACCTGTACTGCTCGGTGGCTACAAGGTGGGCTACGAGGTACTGCTCATCAATGGGGGCATTACCTGGTTGGGCCTTTACCTTTCGGCAAAAATGAGATCGGCAAGCAGCCGTCCCGAATCGGCCTAAATCAATTGCCTGTACTCAGAAAGTACTTTGAGGTGCGCGAACGTTCGCCACTCACCACCACCTGATATATGCCAAAAGGCAAGTGGGCTGTGTGCACCTTCAGTTTGTGGCCGTACCGCACAAAGCTGCTTTCAATGCGTCCGCCCTGCAGGTCGAATATCTCGACAGTATATTGCGATGCGGGCAGCATGGTTTGCGGCAAAATGAGTGAGCCGAATGGTGCTGTCATAAAATCAAAGTCATCGAGCTGCACGCCTGCGGGCCTTTCCACAACGCGCACATCTACCGTTTCCCATTCGCCATCCATTTGGCGGGCTTCCAGTTTGTAGACTACCTGCCCGCTTATGGGGCTGTCGTCATTCACTGCTACGGGACCATGGGCTTCGAGGTGGTCTATTTCGGCTACGAATTCCCATCCCCGATCGGGGTCGGTACTGCGCAGCACGCGGTAATCCATTTTTGCTCCCATGGCATCGCAGTTGATGAGCGCCTGCACATAGTAGCTCATGTTTACGAGGCGCAGCATGGCCTTGGATGATTTTTGAACGCCTGACTTTGGCGGTTCATTCCTTTCGTTCTTTGCAGAACTGTAGCCGTTGTATGGTGAGCAACCCAGAAAATTTTTCGGTCGCTCCAGCGAAGCATAAAGGTGGTCGCTGTACTGTGCTTGCATATCCAAAGCTGTGAAAGCGAGGATGAGCAATGAGGGTAGTAAAAGTTTTCTCATGCTTTAGTTATAAGGGGTTGCCCCCCTTTACGGCAAATGTGCTTAGAAGGTTAGCATTCTCTATGAAGTGCTCAAAATCCGGAATGCCTTAAGGTAGCCGGGCCATGCGCCATTGCCAAGTCATTAATTATCATTGAGGTAGATGAATAATCTCCGCAAACTTGGTGATGGTCAACCTTTCTGCTTATTTTTGGACTACATAACCATTCAAATCAAATCCATATGAAGACCTCTGCTTTCCTTTCATTTGCAGCAGCATCAGCCATGCTGTGGGCCGCCTGCGAACCCATTCCCAAGTCGCAGGAACCAGCACAGCCCGCACCAAGCCTGAGCCAGGTACCCGATGCCGCCAACAGCCGCAATTCAATTGACTGGGCCGGCACCTACAAGGGTACAACGCCCTGCGCGGATTGTGAGGGAATTGAAACTTCCATAACCCTTTACAGCGATGGCAGCTATCGCCGCACACTGCAATACCTTGGCAAGGAAGAGGACAACTTCTTCAGTGAAGAGGGCAACTTTGAGTGGGATGATGCAGGTGGCAAAGTCAGCATCAAAAGCATGTCAGGTACACAACAATATCAGGTTGGTGAGCATGTACTCTTTCACCTCGACCAGGATGGCAGCCGCATCAGCGGCGGGTTGGAGGCCATGTACAGGCTTGCAAAGAATTACGCCGATCCCCGGGTGGAAAGCAAAAAATGGCAACTCGTCGAGTTGCGGGGCAATCCAGTCCTTGCGGCTGACAATGGCAAGATCCCAACACTTGAGTTCAATGCCGTAGAAGGCAGCTTGGCCGGCAATGATGGCTGCAATCAGGTTATGGGCGGCTACACCCTCAATGAAGGAAACCGCATTTCATTTGGCCAAATGGCCGGTACTTTGATGGCTTGCCCTGATATGCAAACCCCTGAAGCATTCCGAAGCACACTCGAAATGGTCGACAATTACACGGTCAACGACACCTCATTCGTTCTGAACCGCGCCCGAATGGCTCCATTGGCCCGGTTTGCCCCGGTTCTATAATTTTCGCGCCACAGCATGGCCCATACGAAGCGCTAAAGGGCAGCTTTCAAAACCACAATGCAGCGCCCAGGTACATCGTAATTGTTGGCTACCTTATGGATGCACTTGCCCAATTCACTGATGTCATTGGGTGAGGGCAAAGAGGTATCGATCCACCGCAGCCATACCAAGGGCTTACTGCCGTGCGCTGCGGGTAGCTCAAATTGCAAGGGTGCATGGTAAGCGTTGATCATGTAGTACATCGCAACACGTTCATCCAGAGAGCGCACCATGTAAGCTATACTTTTCGAATGGGCTGACCAGTCGGGCTTATTCAGCTTTATGCCATGCCAGGTGATCAATGCTTTTTTCAAGAGTTCATCCAAGGTCATCTCGCTGCGGCCTTCAGAATTTTCTCTTTCGAGCCGCGTGCCGATGAGGTGCTTAAGGAAGCGGTGCACGTCGCCGTGTTTTTCCAAAAGGCTCCAGTCAAACCATGACAACCCATTGTCCTGGCAGTAGGCATTGTTGTTGCCCAATTGGGTTCTGCGCACTTCATCGCCCATGAGCAGCATGGGGGCACCTATGGCCAGGACGTTGACCGTTAGGAAATTCTTCACCTGCCGGTTGCGCAGGCTTTCGATTTCAGGGTCGTTGGTAGGACCTTCTGCGCCACAATTCCAGCTGTGGTTGTCGTTGGTACCATCGCGGTTGTCTTCGCCATTGGCAAGGTTGTGTTTCGTATTGTAGCTCAACAGATCGTTGAGTGTGAAGCCGTCATGGCATGTTATGAAGTTGATGCTCTTGTCTGGCTTTCGGTTTTGGAGGCTGTATAAATCGGGGCTGCCAATGATGCGGGTCACGAATTTTGACAGCATGCCCTCATCGCCTTTGAGGAAACGGCGTGTATGGTCGCGAAATTTGCCATTCCACTCGCGCCAGCTGTCGCCCACAAAGGTGCCCACCTGGTAGAGCCCTGCGGCATCCCATGCTTCGGCAATGAGCTTTGTGCCCGCAAGGCAGGGATCCGATTCGATATCCCAGAGGATGGGCGGATGCTCTATGGGATTGCCGCGTTCATCACGCGAGAGGATAGAGGCAAGGTCGAAACGGAAACCATCCACATGCATATCTTTCACCCAAAAACGCAGGCTGTCGAGAATGAGGCGCCTCACCGTGCTAAAATTGGCATTGAGCGTATTGCCTGTGCCGGAATAGTTGGCATACTTCTGCATGTCGCTTTCGAGAATGTAGTAGGCGTCGTTGTCGAGGCCTTTGAAGCAGAAGGTAGGTCCATCTTCGTTGCCCTCGTCGGTATGGTTGTACACCACGTCGAGAATCACTTCTATTCCCGCCCGATGAAAAGCCTTGACCATATCACGGAATTCGTCCAGGGCCGCAAGGGGCTCTTTGTCAATGCTGTATTGCTGGTGCACAGCAAAAAAGGAAATTGGGCTGTATCCCCAATAGTTCAATTTGCCTTTTTCATTGTTGCCAGGCTCAAATTGAAATACGGGCAGCAGCTCTACTGCCGTGATTCCCAAATCCAAGAGGTAGGGAATTTTTTCGATCAGGCCTGCGTAAGTGCCGCGTTTGTGGGCCGCTACGTTGGAGTTTGGATTTTTGGTGAAGCCGGCCACATGCAATTCATATATTACGGTATTGGCAAAGGAGCTCTTGAGCGGAGCATCACCTTCCCAATCATATGCGGAGAGGTTGGCCACCACGCTTTTCATCATGCTGCCTGGCGCTTTGCCGGTCTCCGTCCAGCGCTTTCGGCTGTAATGAAGGGGAAGCGCAACGCCATGTGCGTAAGGATCGAGCAGCAACTTGCTCGGGTCATGCCGCAGTCCACGGGCCGGGTCAAAGGGCCCGTCTACACGGTATCCGTAAAGCTGGCCCGCTTCAATGCCTTGCACGTGGATGTGCCAGTAATGGTAGGTTTTATTGAAGGATGGATTTAAATGGATAACTTCATAGGGGTGTTCATCGTCAGCGTGATGAAAGAGCAAGAGGTCAACGGCCGTGGCGGTGCGTGAATACAAACAAAAGTTTACCCCTCCATTGACCTTGGTAGCCCCAATGGGATGGCTGCTGCCCTGGGTGCAAAAATGTACCTGCGGCTTTATGGTTTGGACCTTTCCCATTTTGAATTCCATGTCCAAAACAAGTGAAAAATCACAAAGCGATTGTGAATTTGGGGTTAAATATGCCGCAGCCAACAAAAAAAGCCCGCAGAGGGCTTTTCAAAAGGTATTCAGCTCATGGCCCTTACGCAGTGGGTATGGTGGTCTTTTGCAGCAGTGTATTGCGGCGGTTCATGCTGAGCTTGACTATTTCAGCAACAAGGGAAGCCTTTTGACGAAGTGTTTCATTGCGGGTGGCAATGGCTTTTACGGCTGCCTGCATGGCTTGTCTTACATCTTCCGTTTCGGTGGCTATGGTATCCTCGATGGTGCGCAGGTGGCTTGCATAGAAGTCATTGCCGAGGTTGTTTTGTTTCTTTGCCAACTCACTCAGTGTGATGTATGCGTATGCTTGCAGGTTGCAGTCCTCACAGTCCAGCCACTTGTCGATGAAATGAACAGCATGTTCCGTATTGGCCAAGACCTGTCGGCAAAATTTTTCTGCAAAGGGGGAGGGGTAGAGTTGATCAGCACGCTTGGTCAATTCATCCAAGGTATAACTTTTGGGGTCGTCAATCAGGGTGGCGAGCAACTTCATGTCGTAATTGGTGCTGCCGTAGAGCTCATCGGCGAGTACGGCATCGTTTTGCATTTCTTTGGCCACCGCCTGAATCTTGGACAGGCTCAGTCCGTAGGTTTCATCTCCGCAGATGTTGGTGTTTTTTCCGTTGGTCCTCAAGGTGTTGGTTCGTTGGCTTTCGAGCTTTTTGGCAATATCATAGAGGGTCATAAGCACCAGTTTTGAATAATTTGTTAACCAAAATTAAGGGATATGCGTCGCGAAATGAAATTTTTCACGTTAAGTTTTTAAACACCCTCGGTATAAAACTTTTAGCACCCCAGCGATTTGTGTATGGTATACACTGGGGCGTCGAAGCACTGCCCCACGAGGTTAAATTATTGTTAAGCACTGTGTATAGCTTGGTTGATGCATTAAGTTTCCGCGTACTTTTGACACATGCATTTCGGACCCGAATTCAATCAATTTTTCAAGGACCTCGCCGCCAACAACCACAAGGAATGGTTTGATGACAACCGTGGGCGCTATGAGCAACACGTCAAGAAGCCATTTGTGGAATTCACCGCCGCACTGATCGACGCCATTGCCCCTTCCATGCCAGGTATAGACCCCGATGCGCGCAAGGCCATCTTTCGCATCAACCGCGATGTGCGCTTCAGCAAAGACAAAGCACCCTACAAGCTCCAAGCGGCGGCTTATTTGTCGCCTTACGGCAAAAAAGATCCGAGCCATTCCGGCTTTTACTACCAGCTGGGCCCAGAGCATATCATGCTTGCAGGTGGACTTTATATGCCCGATGCTACCACCTTGCGCCGTACGAGGCATTACATTGCCGCGCACCCTAACCGCCTGTATGACATTATGAATGACGTGGTATTCAAAGAATATTATGGCAGCATCAAGGGTGAAGAGAACAAGCGCATTGCCGATGCTGCGCTTCACGCGGCGGCCGCTGAGCACCCCATTTTGCTGAAAAAGCAAATGTATGTTGAAGCAGTGCTTCCGGCCAGCGATGTAACACGTCCCGACCTGCTCGAAGTCGTTTTGGCCCACGCCAATGCAGGCTTACCACTGTTTCAGTATTTTGCGGAAGCCACTGCACCACCCGCCGACAAATTTTGATCTGTACCGCCCATCATTCCCATAGCCCGCAGTTCCTTTTTGCGCGGCTTTGTGTGTAGGGGTGAATTAGCTTTACGCAAAATCATAAAAGAGAACCCGTGATGAAAAAGTGGATTGACCTTACGAAGAAAAGTTTTTGCGCTGTGATGACTTGTGCATTGGCCCTTACAGGTGCCCAAAGCCTGACCGCCCAAAAATGGGAAAACAGCCTGCTGTGGAAAGTAGAAGGCCGGGGTATTCAAACTTCCTATGTATTTGGAACCCTGCACGTATTGCCTCAAAGCGAATTTGAACTCAAGGACAAGGTGACCAATGCCATGGTAGAATGCAAACTTCTGGCCCTGGAACTCGACATGAGCGACCCCGCCATGCCTATGAAAATGATGCAACTCGCCAATATGAAGGGAGGCACCACCCTGAACGAGCTGCTCGACGCGCCCACGTACCGAAAACTGGATACCTTGCTGATGCAAAGCCTTGGTGCCAGTGTAATGTTTGTCAATGGTTTCAAACCTTTCGTAGTGAGCAATATGCTCATAGGCAGGTTTATTGAAGGGCAGCAGGCCAGTTTTGAACTTTCGTTGATCGAATTTGCCAAGGAAAAGGGTATACCTGTGAAAGGACTTGAAACCCTCGAGGAGCAAATGGGCTTCTTCGATGACGTGCCTTACGCCTCACAGGCCAAGGACCTGGCCGAAATGGTGAACGAAGAAGAGAAAATAAAGGAGATGTACGCCCGGATGATTAAGCTGTACCGCAATGAAGAGGTTGAAAAACTCTACAGCATGCTCAGGGATTACATGGACGATCCATCTGAGCTGAACATCATGCTCAACAAGCGCAACGAGCGGTGGGTGCCGATGATGGAAAAATGGTCGGCTGATAAACCCGTATTCTATGCTGTAGGCGCAGGCCACCTTCCCGGCGAAAAAGGGGTGCTCAGCCTGCTCAAAGCGGCTGGTTACGAAGTTACGCCTGTGAAATGAGGACTTTTTTCATTTAATGATTGGGCACTGTAGGTGCAAATAGGGGGCGCGGCGCAAGCCGCGCCCCCTATTTGCATTGTTGCTTGACCGCACATCACCCGCAATTGAATGCACGACAGTGTGAGCGGTTATGCTATTTTTGCATAAATCGATAAAGGAAATCCCCTGCACTATATGATTCTATTGGCCAGCGAAGTTCAGATACCTTACCTCAATCAAATTGTCGTTATACTTGGACTGAGTATTCTGGTAATTTACCTATTTCAGCGGCTCAAGCTTCCGGTCATTCTAGGGTTTCTGGCCACTGGCATGATTTTCGGGCCACATGCCATAGGCCTTGCGAGGGCAGGTGAGGAAATCGAGATTCTCAGTGAGATCGGGGTGATCCTGCTGTTGTTTATTATTGGTCTCGAATTCAGCCTCAAGAGCCTGATGAAAATCAAAAAGATTGTGTTGCTCGGAGGGGCAGTGCAGGTGGGACTTACCATCCTCGTTACCACCGGAGTGGGTATGCTCCTCGGGCTTGAAGCCAACAAGGCGGTATTTATGGGTTTTCTTTTTTCGCTCAGCAGCACAGCCATCGTTCTCAAAATGATACAGGAGAAGGGCACCATCAAATCGCCTCATGGCCGCATTGCTTTGGGCATTCTGATTTTTCAAGACATCATTGTGGTACCCATGATGCTGCTCACGCCGATTTTGTCGGGCAATGGGGGCAATGTACTTATTGAGTTGCTCTTGCTCACGGTAAAATTCGCGATTGTAATCCTCGCCGTGTACTTCATGGCACGGTACGTGGTGCCGCGCTTGCTGCACGAAATAGCCCGCACACGGAGCCGTGAACTGTTCCTGATTACCGTCATTGTACTGTGTTTTGCAGTAGCCTACTTCACCTCTTTGATGGGGCTATCGCTGGCCCTTGGTGCATTCATGGCAGGCCTGTGCATCAGCGAGTCCGAGTACAGCCATCAGGCCACAGGACTTATCATTCCCTTTCGGGAAATTTTCACCAGCTTCTTCTTCGTGTCCATCGGGATGCTTTTTGACCTCAGTTTTTTGCTGGAGCACATCCTGCCCATACTCGGTTTTGCCATCGGCGTATTTGCCCTGAAGTTCATCGTATTGGTCATTGCCACAAAGGCGCTGAAGTACCCATTGGAGACGGGCTTTGTGGTGGGCTTCACGATGTTTCAGGTGGGTGAATTCGCCTTCATACTGGCCACCGTTGGCATGAGCAATGGACTCATTGATTCGGAATTGTACCAGTATTTTCTTGCAGTGAGCATCATTACCATGGCGGTTACTCCCTTCGCCATCGGCTACGGCGACCGCATTGCGGAGCGCATGATGGCATCGCCTTTCGGCAAATTTGAACGCGACACTTCACCTTCCGAAACTCCTGACTATGCCACCGATTACTTTGACCGGCTCAAGAGCCACCTCATCATCATTGGTTATGGTGTGAATGGCAAAGCTGCTGCACGTACAGCACGGGAAGCGGGTATACCCTATGCCATCATCGATTTCAATGCTGATGCAGTGCGTGAGGCCCGCGACCTTGGCGAGCCCATCCTCTTTGGCGATGCCTCCAACGACCACATCCTTGAGCAGGTGCACGTGTACAAAGCGCGCGCAGCCGTGGTGGTAGTGAGCGACCACGAGGCGGCCATCACCATTGTATCCAACATGCGCATCATCTGCAATACCGTGCACATCATAGCCCGCTGCTCCACGGTGGCCCAAAGCGAGGAGTTGCTGCATGCAGGCGCGAGTGAGGTGGTGAGTGAAAAGTTCGAAACTTCTGTAGAGGTGTTTGCCAGGGCGCTCAATCAGTTTCTCGTCGGCAATGAAGAGATCGACAAGTACATCGACATCATCCGCAACGATGCCTACAAAGGCATACACAGCAAGTACCACGTGTACAAACGTGACTCTATACCCTTTAAAGAGGTGGAAAGTGCATCGCTGTTGCTTGGCCAAAGCTGTCCATTTTCTGAAAAGCACCTTTGCGAAGCGCCATTGCTTGCTGAGCACCGCATCCGCGTACTTGGCATCATCAGGGATGGGCGCTACCTCACTGAGCTGGATGGCGATACGCAGATGCACCGGGGTGATCAGGTCATTGTTTTTGGAAAGAAAATCGACCTCAACAATTTTCTGGAAGACTGGCAGATACGCACCGCCGCAGTACCGGCAATGAATTGACGTAGCCTTTGTCTAATTTCGCGCCGTGTCAGCAGTGAATCGCGTAGTAATTGTAGGGCCTGCATATCCCCTGAGGGGTGGCATCGCACATTTCAATGAATCTTTGTGTGCCAGCCTTACGGCAAATGAGGTGGAGGCGCGCATCATCAGCTTTTATCTGCAGTATCCGGCGCTCTTCTTTCCGGGTGTGCGGCAGGTCGAGACGGAAGTGCGGGCAGTCGAGGCCACCATAGAACCGCTCATCAGCAGCCTCAATCCGCAGTCATGGCGCAAGGCTGCGCGGCACATCGTGGCATTGCAGCCTCAGGTGGTGTTGATACGTTTTTGGTTGCCGTTTTTTGGGCCGTCGTTGGGTACGCTTGCAAGGTATCTCCGCAAGGCAGGCATAAAAGTCATCGGTTTGGTTGACAATGCTATACCTCATGAGCGGCGGATGTTTGACAAATCGCTTGCGCGCTATTTTTTTCAACAGTGTGATGCCTTTGTGGCGCTTTCGCAAAGTGTGGCGCGCGACCTGGAGCAGTTCAGTCCGGGCAAGCCCTGCCTGGTGCATCCGCACCCGGTGTATGATATTTTCGGGCCGGCCGCAGGCCGGCCCGAAGCTTGCACCGCCCTTGGGCTCGACCCTGCCTCACGCTACATCCTCTTCTTCGGCTTTGTGCGTCCGTACAAAGGCCTCGATCTGCTGCTTGAAGCCTTTGGCGACAGCCGCCTGCGCGGCCGTGGCTTGCACCTGCTCGTGGCCGGCGAATTTTACGAAAGCAAGCAGCCCTACCTCGACCGGATGAGGGAACTCGGAATCGCCGATGAAGTGCTGCTGCACGGCCATTACATTCCTACGGAGCAGGTACGGCACTACTTTGCCGCGGCTTCGCTCGTGGCCCAAACCTACCGCAGCGCCACCCAAAGCGGCGTGACCCAAATAGCCTACCACTTCGGCAGGCCCATGCTGGTAACCGATGTGGGTGGCCTTGCCGAAATGGTGCCCAACGGCGAAGTGGGCTACGTGGTGCCTCCCCGCAAAGAGGCAATAGCCGATGCCCTCGTGCGTTTCTTCGACGAAGACCGCGAAGCTTCATTTGCCGAAAAGGCACAAGCCATGAAAAGCCAATTCTCCTGGCAGCACTTTACGGAGGAATTTTTGAACTTCGCAACGCAGATTTATGAGGATTGAGCCTGTACATAATAACAACCCGCCGCGGCTGCGGATGTATGCCACCCTGCTCATGCTCGGCATGTGTATGTTTGCAGAAGCGCAACCCGCAGCAGGCCTGAACCATACCGATGCCAAAGGCCGCAAGCAGGGCCCATGGGAAAAGGTGCACGCCGAGACCGGAAAGCCAGCCTACCGCACCACCTTCAAGGATGACGAACCGGTGGGCACCACCGAGCGATATTTTGAAGACGGAAGCCTGCAGGCCCGCATACGCCACCGCAAAGATGGCACCGACCTGGCCCGGATTTTTTACCCGGAAGGGGGGCTGATGGCCACGGGTGTATACCGCGCGCAGCAACGCGACAGTACCTGGCTATTTTTTGGTGAAGACAGCGTACTCACCGCCGAAGAGCAGTACAACAAGGGCCAAAAGCACGGCCTTTCAAGGGCTTATTACAGCGATGGCAGCCTTTCGGAAAAAACAGAGTACAAAGAAGGCATGCGCAATGGCGTGTGGGAGCAGTACTACCCCGATGGCAACCTGCGGCTCAAGGCCACCGTGCGCGAAGGCATTGCCTATGATGGAGAATACCTGAGCAACTATGCCAACGGCAAGCCCATGCTCAAGGGCCGCTATGAAGACGGAAAGCGCGAAGGCAGCTGGTACCATTACCATGAAGATGGAAGTATAGAGGTCATATATGTGTACCGCGGGGGTAAGGTAGAAAGTGAGCATCCGCAAAATGGTACTTTTGATGCGTACTACAACAATGACATTCCCCGCAACAGCTACACATACAAGAACGGCAAGAAGAATGGCCCCTTCAAGGAATATTACAACCAGGGCGAGTGGCGGACCGAAGAGGCCAAAGACGAATTTGGCAATGCCCGCCCGGTACAAAAACTTCACGGCACGCAGGTGATGCGCGAAGGAAAATACCTCGAAGGCGAACTTCATGGGGAGCTTGTTACGTACACAGAGAAAGGTAAAGTGAAAAGCAAAGAAATGTATGAGCGCGGCGTCAAAGTCAAATAAGGCGGATATGCACCCGCTGCATTCCTTCCCGGCATTGGGGAGGAGCTTGTTTATGGTTTTTGCTGTCATGGCTTTATGGCAATGCAGCAGCGATGATCCCGGCGATGTAAATCTCGACCCGGGCTTTGGTTATTTTCCTGTGGAAATAGGCCATTATGTGGTGTACAAGGCCGACAGCATTTGGCACGACAACCCTACGGAAGGGGTGCCGGGGGTACACGATACGTCGAGCTATTTTATAAAAGAATTGATTGAGAGCGATTTCACTGATGCTTCTGGTGGGCTAAGCCAACGCCTGGAGCGCTACAAGCGCCATACCAGTGATGAGCCTTGGCGCTTGGTAGATGTGTGGTTCATAAGCCGCAACAGCCTCAATGCGCAAAAAGTAGAAGAGAACGTACGCTATATCAAAATGGGGTTTCCCATTGCTCCGGGCAGCACATGGGATGGCAATGCCCTCAACATAAACGACCGCTGGACCTACCGCTATGACAGCCTGTACGTGGACCGCATATATGGAAATACACAATATCCGCGCACGGTAAAGGTGTTGCAGATCGACAACAAAAACTTTGTGGAAGACCAGCTGGCCTATGAAATATATGCGCCCCAGGTGGGTCTCGTATTGCGGTACCACCGCAATCTGGTAACGCGGCTCAACTACGCCAACCAGCCCACCGCCCAGAATATACGCTCCGGCAATGAGTTCAGGTGGGAGGTGTTGGAGTACGGAAAAGAATAAAATCTTTGCTTGGCTGCGATGAAGGTTTTACCATTGCGCCGGGGAGGAAATGGCTGACATTTAATAACGCTTTCTGCTGAAATATATGCGCCCCA
>DAIOTP010000026.1:0-30798 GCA_036751905.1 Cryomorphaceae bacterium
GCCCACCAATTTCATCGACCGCCATCAGTTCCTCCATATCCGCGGCAATTAACGCATCCACGTTACCAAATGCCCTCGCCAACTTTTTTGCTACAGTTTCGCCCACATACCGAATGCCCAAGGCGAAGAGAACGCGCTCAAAAGGCACTGATTTGGATGCTTCAAGGCCCTTGAGCATATTCATGGCCGACTTTTCGCCCATGCGTTCCAGCGGCAGAAGTTGCTCCAGCGTAAGATCGTACAAATCGGCGGGGTCATGAATCAATCCTTCATCATACAGTTGTCCTACGGTTTCACTGCCCAAGCCATCTATATTCATTGCCTTTCGGGAAATGAAGTGCTCCATGCGGCCTTTGATTTGTGGAGGGCAGCCGGCCGCATTGGGACAATAGTGCTGTGCTTCACCATCTTTGCGAATGAGTGCTGTACTGCACTCCGGGCATACTGTGGCATAGGCCAGTACAGCGAGTCCCGGCGCACGGCTATTGAAGTCGACCCCGATCACTTTTGGAATAATTTCGCCGCCTTTTTCAACGAACACAGTATCGCCTTCGCGGATGTCGAGCCTTGATATTTGGTCGGCATTGTGCAAGGATGCCCGCTTCACCGTGGTGCCCGCCAGCAGTACCGGGCGCAAGTGTGCTACGGGTGTGATGGCACCTGTGCGTCCTACCTGATATTCCACTTTTTCGAGCAAGGTGGCTACACGCTCCGCTTTGAATTTGTAGGCCATGGCCCAGCGGGGTGATTTGGCTGTAAAGCCGAGCTCTTCTTGCGCAGCGTAGTCGTTCACCTTGATCACAACCCCATCAATTTCAAAAGGAAGGTCGTTGCGCGCACTATCCCAATGACTTATAAAGGCCATTACCTCCCCCATATCTTTACAAAGTGCAATGTGGCGCTGGGCTGGATCAGGCGTTTTGAACCCCCAATCTCTGGCCATCAATACATTTTCATAATGACTGTTCATTGGCAATGATTTGCCGTAAAGGCCGTACAACATACAGTCGAGCTTTCGCGCAGCCACCACTGCCGAGTCTTGAAGCTTTAGCGTACCCGAGGCCGTATTGCGGGGGTTCATGTAGGGCTCCTCGCCTGCTTCAACACGGCGTGCGTTCATTGCTGCAAACACCTCACGCGGCATGAATATCTCACCACGTATCTCAAAGGCTCCAGGATACTCACCTCTCAGCCTGAGCGGAATAGTGGAAATTGTTTTTACATTGGTTGTCACATTTTCCCCCACCTCGCCGTCGCCCCGGGTTACCGCACGGGTTAATACACCATTTTCATATACAATGCCTATGGCTACGCCGTCATATTTGAGTTCACATACATAATGCACTTGTTTTTCTGTAATTTTTTGGACCCGAAGCGCCCAATCTTCAAGCTCACCCACAGTGTAGGCATTGCTCAAGGACATCATGGGGTAATCGTGCTTTACCTTTTCAAAACGGCCTGTAATGTCACCTCCTACCCTATGTGTCGGTGAAGAGGGATCTGCATATTGGGGATACGCTGCCTCCAGGTCCTGCAGCGCTTTGAGCATCATGTCGAAATCATAATCGCTCACGGTGGGTGCATTGCGCACGTAGTAGTTGTGGTTGTGCTCATGGAGCACTTCCCGCAAATGGACAATTTGGTCCCTGACTGAATCAGTATTCGTATTTGACATTGGAGTCGAAGAATGAACGTGCGAGTTTAAACAATTTCAGCTGCACATTGAATACCACAACCGGCCCACTGAAGCTTTGGTTCACGTCGTTTTTCAATCCTGCTACGCCGCGGTAGCCCACACCTGCGCCCACGCCAAGCCAAAACAAGATATTGTAATCAGCATAAATGGCCAATTCAGCAGTGCTAAAGGGCAATTCGGTATGAAGCACGCGGTTATTCAAACCATCTGGATTGTACCACACCCCAACTTTGCCTCCTCCAAGTTGCACATTGGCAGCTATATCCCACTTGGGGTTAAAAAACAGCACCCGGTTGTAGTACAAGGCGCTGTACCCAAATTCATATTCCACGAGCTCGGATGGGATATCAAAGTCAAATTCTCTGCTAAAGAGGCGGTTGTTGATGAAGTAAACCCCAACACCAATGCGGTGTATACGCCGGTAGTCCACTCCCAACTTGATGCCACCTACGGCCACCCATGTGCGGTCCAGGAATGTGCGCCGTGCGTCGAATCCTATATCGGGTTTCAATTTGTTTTGATATGGTTCCAGTTTGCGCGGACCGTTGATGAGCATCACCGTATCACTTTGCCCGAATTGGGCCACACAGATCATGGGCAGGCAAAAGCAAAGAATCGTTGTAAGCCTTCGGATCATCAATTGCGTACAGCCCTTATCATACGGTCATTTCCGTTCAGATCTTTACGCAATTCCACCCCGAGGTATCCACGGTCACGCAGCAGCTGGCAAATGCTGGCCCCATAGCGGCGGTTTATTTCGAAGTACAAGCGGCCGCCACGGCTCAAATGGCCATCAGCGAGGTCTACGATCTTTCTGTAGAAAATGAGCGGATCCTGCTCCGGTGCGAAAATGGCGGCATGTGGCTCATAATTGAGCACATTGTCGTGCATATCCCCTTTCTCTTCATGGGTTACATAAGGCGGGTTGCTTACCATGATGTCAAATTCCATAAATCCAAAGCTGTGCTGCTGGAGCAGGTCAAATTGAAAAAACTCGATTTGAACGTTGTTGTTGCGCGCATTTTTCGCTGCCAAATCCAAAACCCCAGGGAAAAAATCAACACCATATACCATGGCTTGAGGACAGTGGGTCTTGAGGGCAATGGCAATACAGCCTGAACCAGTACCAAGGTCCATAATGCGCTGGCGCGGCTCACGCTGGTCTTGTAAAATCCATTGCACCAATTCTTCCGTTTCCGGTCGAGGAATCAAAACGTGTTGATTGACCTGTATAGGAATCTTGTAAAATACCGTGCAACCCAGCAGGTACTGTATGGGTTCCGACCTGCTCAAACCAGCCACAATCTCTTCAAAAAGCGCTTGTTGCGGCCGAGCAATGGGTGCATCAGCTTTTATGAGCACATCAATTTTGCGCAAATTCATCACCTCCTCGAAGGCCAGGTGTATGAAAGACTCTATTTCCCGCTCAGGGTACAAACCTTTCAAGCCTCTGCGAAACAGTTGAATTACATCTGAAACTTTGGCCAGCTTGTTTTCAATCATGGAGCTCCTAATCTGAACTGTAAATTTAATACAAACCGATGGCGCTGACGCCAGAAAGCTTTTTTTTTTCATAAACACCGAAAAGGAAAGCTGTCTAAAGTACCTCCTTGGATAAATGCAGGGCAGTACTGTTGTGCAACTTTGCTTCAATTGCTTACTTTTCGGCCATGAAATCGGACGAATGGTTCATGCGACGCTGCCTAGAACTGGCAGCCAAAGGAACGGCCAAAGTAGCCCCCAACCCTATGGTGGGCGCCGTGGTAGTGCACGAGGGCAAGATCGTGGGCAACGGCTTTCACCGAAGTTATGGCGAACCTCACGCCGAAGTGCATGCCATCAATGAAGTAGCCGATTTGGGCGTACTGAAGCGAAGCACCCTCTATGTGAATATGGAGCCATGTTCACATTTTGGAAAGACTCCGCCCTGTGCCGATTTGATCATCGCTTCGGGTATACCCCGGGTGATCATCGGGCAGCGCGATCCAAATCCGCTTGTGGCAGGTTCAGGCATTGACAAACTGAAGCAGGCCGGCATACAAGTTACTTCGGGTGTGTATGAAGCCCAGTGCCTTTACCTCAACAGGCGCTTTAACACTTTTCACGAAATGGGGCGCCCATACGTTGTGCTGAAGTGGGCCCGCTCACTTGATGGATTCATGGATAAGATACGCAGCGATGAGGAGCAATCAGGGGTGCATTGGATAAGCCACCCGGCCACAAAGAAACTTGTACACCGCTGGCGGTCAGAGGAAAAATCCATATTGATAGGTGCCACAACCCTTGCCAATGATGACCCCAGCCTTACGGTACGCGATTTCTCCGGGAGCAATCCCCACCGCATGGTGCTTTCGCACCGCGGTGCGCTTTCCGTGAAAGCCAGACTTTTCCATGATGCCCTACCCATTGAAGTGGTATCACACCAAGGAGGGCCGGTATCGCCCTTGCTTCGCGACAACGGCACCCTGACATGGACTGCAGCCCAAGCCAACGAAAACCTGGTGCTGGCTGCCTTGCGCTCCTTGCACAAAAAGGGCATTACAAGCGTGCTGGTGGAAGGTGGAGCCGAAACCCTGGGCAGCTTTTTATCGCTTGGGCTTTGGGACGAAGCCCGCATCATTACCTCGCCACGGAGCATGGGTACCGGCAAGCCAGCACCCCGCATTGATGGCATACTACCCGATGCCCAATTTCAATACGGGCAGGATTTGATAAGCACCTACTTCAGAATATGATCTATCTTATTCTGAGTATTTTGTGCTCGAGCTTGATCTATGCCCTGTTCAAGTCATTTGAGCGCTATGGAGTAGACACTTTTCCCGCCATAGTGATCAATTACTATATGGCAGCAATTTTTGGTTTTGTGTACTTGGGTGATATGAGCACCACAGCGGCTTCCATATTTGAGGCCAAGTGGTTGCCATGGGCGGCCTTGGTTGGATTTCTATTCATCACCTTATTTTACATCATTGCTGCAGTCAGTCAGCAATTTGGAGTAACTGTGGCAAGCATAGCTTCCAAAATGTCGCTGATTATCCCTGTGGCCATCCTGCTGGCGATCGATCCAAGTGAGGGCGCCGGGATAACAAAAATTATAGGCATACTCGTAGGTTTGCTCGCAGTATTCCTCGCTTCTGACAAGGGCCGGGCCCAGCGTGCTGCCAATGCAAAACTCATTTTGCCCATTGTGCTTTTTGTCGGGAGCGGTGGATTGGACTTTATATTGGCCATTGTCCAAAAAACTTTCTTACATACGCCGCTTGATTACAAGCTTTTTGTGCCAGTGCCCTTTGCCTTCGCAGCAATTTTGGGCACTGTGGTGCTTGTGATACGGAGCAAACAGAAAATTGCCACCAACCACAAACGCAACCTCCTTGGCGGCTTGGTTTTAGGGCTTGTAAACTACGGGAGCATCTACTTTTTGCTGAGGGCCATAGGAAGTTCACTGCTCGACCGTTCAAGCGCCATTCCCGCCAACAATATTGGAATCGTACTGCTGTCTACCCTCATAGGCATTGTACTCTATAAAGAGCGCCTTTCGGCAAAAAATGCAGCAGGCGTGGCCCTTGCAGTACTGAGCATACTCCTGCTTACCTATCTGGCTTAGGCATGGAGGAGTATTATACCCTGGCAAAGGAAGGCAGTAGCCTTTACAAAGTGAAGGGAAGCAAACACCTCGGATATGCCCTTCCTGTGGACAACATAGACAATGCCAAAGAATACCTCGAGAATTTGCGTAAAATTCATCCGCTTTCCAACCATGTGTGCTTCGCGTGGCACATTGGCTTGGAGCGCCCCAATATGCGCAATAGCGACGATGGTGAACCCTCCAACAGCGCAGGCCCACCCATTCAAGGCCAAATCGAACGCTATGAACTTCGCAACACCTTGGTGGCCGTAGTTCGCTATTTTGGCGGCACCAAGCTCGGTGTGGGGGGCCTTATTGATGCTTACCGCAATGCCGCACAAATGGCAATACAGGATGCCGAAATCGTAAAAAAGGTGCCCTTGAGCCATTTTAGGTTACACTTCAGCTATGACCGTATGAGTGAAGTGATGTACATACTGCGCACCCATCAATGGCATAGCGCTGAGCATATCTTTGAGCTAACATGTAGCCTTAAAATGTCGGTTCAACCCAAAAAAGTGCCTGAAATACAACATGCCTTCGCAGCTTTTACCGACATTCGCATCGAACATTTAGGTACTTATTAGATGAACTACGACATACTCAAAAAGCTTTGTGCTGTCCCCGCAACCGCCGGTGATGAAGGCTTAATGACCGAATTTATCCTGAAATATTTCGCTGAATACAGCGCCTCCTTTAAGACCATGCCCCAGGTGTATTCCGGAGCTGGCTTTCAAGACATGGTTATAGCCATATTCGGGGTGCCGCGCACAGCCATTTTTGCACATATGGACACGGTGGGTTACTGTGTGGGCTATGAAAAGGATTTGATCAAAATAGGGAACCCAAAAGCCCCGGATGGCACGCAACTGCAGGGTTTTGTGGAAGGTCAACTGCACAATTGCACCCTTAAAGTGGCCAAATCCAAAAGCCGGGAGGACAAAAAGGTACGGACGCCAGCAGAAGAGACATACCACTATGAAGGCAAGGCAAACTTTGCCCCCGGAACACCCTTGAGCTACGCCCCTGATTGGAAAGAGTCCAAAAAGTTCATCAAAAGCGCTTACCTCGATGACAGGCTTGGCGTGTGGAATGCCTTGCAACAATGCCATAATTTAGAGCACGGCGCTGTAGTATTCAGCACCTATGAAGAGGTAGGAGGAGGCGGTGCCCAGTTCGCAGGCCGCTTCCTCCAAGAAAATTTTGGCGTTCAGCAGGCACTTATCAGCGATGTGACCTTATTGGGCAAGCACATTCGTCATAACAAGGGGGTGGCCATAAGCATGCGCGACAGAGGCATACCCCGACAAAAATTTGTAAAACGAATCATTGCCATAGCCAAAGCCAATGGCATACCGCACCAAATAGAAGTCGAAAAGGCGGGAGGCAGTGACGGAATCAGCCTTCAAAACAGCAGCTGGGCATGGGATTGGTGCTTTATTGGTCCACCCGAAGACAATTACCACCAACCCGGTGAAAAGGTGGCCAAAGACGATATTGATGCCATGCTTGCATTGTATGAAGTTTTGATGCGTGAGCTGTGAACAATTCCTCAGGGTTCAGGGATATAGCTTAGTATTTCAGAGAAAGGTATATCATCCATATTTGGTTCCTGTTTGAAACTTGGTTGCATATATTTATCGATCAACTCATTGAAGCATTACACTTCTGTTAAACACCACAATTCATGAAAAACGTTCTTGTAATCGGTGCGGGCCTTGTTGGCTCACTTCTCTCCGCCAATCTTTCGCGCCGTGGCTACCGCGTTACAGTATTCGAAAGGCGTCCAGATATGCGCAATTTTCAATTGAGCGCTGGCAAATCAATCAACCTGGCCTTGAGCACACGCGGTTGGAAAGCAATAGAAATGATAGGCCTCAAAGAGAAAGTGGCTTCTATCGCAATACCGATGTACGGACGCAAAATTCACGATATACACGGCGCTGTGAGTTACCAGCCTTACGGCAAGGAAGGCCAGGCGATATACTCCGTTTCGCGTGGCGAACTGAATTGTGTGCTCATGGATAAAGCGGAGGAATCTTCCGTAGAAATGCACTTTGATTGGAAATGTACCGGTGTGAACTTCGAAGCGGGAGTTGCCTTTTTTCAGCACAACCACACTGGCGAACAAAAAGAAGTAAAAGCCGACCTGATATTCGGAACCGATGGGGCCTTTTCACAGGTGAGGGCCGATATGATGAAAACCCCGCGCTTCAATTATCAGCAAGAGTTCATACCTCATGGCTACAGAGAATTGTTGCTGCCCGCGGCTGAAGATGGCGGTTTTCTCATGGAAAAAAATGCGCTGCACATATGGCCTCGGGGGGGATATATGTTGATCGCCTTACCCAACCTCGACGGCAGCTTTACCTGCACACTGTTTATGCCCTATGAGGGCAAGCATTCTTTTGGCGCGCTCAACAGTGATGAAGCTGTGGATGCGTTTTTTCGGGAGGTATTTCCGGACTTTTATGCACTAATGCCCAATCTGACTGAGAATTACAACACCCATCCCCTTTCCGATCTGGTGATTATACGCTGCTATCCGTGGGTGTACAAAAACACATGTTTGCTTGGTGATGCCAGCCATGCCATTGTTCCATTCTATGGTCAAGGCATGAACAGCGGTTTTGAAGATTGCAGCATTATGGATGGCCTTATTGAGGAACATCGGCACAATTGGGGCGCCATACTCCCTGCCTTTCAAGAACAACGCAAGCCTGATGCCGATGCTATCGCCGAGTTGGCCATGCGCAATTACGTTGAAATGCGCGATTTGGTGGCTGATCCATCTTTCATTTTGCAAAAGAAAATTGAAGCGCGCATCCACGAACGCCATCCGGACAAATGGATGCCTTTGTATACCCAGGTTACATTCAGCCACCGTCGCTACTCCGAAGCGCTCGCCGAGGGCAAGGTGCAAGACGCCATCATGCAGCAATTCCTGCGGCGCCAGGATACCGAAGCGCGTTGGGATGATGATGAACTGGCAGAGGAAATTTTAGCGGCCAAGTTGCGTTGATATTGGAGTAACCAAGGTGGCACAATCCGCGTAAGTGAGGCTCTCCCCTTGAGCTCAAACAGAACCGCACTGTATGAATCGCTCATTTTTACTTATTTGCCTAATGTTGTGCGCAGTATGCGCTCAGGCCCAACGCCCTACCTCGAGGAAGCACAAAGATGCATTTCCCTCTTTTGGCAATTTTGAACGCAAAGGCTGGCTCATAAGCCCAATGCTTACCTACACCATGCCCCCCTTTAAGCAGGCCCAACAAAGGCTCTTCGCCAATGGCGACCAGGTATACGATGTGCAATACAATGCCGCAGGCCGCATGGGCATTGGACTTGAAGTAGGTCGGTTCTACATCATGGATCACTTGCCAAGAATACACTCCATCGAATTCAACATGGGTGTGAAAACCCTCAGGGGTGTAGAAAGATTTGAAGCCATACTCGACGATCCCAACCGCGTTACACCATTTATACTTCGTGGTGATGGAGATTTTGGGTACAACTATGCCACGGCCAGTTTCCGTGCCAATCACGTGCACCACATCCGTGACAACAGCTTCATCATCGGTTCTCTTGGCATGAACGCTGACTATATGTTTTCTGGTAGCCAGCGCTTTAACAGCCGCAACTTACCCATCACCACCGCTATGGGTGAGCGACTGCTTGTGCAGGCCCATGCCAAGTTAGGCTATGGATTTAAATTTACAAAGGGTACCATTGTTGTTCCATCGGTGGAGACACCCATACTGAATATGATCACTTGGGATGATGCGAAATCAACGCTTCACGTGTTCAACAGCCGCTACAGACCCTTGATATTCAGAATGACCTTCATCGTACTCGACAAAAAATCGAACCGAAAATGCCCTACAAAAGGCCGTTCCAGCGGAAGGTCAGAGAGCCTCTTTGGCATGCTCGATGGAAAAGCGCCCTGGTAAACTCAGTTCAGGAAAGGGTTGTACCGCTTCTCCTCACCAATGGTGGTAGGCTGCATATGACCCGGCCACACCTTGGTTTCGTCAGGGAGTGTGAACAGCTCAGTCCTGATTGAATTGAGCAAGGTGGCATGGTCGCCTCCCGGCAAATCAGTGCGGCCTATGCTGCGGTGAAAGAGCACATCGCCTGCCAAAAGGACCCCCGAAGCTTCATGGTAAAAAGCCACATGAGCAGGTGAATGCCCTGGCACATCCAACATTTTGAATAGGACATCCCCGAGGGCAAAACTGCCTTCCGGCAAAAAATCAACTTCGGGCGTACCGTTGTAAGGCAATCCGTAAAGCTCAGCAACGCGTGCTGCCGTTTGTAGTACCGGAATCTCACCTTTCGGAACAAGCGGGGTTTTACCAAAATAATCGGCAGCCCATTGCAATCCCATCACATGATCAATATGGCAATGCGTGCACACAATGTATTGCACATCAAGTCCGTTATCCTGTATAAAATCCGCCAATACCTTTTCTTCTTTCCCATTACTGCATCCGGGGTCTACAATCATCGCTTCATTTTGCGCGTTGTAAACCACATAGGTGTTTTCCTGAAATGCATTGAATGTGAAGAGTTGAACATAAACCATCGTTGCTATATTTGGTACGAAGTTAGGGAAAGGCTTTACTTGAGTGTTTATAATTCACGATGCTTTTTTAACGAAAGTGACGTGTAAAATAATGGCACATACGCTACCTTTACCCTACGGGTATATGAATGTGAAAATACTTGTTTCAGTCGCGTGTTTGGCTTTGCTCGCTTCAGCCGGGCAGCTCTTTGCGCAGTTCTACCAAGGCTCATTTATGGAGTTTGGCAAAAATCGTGTGCAATACCGCACTTTTTTATGGCAACAATACCGTTTTGACAAATTTGACACCTATTACTACGAAGGCGGACAGCCACTTGCGGAGTTTGTGAGCAAAGTAGCAGAGCGCAATATCCGCTCGGTTGAAGATATTTTTGATTACAACCTCAGCGACAAAATTCAATTCATCGTTTACAATACACAGACCGATTTCAAGCAAAGCAATGTTGGTCTTTCTATGAACGATGCCAACAGAATCGGTGGAACTTCAACAACTGTAGGCAGTAAAGTCTTTGTCTTTTTCGACGGAGATCACAAAAATTTTGAAAAACAAATCAAAGAAGGCATCTCGCGCATACTTGTAAGCCAAGTGCTTTACGGCGGGGGTTGGCGTGATATAATTCGCACCAATGCCATTACCACCATGCCCGAGTGGTATGTGGAAGGCCTCATCCTTTACGCTTCCAAAAATGTAAACAGCGAGGCCGACAGCCGCATACGGAGTGGTATATTGTCTAAAAAATTCGAGAAATTCAACAGGCTGGAGGGAATTGATGCCCACCTGGCCGGTTACGCCTTATGGGAATATGTAGCCATGGTGTATGGAGAGAATATATTGCCCAACATCCTGTACATGGCAAGGGTAAGCCGCAACATTGAAAGTGGATTCCTCTTTGTACTGGGAAAAAGCCTCGATACCATTCATCAGGAATTCCTGGATTATTACCGAGGTGAATATGCGGTGAGCGACATTGTGAAGGAAGAGGTTGCCATGGAAGAGATTGAGATTAAAGTGAAGAAGGAGCAGGTGGTAACCCAATTCGAACTGAGCCCCGATGGCCGGCATCTTGCCTACGTAACCAATGTAATGGGGCAATACCGACTTTACCTTCTTGACACAGAAACCGGAACACGAAAAAAAATATTAAAAGCAGAGCACAAACTCGAACGGATTCCGGATTACAGCTTCCCTGTACTGACCTGGCATCCCTCGAGCAGTGCATTCACCTATATTACAGAACGACGAGGGCGACTGGTGCTGAATACCTACAACCTCGACGATAAAAAAACAACTTCAAGAGAGTTGTTTCAGCTTGACAAGGTATTGAGCATGAATTACAGTTCGAACGGACAACAAATGGTGTTCTCAGGGGTTTACAAGGGGCGTACCAACCTGTACCTGTACTACCTCATTGGCAATAGGCAAGAGCAGCTTACCAACGACCAATTTGACGACCTCGATCCAAGTTTCACCAAAGATGGCAATAAAATATTGTTCGTTTCTAACCGCTTGGACGATACCTTACGCGTAAAACCTTTGGTAACCGAGGTACATACCAACAAAGATGTGTACGCATTCAATTTACGCAGCCGTTCGCGTTACCTTGAGCGCATCACCAACACACCGGGTTTGGTAGAACGCAAGCCCTTTCACTACAAAGACAACCAGTTCACTTACCTCGCCGACTATGAGGGGACGGTAAACCGGTATGTGGCGAGCTACGACAGCACAATTAGCAGTATTGACACCATCGTCAATTACAGATATGTTACAAAAGCTGAAGCCATTACCAATTACCGCACCGATTTGCTCGCATATAGCGCCCATCCCCTAACCGGAAATTATGGTAGCTATGTGTTCAAAGATGGAAAATACCGCTTCTTCAAAGGCAATTTCCGCGAAGACTTGATTGGGGCTCCCTCAGCCCGCAAATCGGATGAGGAGAAATCGGATGAAGATGGTTCTTCAACTGATTCAATGGCCAAAACGGAAGAAGGGGTGGAACACGTGAAGCCCATCATTCTCTCTCCGCGTGAACGCAGCTCAAACGAAATCAACATCAGAAACTACACATTCGAAGGCGAACGCAGCTTTGAATATGTACAAGAAACGGTGACCATCACTGAAATTCCCCAGAAGAAAAGAGATTACAGACCTATGAGAGAAGGGATTACTTTCCTCGACTCATTGAATTTGCCAGGAGCGCGCAATTACAATTTGAATTTCTCCATAGACGAAACGGAACTTCAAATTGACAATACGTTTTTGACCAACTTCTATCAACCAATAACCGGTGGACAACGCTTGAACCCAGGTATTGGCCCAATGCTTGGCGCAAGTGCAAGTGACCTCTTTGAGGACTACAGGTTGTATGGAGGTGTACGTTTCAATTTTGGAATTGATAACCTCACTTATTTGGCTGCATTCGACGACCTGAGTAAGCGCCTTGACAAAAGAATTGTGCTGATACGGGAATCGAACCGCTTTCAGTCTACACAAACGCAGCAATTTAAAGTAATTACCTACCAGGGAAATTACCGATTGAGCTACCCCATCAACGAAGTGTTGAGTCTTAGAGGCACTGCAATTTTGAGACATGAGCAGTTCATTAGCTTGGCCATTGAGCAGAGTAGCCTCACAAACCCAAACTCCTACTCTAATTTTGCAGGATTGAAAGGTGAAGTTGTATTTGACAACACCATCGGCATGGGCCTCAACATTATGCGCGGCATACGTGCAAAAGGATGGGCGGAATATTACAGAGATCCTTTCAATTCGGCCACAACTTTCATGGTGTTCGGGGCTGACATGAGGCAATATCATCGCATACACCGCAACCTCATTTGGGCCAACCGCCTGGCATGGAGCAGTTCTATAGGGTCTGAGCGCCTTGCATACTTTCTCGGTGGTGTTGACAACTGGCTTGCACCGCGCAATGACGAAAGTGTACCCTTGGCCACTGATCAAAATTTTCGCTACCAAACTTTGGGTACACCCATGCGCGGATTTATATACAACGTGCGTAACGGCAACAGCTTTGCAGTGATCAACTCAGAGTTGCGCTGGCCCATATTTAAATATTTGTTCAACAGGCCCTTGAAGAGCGATTTCCTCGAAAACTTCCAGGTAGTAGGTTTTGGCGATGTTGGCTCTGCCTGGACAGGCCCCAGTCCTTTCTCACCCGAAAATGCTTTCAACAGTACCATAATTACCCGTGGTGATGTGACCATTGAGGTGGAAAATAACCGTGATCCAATTGTATACGGCTATGGATTCGGGCTGCGAAGTAGGCTATTTGGCTATTTTATACGGGCCGATTGGGCTTGGGGCATTGATGATGGAATAAGGCTGCCCTCTGTTTTTTATTTATCATTGGCCTTGGACTTTTAGCAAATAATTCCTCAAAAAGTTAGAACGTTTAGTGCCGTTATTTTTCATAGATCTCTGAAAAAGAATACAAAGATGAAACCCGTTTTCCATGTAAGTAATATCTATTGAATGAAGACCTTAGAACGCATTGAACCACTTTTTGAGGAATTGGTAAGCATTAGGCGTCATCTACATGCCCACCCGGAGCTTTCATTTCAAGAAGAGAAAACGGCTGCATACGTCGCTTCACTGCTCACATCATGGGATATCCCTTATGTGATGGGCGTAGGTGGCCACGGCGTGGTAGGCTTAATTGGTAACGATATCAATGGCAAGACAATAGCACTGCGCGGCGACATGGATGCCCTGCCCATCCGCGAAGAAAATCAAGTACCCTACGCTTCCACCAATGACGGCGTAATGCATGCCTGCGGCCATGATGTACATACGACTTGCCTTTTGGGGGCGGCCAAGCTTCTCAAAGCCATTGAAAAAAAGCTTAAAGGCCAGATCAAACTTGTTTTTCAACCGGCCGAAGAGCGCATTCCAGGTGGCGCATCGCTGATGATCCGCGACGGGGTGCTTCAAAACCCTGATGTACAGCTTATATTCGGGCAGCACGTGTACCCCGAACTGCCAGCGGGCCATGTTGGCATGCGTCCGGGAATGTACATGGCTTCAGCCGATGAAATTTACATCACCGTACATGGAAAAGGTGGGCACGCTGCCCTACCACATAAAAACATTGATCCAATACTGATAAGCGCACATCTGATCACCGCTTTACAGCAAATGGTGAGCCGGAGAGCGCTCCCCACAGTGCCTGCAGTGCTCACCATTGGCAAGGTGATTGGCATGGGTGCTACCAACATCACCCCCGACAAAGTAATGCTCGAAGGCACACTCAGGGCTATGGATGAAGGGGTACGCTCAACACTGCACGAAGCAATGACCACCCTTGTGCACGGGCTTTGTACCTCCATGGGTGGAAAAGCGGAACTCGAAATACGGAAAGGGTATCCTTGCTTGGTAAACAACGAAATGCTCACTGCCTGGAGCAGAAATCATGCTGTTGCACTTCTGGGTGTTGACCAGGTGCACGACCTCGACATGCGCATGACTGCCGAAGATTTCGCTTACTTCGCGCAAGCTGTTCCTGCCTGTTTTTACAGATTGGGAATAAGCAATGAGGCCAAAGGACTTGGTGCCCCGCTACACACAAGCCGATTCAATGTAGATGAAGATGCCTTGAAAACCGGCAGCGCCTTAATGGCTCATCTCGCAGAGCAAGCACTTATTTCGCTTGATGCAGGAGAAATGCCTGGAATCAGTTAGCCACCTCGCTCATAAATTTGATCCGCATCAACCGCAGCTGCTCTTCGGTGAAGTCACCTTCGAATGATTCAAACGCTGCGTCAATCTCATCGCTTTCGGCATCCATGAAGTAGTCATAGATGTCGGTTTGCTCATCCTCATCAAGAATGTCATTGAGGTAATAATCGATGTTGACGCGTGTCCCAGAACCTACAATGGCCTCAATTTCGAGAATCACATCATTGAGTTCCTTACCTTTTGCTCTTGCTATGTCCTCAAGAGGAACCTTGCGGTCTATATTCTGGATAATGTGCACCTTGAGCCCTGACTTGTTTACAACCGACTTTACGACCAAATCCTGCGGCCGTTCGATCTCATTGTCGTCCACATACTTCGATATCAAGTCAATAAATGGCTGACCGAATTTTTTGGCTTTACCCATTCCCACCCCGCTTATGTGGGTGAGCTCCTCAATGGTAATGGGATATTGTATCGCCATTTCCTGGAGGGAGGGATCCTGAAAAATGACATACGTAGGTAGGGATTTCTTGTCGCTGATTTGCTTGCGCAACTGCTCCAGCATGCGGTACAGCACTTCGTCGGCGGCTCCGCGGCCCATATCCCGTCCATTTACTTCTGTGGCATCATCAACATCGGAATAGTCCTGCTCCTTGACCAGCTTGATGGAGGTGGGCGCCTTGCGGAAATTTTCCCCATCAGGGGTTATTTTCAGAATACCATAGGTTTCGATATCCTTGCGCAGCAGGCCATGGACGATCGACTGTCGCACTGCGCCATTCCAAAACTTATTGTCGTGTTCAGCACCCGCCCCGAAGATCTCGAGTTCATTGTCTTTGTATGTCTTTACCTCATTGCTCTCATTGCCAGTGAGTATATTGCAAATATGCTTGGCTTTATGGCGTTCCTTGCTCTCCACAACGGCATCGAGCAGCAGCTTCATTTCATCTTTCGCCTCAAAATGCTCCTTGGGATAGCGACAATTGTCGCACATGTCCACACATGCTTCACTATCAAAGAACTCGCCAAAGTAGTGGAGGATGAATTTGCGCCGGCACAGGCTGGTTTCTGCGTAGGAAACTATTTCCTGCAAAAGCTGCCTTCCGATTTCCATTTCGGAAACGTGCTTGCCTTGTAAGAATTTTTCGAGTTTTTCTATGTCTTTATAGCTGTAAAACGCTAAACAATAGCCTTCCCCACCATCACGACCCGAACGACCGGTTTCCTGGTAGTAGCTTTCAATACTTTTAGGGATATCGTGGTGAATTACGTAGCGCACATCGGGTTTGTCAATGCCCATACCAAATGCTATGGTGGCTACTATAACGTCTACATCTTCGTTCAAGAAAGCGTCCTGATTGCCGGCGCGCTGCGCTGCGTCCAGTCCAGCATGGTAAGGCAATGCTTTGATGCCATTGACCCGAAGTGCTTCTGCAATTTCTTCTACCTTTTTGCGGCTCAAGCAGTAAACAATGCCTGACTTGCCACTCATCGATTTTACAAATTTGATAATCTCGCGGACTACATCTTTCTTTGGCCGCACCTCGTAATACAGATTCGGCCTGTTGAACGATGCTTTATAAAGACGTGCATCGGTCATGCCGAGGTTTTTCTGGATATCCTGTTGCACCTTTTCGGTGGCAGTAGCGGTAAGGGCAATGACAGGTGCTGTTGCAATTTCCTCAATGATAGAACGAAGGCGGCGGTACTCCGGCCTGAAATCATGGCCCCATTCAGAAATACAATGGGCCTCGTCGATGGCAAAAAAGGAGATTCCCGCTTCGCGCAGAAAATCGATATAATCCTGCTTGGTAAGGCTTTCCGGAGCCATGTAAAGAAGCTTGGTAATGCCAGCCTGCACATCGTCCTTTACCTTTTGTATTTCGCTTTTATTGAGCGAGCTGTTTAAAAAATGAGCCACCCCTTCGTGTTCGCTCACTGCCCTTATGGCATCTACCTGATTTTTCATCAGTGCGATGAGGGGTGATACGACAATGGCTGTACCCTGGCTCATAAGTGCAGGGAGTTGATAACAAAGTGATTTGCCCCCACCTGTAGGCATAATCACGAAGGTGTTGTGGCCACCGAGAATGCTTTCGATAATCACTTCTTGTTCACCTTTGAACTTTGTGAATCCAAAGTACTTTTTTAACGCCTCGCGTGGCGAAAGAATGTCAGTTAGCATTTGCTTGATATTGATAAATACATCGGCCTTTGATCACAATCGGTCCGCTCTTGTTGATTTCGACACCTCAAGATAGAACATTATTCAATAGATGCAATCAATTGTTAAAAAATTCACTTGAGGCCTTATTTAAAAGGGACCCGAAGATACTACTTCGCATTCAATATTAAAAGTGCCAGTGGCTGCTATTTGTTATAGTTTTGCAAGCCCGACAGGCAGCACATGCGCGACTCAAACGAAATGTCATTTTTAGAGCACCTTGAGGAGCTCAGGTGGAAAATAATTAAATCCATACTGGCCATAATTGGCTGTGCTATAGTTGCTTTTATTTTTAAGGATTTTATATTCGATGCTGTAATTCTTGCACCAAAGAATCCCGACTTTTTGACCTATCGCGCCTTTTGCAAGATATCCATGCAGCTTGGGCTCGACGATACCTTTTGCCTGAAGCGTTCTTTTCAACTGCAAAACATCGAAATGAGCGGTCAATTCACAAGCCATATACTTGTATCCATTGTCACCGGGCTGGTGGTATCATTTCCCTACGTGTTTTTCCAAATATGGAGTTTTGTACAGCCGGGATTGAAAGAAAAGGAGCGCAACACGGCACGAGGCGTGGTGTTTTTCACAAGCCTGCTGTTTATTTCCGGTGTGTTGTTCGGATATTTTTTAATCGCTCCGCTCTCGGTTCAGTTTCTCGGAAACTACCGCGTGAGTGAACAGGTCGAAAACATCATTACCCTGAGTTCATTCGTAAGTACCGTTACCACCACCACACTGGCGGGCGGATTGGTTTTTCAGCTGCCTATCGTGGTGTACTTCCTCGCTAAGATTGGGCTGGTGACACCGGCCATCTTACGCACATACAGGAAGCACGCTATAGTAGGTGTCTTGATTCTTTCGGCCATCATCACACCCCCTGACATCACCAGCCAAATACTAGTAACGCTACCTCTTGCAGTACTTTATGAAATTAGCATTCACATTGCAAGGGCTGTAGTCAAAAAATCTGAGCGGTCTGCCGTCTGATTGAATAATTTTATCGCTACATATCCGATTACTTATTATACGGTGCCTCGATTAATGAGCCAAGTATTTTCAAAATATGTGCACCCCCTCCTCACTTGTGGATTGCTGTTGGGCATTTTCTGCTTTCCCAAAACTGCGTTAGCCCAAAAGACTGTCATCTCAGGAAAGGTCTATGATGCCCAAACGCTAGAACCTTTGCCTTTTGTGAACATCGCATTTAAAGACAGTAAGGTAGGAACCACCTCTGGCATGGATGGCAGCTTTTATATCGATACTTATTACGCTACCGATTCGCTTACCGCCTCATTTATGGGATACAAGCGCCTTACACGCAAGGTAAAGCTCGATGCGTCTCAAGTTATTGATTTCCCATTGCAGGAGGGTTCAGTGAGCCTAAGCGAATTCGTAGTCAGCGCCAAAGAATTTGAAAACCCAGCGCATGCCATCCTGAAGAACGTGAACCGCAACAAACCCATTAACAACAGGGCGAAACTTGATGCTTACCAATATGAAGCTTACAACAAAATACAATTTGATCTGAATAATTTCGGCGACAAGTTTTCTAAAAGGAGAGTATTCAAAGACTTTGACTTCATTTTCGATAACATTGACTCCAGCAATGCCAAAGTATCTCTCCCGTTTTTTATCACCGAAAGCATTTCTGATTACTTCTATCAGCGCAAACCCCGTGGAAGAAAGGAGATTATCAAAGCCAACCGGGTATCAGGGATCAACAATGAAAGCATTTCCCAATTTATGGGGCAGATGTATCAGGATGTCAACATCTATGAGAATTCTCTGACCATTTTCGGAAAAAATTTTGTTTCGCCCATCAGCGGTTATGGCCTCAGCTTTTACCGGTACTATCTTGTTGACAGCGCATACATTGGGAATAAGTGGTGTTACCGTCTTGATTTTTTACCGCGCAACGAAAACGAGCTTGTTTTTGAAGGACACATGTGGATCAATGATACGACCTATGCAGTAAAGGAAATTGAAGCACGCATACTCAAGAGTGCCAACATTAACTTTATCAGTGATTTGCTCGTGAAGCACGTGTATGATGAAGTGGAAAGGGAGGTGTGGATGCTGACCAAAGAAAAACTGATAGCCGACTTTGCAATTGTAGAGAGCGAAACCGGATTTTACGGTCGCAAAATGACCTCCTACCGCAATTTCGTGATCAATGAGCCCAAGGAACCTGATTTCTACTCAGGTGCTGAATTCGTTCTTATTGAAAAAGATGCCTCGGAACGGAGCAACGAGTTCTGGATGGACGCGCGGCATGAAATCATCAGCAGCAATGAGCAAGCCATATACAATATGGTGGACAGCCTAAAGAGCAATCCGCGCTTCCTCACCTATGTGGATGTGGTCAACTTCCTAATTCAAGGATATAAAAAGTATGGAAAAATTGAGGTAGGACCCGTTTTCACCTTTTTGAGTTTTAACCAGGTAGAAGGCCTTAGGCCAAAATTTGGGCTGCGCACCAGCAATGATTTTAGCAAAGACATGATACTCGAGGGGCATGTGGCCTATGGATTCAGAGACCGGGCATGGAAATATATGCTCGGTGGGCGCTACCTTCTCGGCCGAAAACCCCGACAAATCATTGGTGCCTTCTATTCGGAAGAGCTGGAATTGGTTGGTCAGGTACCGGTGTTTTTCCCGCGCGACCACTGGGTGCAATTCTTCACCGTACGCAATCCGCAGGACCGGTTGATGTTCAACCGACAGCTGCGCATTTTTACGGAAAGGGAATGGTTCACAGGATTTAGTACCCTACTTGAGTTTCGGCATCAGCGGCTGGAGCCCAGGGGGGCATGGTCCTTTGACCAGCGCGTTCGCGTTGGTGATGACATCAATGCAGTGGTGACCATACCAGGTATCACAGCCACCGAAATATCCATCGGTTCGCGTTTTGCGCATAGAGAAACTTTTGTGAGTGGTGAATTTGAGCGAATAAGTCTCGGCAGCAAATACCCCATCGTAAGTGCCCGGCTCGACATGGGTATTTCAGGGCTCCTTGGAGGGCAATACAACTACCAGCGGCTCACCCTCAACGTACATGACAGGATATCCTTGGGCCCACTGGGCAGCTTTAGTTTCGTAGCCGAAGCTGGCAAAACATGGGGGCGCATCCCCTATCCCTTGCAATTTATACATGCGGGTGATGAGTCAATTTTCTACAACTCGCGCGCTTTTAACTCCATGAATTTCTTTGAATTTGTAAGCGATCGCTATGCCAGTTTGCGGGCAGAGTACCGCTTGGATGGATTGATCTTCAATAAAATTCCCCTCTTGCAGAAACTCAAATGGCGAGAGCTTGTAGGTGTGAATACCCTGGTGGGAAGCCTTAATCAAGATACCGAGGCCGCCTTTGTGCTGCCTGAACGCACATTCGCCCTTGGAGCCAAGCCATATGCCGAGGCCTATCTGGGTGTAGAAAACATCTTTAAATTCGTGCGTCTTGATGCCATATGGCGCCTGAGCTACCGCCACAAGCCCAATGTGCGCAACTTTGGCCTGCTTATTGGTTTTCAAATCCAATTTTAAACGCTCCATGAAACTACACGCCGAAAACTTAATCAAGAAGTACAAAAGCCGCACTGTGGTCAACAATGTGTCGGTGGAAGTGAACCAAGGCGAAATTGTGGGGCTGCTTGGACCCAATGGCGCTGGAAAAACCACCACATTCTATATGATTGTGGGGTTGGTATCGCCCAATACGGGCCGCATATATCTTGATGAGCGCAATATTACCCATGAAGCCATGTATGAACGGGCCCAGTTGGGGGTGGGCTATTTACCTCAGGAAGCCAGCGTGTTCCGCAAATTGACTGTGGAGGACAACATCCTTTCCGTGCTGCAAATGACCAAGCTCAGCAAAAAAGAGCAGCAGATGAAGGTAGAAGGCCTGCTCGATGAATTTGGTTTGCACCACGTGCGCAAAAACCGGGGTGATTTTCTATCAGGAGGGGAGCGCCGACGCACCGAAATTGCGCGTTGCCTGGCGGTCGATCCCAAATTCATTCTGCTCGATGAGCCTTTCGCCGGAGTGGATCCCATCGCTGTGGAGGACATCCAAACAATTGTTGCCCAGCTGAAAAACAAAAACATAGGGATTCTCATCACCGATCACAATGTGCAAGAAACCTTGTCGATCACCGACCGGGCATACCTGCTTTTTGAAGGCCGTATCCTCAAAGCAGGCACTGCCGAGGAGCTGGCCGCCGATGAAACTGTGCGCAAAGTGTATCTCGGAAAACACTTCGAGTTGAAGCGCAAGACTTTTTAGTGGCTGGCGGGCACCAATTCTTCTAAACTGAAGCTGTATTGCTCCATTATTTGATTCACCAACAAGCGCTTGCATGCCTCGTTGACTTTTGCTTCGGCGGTGGCCCGGTCAGGGGCGCTTACGTGGAGCGTGATGTGCTTGCCGATGCGCACATGGGTTAATTCATCCAACCCCAAATTCTTCATACTGGAGCTAACCGCCTTGCCCTGAGGGTCGAGCAATGCTTCCAGTGGCATAATGTCAATTGCTGCTTTGAATTCCATCCTTTCGATTTTGTAGGTTTTCCGCCGCTGAAAGGGCGATGTACAAAAGTAATACAATAGGAATGGCCTTTACGGCAAAAAAAGCAAGGAGCACGACGGCGCAGAGCATCAAAGCATAGCGCCACCCATTTGCCGCAAGGCTATACCCTTTGAACTTCAATGCTATAAGTGGAATGGGCGCCAACATAAGCCCTGCCAATAGCACACAGGCCGCCGCAAGTGCCCATGGTTGGGCCATGAAGTCAACGTACAAGGCGCCCAGCATAGAGGTATTCGTATCATCCAGAGCTACAAGCGCCAGGCTTACCCAAAACAAAGCCACCGCCGGTGTAGGCAGGCCTATGAAACGGTCGCTCTGCCGCGTGTCAATGTTGAAACGCGCCAGCCTCAAACCTGCACAAGCTGCCATAATGAAAGGAGTAAAATACCACAGGTATGCCGCGCTGTTGACTGGAAGTGCATCCATTCCTCCCATCAAATGGAGCGCAATAAAAGCCGGTGCCACACCGAAAGTCACCACATCGGCCAGCGAATCGAGCTGCTTGCCAAGCTCCCCTGACACATTTAAAGCCCTGGCAGCCAGTCCATCAAAAAAATCAAAAAAGGCCCCCAACAGGATCAGCAAGGCTGCGTATCCCAACTCGCCCCAGTATAAGGCATACACGGAAAGCATGCCACAGATTAAATTGCTTAGCGTTATTGCATTAGGAATACCAGATTTGACCTTCATTGGTGGCGAAATTAACGACATTAAGTGCAATTTTTTCGCAACTTCACGTTAAAATTGTCGTTAAGGTGTTTACATTCGGTTGATGCAACAAATGATTTCCTCCCCCAAACTCATGTTGCTGTGTGCGCTTGGATTCTTGCTCTCATGCAGTGCCACAGCGCAAACACGCAAATTCAGCAATGCTTTTCTCGAAATAGGCGTGGGCGCCCGTGCCTTTGGCATGGCTGGTGCCAATGTAGCAAGTGTACAAGACGTTACAGCAGGATACTGGAATCCGGCTTCGCTTGTTGACATCAAAGCCGATATGGAAGTTGCGGCCATGCACGCCGAATATTTCGCCGGGATAGCACAATATGACTACGGTGCGATCGCCAAAACCATCGACACCAGCAAAGTGCTTGCCCTCTCATTCATGCGTTTTGGAATCGACAACATCCCCAATACCACGCAGCTCTATGATGCCGATGGCAACCTCAACTACGACCGCATCACGAGTTTCTCAGCTGTTGACTATGCCTTTTTACTCTCCTGGTCGCAAAAGCTGAATGTGAAAGGCTTGTCATGGGGAGCCAACGCCAAGATCATACACCGCAGTATAGGGAGTTTTGCCCGAAGCTGGGGTTTTGGTATTGATTTGGGCGCCACCTACCGCCACAAGAATTGGCGTTTCGCGGCTGTGGGGCGCGACATCACGAGCACGTACAATGCCTGGAACTATTCACTTGATGAAGAAACACAACGCGTGTTTGTGGCAACAGGCAACGAACTGCCCGAGAATGGTTTAGAGATTACCCTACCCCGCATTGTACTGGGTGCTGCCTACCACAAAGACATCAACAAATTCAGTGTTCTCGGGGAAGTAAATGCCATCATCAATACCGATGGCAAAAGGAACGTGCTGCTCGTAGGCGACCCCTTCAGCCTTGACCCGCTGGTGGGTATCGAAATAGGTTACCTCAATATGGTATACCTGCGCGCCGGTATGGGTAACCTACAGCGCGTAAAGACCTTCCGCAATACAGAGGAATGGACTACAGAACCCAACGTGGGCCTGGGCCTTCATCTGGGGCGTTTTCACCTGGATTACGCGCTCACCAACATTGGCGACCTCAGTGAAGGGCTGTACAGCAATGTGTTCTCACTCAGGTTGGAAATTTATAAAAAGGACGGCCAGTGAAAAGAGCTTTACCCAGCCTCACCCTCGTACTCTTTAGTTTGACCTTCGCTTTTTTGGCGAAAAGCCAGCCCTATGGCAATGAGTGGATCAACTACAGCCAGCGGTACTACAAAATACCCATCCACGAAGATGGCGTATACCGCATCACTTTCAACGATTTATCAAGCGCAGGAATTCCAATATCGGGGATCAACCCGCAAAATTTGCAAATGTGGGTGCACGGAGCGCCACTCCCTATACACGTGGAGGGCGAGGCCGATGGTGTATTCAATGTCAACGACTACATCGAATTTGTGGGCAGGCGCAACGATGGCCGCAATGAAACGGGCCTGTTCCCAAGCACCAATGCCCATGCCAATCAGGAGTATAGCCTATACAATGATACCCTCTACCACTTCCTGACTTGGAATACCTCGGGAGGCAATGTGCGTGTGGTTACCGAAACCGATGTGGCGTTCAACAACTTCAGTCCAGCACCCTTCGTATGGCACGAATCGCTGATGCTTTTTGTAAACAACTACTATCAGGGTGAGCTCGATGCATTTGGCGTAAGCGCACCATTTTATACTGAAGGTGAAGGATGGATGAGCAACCGCTATGGTTTTCCGGGAGGGTCGATCAACTTTTCAGCAAATGTGCCTACCCCAAGGGCCTACACCGGCGATGGAGCGCCCCCCGCTCAGGCACGCAGTGTATCGGCGGGTACGAGCAATGCCACTTCAGCGAGCGCCGTAAATCACCACCTGCAAATCCGCTTCGGCAGCAGCAATGCCCTCGCAGTGAACCACCAATTCAGCGGTTACCGCGTGAACCGATTTGAGTGGACCATTCCTCCATCGGTGCTTGGGGAAACCACCCTGATAAGGCATGAAGTGGTGAACTCGCTCAATGTAGCAAGTGATTACCAGGCAGTGGCAAGTGTGGGCATTCTCTATGCCCATCAGCTCAACCTCGGGGGCAGCAGCGCATTTCGCTTTAAGTACCGTCTCAACCCCAATCAAAACAAAACCCGTTTTGACTTCGAAGGCATCAATGGCAATAGCCCAATCATCTACACAACCAGCACCACAGCGCGGCGCATACCGCTCAGCTCCAATGGCAACCAATGGAGGGCTCTGGTACCCAACAGCTTTATCGAAGATGATTTCGACTGCTTCATTGTAACTTCTCAAAGCACCAGGCCAGTTCCAGCCCTGCGTATAGCCGGCAACAACGGCTTCTTCACCAATTTTGGTCAAACCCAGGTTGACTCTGCTTACCTCATCGTAACACATCCTGACCTGCTTGCCTCGGCCCAGGCTTATGCCAACTACAGGCAGCAACGCTTCAACACCGTGCTGGCCAATGCCGAAGAACTCTACGACCAGTTTGGCTACGGTGTCAACAAAAGTGGCCTCGCTTTGCGCAATTGGTGCAATTACCTCATCAATACCTGGCCTGCCTCGCCCCAGTACCTCTTCTTGATTGGCAAAAGCGTGCGCGAAGCCCGCGAAGGCAACTCCGCCGGAGGCCGTCAGAATGCCACGTTTTTTGAGCGCAACCTCGTACCCTCACTGGGTTACCCCTCAAGCGACAATTACATCACAGCGGGGCTGGCCAACACCACACTCGAACCCGCCATACGCACAGGCAGGCTGAGCGCCAAAAACGCCATGGAAGTGGACTGGTACCTGCAAAAGGTACAAACCTTTGAAGCCCAACCCCACGCCGACTGGATGAAAAACGTGATGCACTTCGGTGGGGGTGCCAACCTCAATGAGCAGCAAAATTTTGCGGCATACCTTTCCAACTACGCCACCATCATTGAGGACAGCGCCTTTGGCGGAGTGACACATACCTTTTTGAAAGACAATTCTGCACCTATACAAATCAATGTATCACAGGATATAACCAATGTCATTGAAGGAGGCACTTCACTGCTCACCTTTTTTGGCCATGCCACCGCCGATGGCTTTGACCAGAGCATCGACAACCCCGAAAACTTCAACTGGAATGGCCGTTACCCCCTATTGCTTGGCAACTCCTGCTTCACCGGTGATTTTCACAGCCCCGGTTATGGCAGCACCAGCGAGCGCTACACGATCATGAACCAGAAAGGTGTGATAGGATTTATAGCTTCGGTAAAGCTGGGCTTTGAGCCCTATCTGAACATGTACAGCCGTAAATTTTACGAAAAGCTGGCACGCACCAATTACGGTAGCACCATTGGCGACCACATGCGCCGCACCGTACGCGACATTCAGTTTTCGCTTGGGGCGAATCCCAACCTATTCATGATCAATACCTGCCTTGGTAAAAGCCTGCAAGGTGACCCGGCCATTGTGCTCAACAGCTGGCCTTTTCCCGATCTGAGCATTTCTGAAAACGACATCTTTTTTACCCCTGAGAACATCACTGCCGAAATAGACAGCTTCAACATCAACGTGATTGTATCGAACCTCGCCAAAGGCACCAATCAACCTTTCAACCTCCTGATTGAGCACAATACGCCTGAAGGTGCCGCCAATGCCATCTACACCCGCACCATTGAAGGCCTGCTCTACAAAGATACCATCAGCATCAAGCTGCCCATTGACCCTCAGTTTGGCTTGGGGCTGCACACCTTCAATGTGTCGGTTGACCTTCCGGAAAATGTGGTGCAGGAAATGCCTGGCTTCGAATTTGTGAACAACCAGGTGAATGGGGTTGAACTGTTGATCAGCAACGGTGGCATAGTACCGGTGTATCCCTATGAGTATGCCGTAATTGCCGAACCCAATGTAACCCTCAGGGCCTCTACGGGCAATCCGCTTGCCGCGGAACGCACTTACCGCCTTGAAATTGACACCACCGACACCTACAACAGTCAGGCATTGCGCACCACACAGATCACCCAAACAGGTGGTATCGTGGAATGGACACCTCCCGTAAGTTACCCCGATAGCATTGTATACTACTGGCGTGCCCGCGATGTAGGTGAAGAAGAGATCAACTGGCGGGAAAGCAGCTTTCAGTATATTCCGGGTGAAACGGGATGGGGACAGGCACAGATTTTTCAGTTCAAAAACAACAACTTTTTCCAAACCGAATTCAATAGAGAAGAGCGCCAAGTAGACTTTTTTACCGGCACGGTGCGCATCTCGAACCGTGTGATGGGCAAAAACCAGGGCAACCCCAACGCCAACGAGGTACTTCTCAATGCCACCATTGTGGAGTATGGGGCATGCTTCCTCACACCCTCTATCCACCTGCTGGTATTTGACCCGATCACCTTCGAAGCCTGGGGTACCAATGCCGAAGGCCAAAATGAGCAGAATGATTTCGGAAATGCCAATGCCGGCACCGGCTGTCGCCAAAGGGTAGAATACCACTTTGTATTCAGGCAAAACAATCCAACACAAATGCAGGCCCTCGCCGACCTGCTGCTCAGCAATACCATTCCCGATGGGCACTACGTGGTGCTCTATCCGATCATCACCGTGAACTACGACCATTGGGATGCCACCCCTGACATTTACACTGCATTCCAAAACCTCGGCGCTCAGCAAATAGGGGCTGAAGGTGCCCTGAACGATGTGCCTTACTCGCTCGTGGCGCGCAAGGGTGACCCCAGCTTCGTGTTTGAACAATACGGGGTTACACCCAACGATACCATCATTAATGTGGTAGACATCCCCGCGAGTGGACGAAACGGCGTGATGCGCAGCCGCCGCATTGGTCCGGCGCAGAGCTGGGAACGGGCGGAGTGGCGCACCTCAACCCTCGATGCGCAGGCAGGCGACACTACGCGCATCCGCATATTTGGCGTAAAGCCCAACGGACAGGAACAGGCACTCTTTGGCGCTGATTACGAACCCAATGAAACCCAATTGAGCGACCTCACACAGCTGGTCAGTGCCACTGAGTACCCCTTCCTGCGGCTCGAAGCCCAACTCAAAGACAACATCAATGCCACCCCCGAGCAAGTAGACCGCTGGCATGTGCTTTATGATCAGGTGCCTGAGGCTGCAGTGGCGCCTAACCTGCATTTTGTATTTCGCAAAGCCGAAATGCAACAAGGCGAGGAGGGCATGCTTTCGGTAGCCGTTAAAAATATGTCGCAATTCGACATGGATTCGCTGTTGGTGCGCTACTGGATTGAGGACGGCCAACGCAATGTAATTCCTATTGAATATCCCCGCCAGGCCCCTTTGCTTGCAGGTGCCACCCTCATTGATACCGTAACTTTCGATACCCGCAACCTTTCGGGAAACAATGCCATATGGATTGAAGTAAACCCCATAAACCGCAGCACAGGCATTGCTGACCAGCCCGAACAAACCCACTTCAACAACATGCTGCGGGTGCCCTTCAAGGTGGGCAAAGATGAGACCAATCCCATTCTCGATGTGACTTTCGACGGCATACACATCATCAATGGCGAGGTGGTGTCGCCACAACCGGAAATCCTCATATCGCTCAAGGATGAGAACCCCTTCCTACTGCTCGACTCCCCTGCCGATACCGCCTTTTTCAACATCTTCATGGCGCCGCCAGGTGGCGATTTTGAGCGCATCTACTTTGGTGGTTTCAGCCAGAGTTATTTTATCGACTTTATACCGGCAATGGATGTGCGCAACAAGGCCAAAATCCTCTTCCGGCCCACCCTACCCAACGATGGCAAGCACAAGCTGCTGGTGCAAGCCACCGACAAATCGGGCAATGCCTCGGGTAGCGTAGATTACCGCATCGACTTTGAGGTGATCAACCAGGCCACCATCACCGAGGTGCTCAACTATCCGAATCCCTTCACTACCAGCACCCAATTCGTATTCACCCTCACCGGCATGCAAATTCCCGATGAGTTCAAAATTCAGATCATCACCGTGACCGGAAAAATTGTGAAGGAGATTACCCAGGCCGAATTTGGCCCCATCCGCGTGGGCCGCAACCAAAGCTTGTACCGCTGGGATGGCCGCGATGAATTCGGTGACCGCTTAGCCAATGGGGTGTACCTTTACCGCGTCATAGCCCGGGTGAATGGCGAGGAAATTGAACTCCGCGATGGCGGTGCCAGCCAGTATTTTAATCGGGGGTATGGCAAGATGTTTTTGATGCGGTGAGAGGGCTATCTTTTTTGCGTACGCAGCAGTGCACATCCTGCACAGCGGAGCTGCACGGGCCAACTTGCGGTAAAAAGATTGATTCTCACTGCGGCGATTAGCAATGCCCTGAAGGAACTTGCTTAACTGGATTCAGGCCGGCGAGTACAGGCCGAATGATCTGATTTGAGCATTCAGCGCCTAGTAAGCCCGTACAGCGCGCACCCTTCGGTTCTCCATTTTCAATTCACTGTTCAAACTCCCGGAACTCAAATTTAAAACGAACCCAAGGCTAAAGGCCAAGGCAGTTCCAGTTTCCACACTGCTCCAGTAGCCGCCGCTCCCAGAAGTATTGAAAGCTCCCAAGCCTTGCTGGAAGAGATTGTAATTCATTAATCTAAGTTCATGCACAGTTGGTAAATACCAATCATCTTTGCCGCCATACACGATATCATCGACGATTTTGGCCGCAAAAGTGGCATCGCCGCATCCATTTGCAATCAGCGTTGTGTTTTCGTCTCCTGCACCTAAGCCTATTCCGTTGTTATTCGCTCCGAATTCTTCCCCCAGGCAGCCCCATTGGCTGCCGGCTTCATCCACAGGTTTGGCTTCAAGGTAGCGCCAACCATCCGAGACGAAGCCCTTATCGTAATAGACTAAACCACCGCCTTCTCCGGCCTGCCCAGTGGGTAATGTGGTAAATGTCTCTTCATTTCCATAAAAAACCAGATTGTTTAATGTTTTGGCGTAAGCCTTCACATAGTACACTGTACCAGAGAGCAAATATAAAACGGATGGTGCCGGAGGAGTGGATGGGATCGTTCCAATGGCTTTACTGTAAGCGCCTATTTCAACCGGCACGGTGGTCTTTGAATTACCTATGCTGGCATTGGGCGTTGTGGAATAAACGAATCCAAGTTCTAGAATTTCACTTGCTTCCACTCCCGCTATGCTGCCGCTGAATGTGGCGCCATTGGAATTGATTCCCGTCACGGCATCCGTGTGAATAGTGGGAATAGGCAATGCACCTCCTCCCGTGCCAATTTGGCCTGCGCTACCTGCAAACAAGGCATAAGGCACACTGAGCAATTGGGTAATGCCCATCACCAGGAAATTGGTGCCGCCATTGGCATCCATGCCTACTTCGAGGTAGTATTCATCCGTACCCCACTGCACCCCTTGGATGCTTCCTGTTATGATGGTTCCTTTACCCACAGCGAGATTAAACAGTCCAAAACCATCGGTTTCCACCTGGTGGTTTTCCTGATATACCACATTGCCCTGGGGGTTGGATTGGCGAATGGATATTTGGATTCCAAGGTTGGTCTCGGCCATAGGAATACCTTCCGCATTTCGGGCTACTGCGCTGTAATTAAATGCCTGGGGTGGCACGACCTGCGCTTTCACCAGCGCTACAGCAAAAACGAGCAAAAGGGTTGATACAATGTGTTTCATGGTGGTTGGTTTAAGGTTGGTCAATGGCGGGTTTTGATGAATTTTACCGTAGCATGCGCATCCGTATCCGCGTGGTAAAGTTGCAAGAGATAGGTGCCGGGGGCGAGCGCTGAAGTGTCGAATGTCTGATTTTTGGAAGCACCTAAGTAGGTACGGCTCATGAGGTGCCTGCCCTGAAGATCGACCAATGTCATGCGCACATCACCACTCAAATCACACGACCAATCCAGCGTAATCCTGTCGGAGGTGGGATTGGGATACAAGGAGACGGCCCATAATTCATCCCTTGATTGTTCCACAGAAACAATGGCGGTGCTGCCAACAGCAGCATTGGAAAAGCCGCTGCCAAGGGAGTTACTTTCGGCATCGGTCATTGTTTCGATTACCAGTTCGCCCACCGTGAAGTGGAGTGATCCGTTACTTTGTGCCATGGAGGCTCCTGCGGAATTCACCGCTTGGGGTGTAAGGCTCTGGGCCATGCTTGTGCTGCAAAAAACAGCGCAAATGCACGCTAGAATAATTTGTTTTGAGCTTTTCATAAATGGGAATAGACGACTGATGTAGGCTTGGTTGTTTTTACAGCTAAAAGTAACACATTCAAACGTAAACACAAATTTAATGTAACATCAAAGCGCGCATTAAATTAGGGCAATAATCGGCCCCATCGATCATAATTCGTTTCAACACCGACACACTACAAGGCCTCCATTGTTTCAGCTGTGATACGTTATATTGTTTCCAAACATTGTCTGCTGTTGATTATGCCATGCGTTCATTCTTGAAAAAATATACTGGAGCAAGCCAATCATCCTGCGGACACTTTTTAGGGCAATTACCGCGTTGTTTGTAGTATAATACAACGCACATTACCAATCGACCATTGATGCCGGCCCACACATATGCCCTTCATACGCTGGCCATTGTCCTCCTCCTTTACACCGGCCCTCTCCCTGCCCAAACCTGGACCCAAATAGCCGACTACCCCGGCACCGC
>DAIOTP010000027.1:0-30219 GCA_036751905.1 Cryomorphaceae bacterium
GTTTCTTTGGCGGTCAGGTTTGTCACGTTGCTGTTGGCAAGTGCACCATTGGGCATCACCACAAGTTTGTTGTCGAAGGTACGCAAGTGGGTGTGCAGTATGTCAATCCGTTCAACCCGGCCCGAGAAGCCTTGTGCATCAATGATGTCATTTACCTTAAAGGGCTTAAATATCAAAATAAGGATGCCCCCGGCAAAATTGGACAAGCTGCCTTGGAGGGCGAGGCCAATGGCGAGACCAGCGGCACCAAACACACCGAGCAAGGCTGCAATTTTGAAATTCAGGCTTTGCGCGATGATAAGCAACAGCACCGCGATCAGCACAAATCTAATGGCACTCTTTAAAAATCCACGAAGAGTTACGTCAATATTCCATCGGTCAAACGCTTTGCCAATGGCTCTGAGAATTTGCTTGATGGCAAAACGGCCAAGTATGAATATGATGATGACCTTCACCAAAGCCAGTCCAAGGTCGACTGCATACAGTTTTAGCTTCTCCAAAATTATTGGATCGAAATACTCTGTCATGGAAGGTTTTTTTGGTTAAATCATTTGCAAAAAAGAAGACCGGTCAAGCCACCATGAGCGCTTTCTCCACTTTTTGGTCGGTGAGTGCAGCATGCACCACTTCAATCATTTCGTTGACATAATGAAAGGTCAGGCCTTCAATGTATTTTTGGTTGATTTCATTGATGTCCTTTTCGTTTTTCGCACTGAGAATGATCTCTTTAATGTTTGCGCGTTTTGCCGCAAGGATTTTTTCCTTGATGCCGCCCACGGGCAGTACTTTACCCCTCAGGGTAATTTCGCCGGTCATGGCGAGGTACTTTTTTACCTTCCGTTGGGTAAATGCCGATGCCAGGGCGGTGAGTATGGTGATACCCGCTGAAGGGCCGTCTTTTGGTGTAGCTCCTTCCGGAACGTGGATGTGCACGTTCCATTTGTCAAAGACCTCTTGATCGAGCCTGAGCAAATCGCTGTGCGACTTGAGGTATTCCAGCGCAATCATGGCTGACTCCTTCATCACATCGCCCAAATTTCCCGTAAGGGTGAGCTTGCCTTTGCCCTTGGTGAGCGAGGTTTCGATAAACAGGATATCGCCGCCTACAGGGGTCCATGCAAGACCCGTCACCACGCCAGCCACGTCATTGTCCTGGTATTTGTCCTTGGCATGCGATGGTCCGAGTATTTTGATTAAGTCTGATTTGTTGATGGTGGGAACGAAGGATTCCTCCATCGCCAATTGCTTGGCCCTGTTGCGCACCAATTTACTGATTTTTTTCTCCAGGCTGCGTACACCCGACTCGTTGGTATATTCTTCTACGATGGTTTCCAAAACAGGCTTTCCAATTCGGATTTGCTCTTTTTGCAAGCCATTTTCTTTGATCTGCTTGGGGAGCAGGTGCCTCCGGGCAATTTCCATTTTTTCCTCCACCGTGTAGCCATTCACCTCGATGATTTCCATGCGGTCGCGCAGGGCGGGGTGTATGGAGGCCAAGCTGTTGGCAGTGGCCACAAACATCACCTTGCTCAAATCGTATTCGAGTTCCACATAGTTGTCGTAGAAGGCATTGTTTTGTTCAGGGTCAAGCACTTCGAGCATTGCACTTGAAGGATCTCCGTGTGAATCGCGACCCAACTTGTCTATTTCATCAAGCACAAACAGGGGATTGGATGTTCCCGCTTTTTTGATGTTTTGTAATATGCGCCCAGGCAGCGCACCAATGTAAGTTTTGCGGTGACCGCGTATTTCTGCTTCATCGCGTAGTCCACCGAGCGACATGCGCACGTATTGGCGTCCAAGTGCCTCAGCCATTGATTTTCCCAAGCTGGTTTTGCCCACGCCAGGAGGGCCGTACAAGCACAGTATGGGTGATTTCATATCGCCTTTGAGCTTGAGTACTGCAAGGTGCTCAATGATGCGTTCTTTCACTTTTTCGAGTCCGTAGTGGTCACGGTCTAGAATTTTTTGCGCCCGCGCAAGGTCAAATTTGTCTTTCGAATATTCATTCCAAGGCAGTTCGAGCAGCAACTCTGCATAATTGAGCTGTACGGAATAGTCAGCTCCTTGCGGATTCATGCGCTCCAGCCTTTCAAGTTCTTTGTTGAAGGCCTTGGCGGTTTTTTCATTCCATTTCTTCTTGCCACCCCGCTTCCGCAAATCGGTGATCAGTTCTTGCTGCGGATTACCACCCAGCTCCTCCTGAATGGTTTTCATCTGTTGGTGAAGAAAATATTCGCGCTGTTGCTGGTCTATATCCGTTTTGACCTTGCTCTGAATGTCATTTTTCAATTCGAGCAGCTGCAATTCCTTGGTGAGGTAGGTGAGTACCATTTCGGCCCGCTTGCGCAAATCAGCTGTTTCGAGGAGCAGCTGTTTCTCAGCCACCTCTGCATTCATATTGCTCGATATGAAATTGATGAGGAAGCTGTGGCTTTCGATATTTTTGATGGCAAAAGCGGCCTCGCTGGGTATATTGGGTGAATGCTTGATAATCTGCAAGGCCAAGTCCTTGAGGCTGCTCACGAGGGCTTCGAATTTCTTGTGCCCATCGCGGGGTTTGATCTCTGTAAACTCCTTCACTGCGGCCCTGATGTAGGGTTCCTCAGTGAGGAGTTCGAGCATTTCAAAACGCTTTTTGCCTTGAATGATCACCGTGGTACTTCCATCCGGCATTTTGAGCAAACGGATAATGCGGGCTACGGTACCGATGCGATTCAGATCATCAAAATCAGGGTTTTCGATACTTTGCTGTTTTTGGCTGATAACTCCAACGGTACGGTCGCCTTTGTAAGCGTCTTGCACCAGCTTGATGCTTTTGTCGCGTCCTACGGTAATGGGCAATACCACGCCCGGAAAAAGCACCGTATTGCGAATGGGCAGAATAGGCAGCTCCTTTGGAGTTTCCTCTTCATTCATGGCCTCTTCATCCTCAGCACTGATCAGGGGAATGAATTCCGTTTCCGTTTCTATAATATCTGTAAGTTCTAATGGTTCAAACATGCAATAGTGGTGTTACGTGTCGCATTTACCGACAAGATGTCAGTAAGGACGGGTAAATAATGTATGATCGTCTTCAATATGGTTTAGGCGCAAGGCGTGTGCCAAAAAGTTGTGACCTGTCAATTTCGCCAACGTGCTTCCATATTAAATACTGCATTGAAAAGGTCCCGGTCCGCCTGTGTGAAGATTTTTTCCCGACGTGCCATCATTGCCGTAGCCATTTCGCAGGCTTTCTCCAGGTCAAAGTCGATGAAACCATCGCTACTGCCCCATGAAAAGCTGGGAACAAATTTTTTGGGAAAACCTCCGCCATAAATGTTGCAGCACACGCCTACAACAGTCCCTGTATTGAACATGGTGTTGATGCCAGCCTTGCTGTGATCGCCCATTACCAATCCATGAAATTGAAGGCCCGTATCAGCCATTTGTTCTGAAACATAATCCCAAACGCGCACGGTGCCGTAGTTGTTTTTCAAATTGCTTGTATTGGTATCAGCCCCCAGATTGCACCATGATCCAATTGCGCTGTTGCCCAGGAAGCCATCATGGCCTTTGTTGCTGTAGTCGTCTATGATGCTGTTGCTTACTTCGCCTCCTACTTTGCAATGCGCTCCGATGGAGGTGGGCCCATAAATTTTGCTGCCCATTTTGAGCACACTGTCCTCTCCCAAATAAAATGGGCCTCTGACCATACTGCCCTCCATGATTTCGGCGCCTTTGGCAATGAAGATCGGCCCTGTCTCTGCATTTAAAACACAGGGCCTGAGCACCGCCCCCTCTTCTACGAAAATATGTTCACCCAAGGTTGTGACATATTTTGGGAATGCGATTGTCCGGGTATTGCCTGTAATTCGCAAGAGGTCTGATTGCAGGATTTCTCCGTTGAGAGCGAACAAGTCTGAAGGTCTTCGCACCAGGTGCACCCTTTCAACGAGTACTTCGCGGTGGGGTGTAAGATCAACAGTTTTTGGCTTGCGCTTTTGGCTGATTTCTTCCTGCAACATAAGCGCCATATCACGGTCGCAATGGTAAGCGATCATTTCACCTTCAAAAGCCAGCATATGGCCCTTTGGCAGTTGGCGTATGCGCTGCGTCAGTGCAGCGGTGGGAAGTGCTGAGGAATTGATCAGGATGCCTTCATCAGCAGTACCTTGCGGGAAAATTGTGTGGAGGTGGGCAGAAGTGAAAATATGCGGGCGTTCACCCAGGGCGTCGGTCCATTTATCAATAATCCGATCGGCACCAATGCGCAAAAATGACACGGGCCTGCTGAATGTAAGCGGGAGCAACGAGGTAAAATTCAAATCAATGAGTGCAAAATACATGGCGCTGATTTATGGAGGTGAAGATACACAAAAGGTAATCTTTTTTTCTTTAGGACTTGTGCGCACATGGGGAGCTCATCGTGTATATGTATTGAAGGACCTAAAGTAAGCAACGAAAAAACCCTTCACGATGGAAGGGTCTTAAAATATATTCAAGTGGTAATTTACTTCTTGTCGAACTTGGCGTAACGCTTGCGAAATTTGTCAACGCGGCCTGCTGTATCCACAAATTGCATTTTGCCTGTAAAGTATGGATGCGAGGTGTGAGAAATTTCAAGTTTTATCAATGGATATTCTTTTCCATCTTCCCACTGAACGGTTTCGCTGCTGCCTGCAGTTGACCTGCTCATAAAGCTGTATTCATTCGACATATCCTTAAATACGACGAGCCTGTAATCTTCTGGGTGAATGTCTTTTTTCATGACCTAAATGCTAATTGGGCGGCAAAGGTAAGCTTTTCTGGCTGATATCGAAAAGCATCTTGCAATATTTTCATCCGATTCATGACTTTCGTTTGTTTCAGGCCATTTTAGGGAAGTGCTCTACCGAAAGTATTTGCAATATTTGCACCCATTTTCAGTTTTATCGGGGTGCAAAACAGGTTCTCTATTCAAATTTACTCGTTTTTATTTTTTGCATCTGTGGTGGCAATGCTCAGCAGTTGCAAAGATGATGATTTCACAACCTCGCCTGATTTCAGACTCAGCTTCTCTGTAGACACCCTCACATTCGACACCATATTCACCACCATTGGCTCAGCCACACGTGTGCTGAAAGTATACAACCGAAGCCGTGATGCCGTTCGTATACAGCGCATTGATCTTGAAAATGACCCAAACGACTCGTTCAGGCTCAATGTGGACGGGCTGCCTGGCATTGGATTCACAGATGTTGAAATCCGTGGCAATGATAGCTTGTTCATCTTCGTAGAGGTAACAATAGAGCCAGGAGTGAATGAGCTTTATCCCTTCGTGGATGGGGCGATACGCTTTACCCTGGATGCCGCGGAGCAAAGGCTGCCGCTTGTGGCATGGGGTTGGGATGCCATTTTTTACCCCAGGGCCGGGGATGTGGTGGTTCGTGAGCCGGGCCTTCCACCTTATTACTTCATCAGTGAGGAGACCGGCACCATCAATTGGACTCCTGACCGGCCCATTGTGGTGAGAAACTATCTCGTGATAGGCAATGGTCAAAGACTCAACGTACAGCCTGGTACACAGGTGTTTTTCCATCAGGGAGGGGGTCTTTGGATTTTGCCGGAAGGCAACATCACCGCATCAGGCACCCTTGACCAGCCCATTGTATTCCAAGGTGATAGGTTAGAACCATTTTATTCCGAGCAGCCTGGTCAGTGGGACCGTATTTGGATCAATGAAGGCAGTCAGGACAATACCTTTGAAAATGTATTGATCAAAAACAATTTCATTGGGTTGCAGGTAGAGCCATTGCCTTTTGGAAATGCCAGCGATCAGTTGAGCACCAATGCCCTGATCTTGAAAAACGTGATGGTGCGCAACAACAGCATCGCATCCATGCTTGTGCGCAACTACAGGGTCGATGCCAGCAACATAGTGTTGAGCAGGGCAGGGCAGCACGTCCTTGTAACGCAAGGCGCAGGTCAATACCGATTTGACCACTGCACATTTGCCAACAACTGGAATTTGAGCATACGCCAAAGTCCCGCTGTGTTTTTGACCAACCTATACCGCATTGACGACAACACGGTGGGGGTTGGTACCATATTGCCAAGCCGATTTAGAAACTGTATCATTCACGGCAATGGCTTCAATGAGTTTGGGTTAGATTTTGACCGCGACAATGCAGAGGTCGATTTAAAATTGAGTCATTGCCTCATCCGTGCCGATGTGGATGTGATACTAGCGGCTGAGCAGGACAACCTTTTTCAGGATTCCATTTGGGTGAACAACCAGCCTGGTTTCGTCAATTTCGCCGCAGGCAATTTCTTGTTGAGAGAAGATGCTTTCGTTCGTGGAAAAGGATTGAATGCAACAAACCTTCCGACAACGGATCTTTTTGGCACGCCTTACAATGTACCACGACCACTTGGCGCACTCGAATACAGGCCGGAGTAAGGTTTTTAACGTTGTCTCACAAAATAGATAAAATCAGTGCGGGGCGGATCGGCCAAGCCTGCTTGCCTGCCCATGGTAATGAGCTGCCCCCGGTGGTAGGTGCTGTGGTTCATGCAGTGCTGTATAATATCGTCCACGCGCAAGGCTTTGTCAGGATCATCGCCGCGCGTTGATTCAAGGTCTGCGGGCTTAAGCTTGTCCACATAATCTTTAAAGGCGGCCGAAGTGGCCAACCATCCGGCGATGAGTTCGGCTGTACTTCCGTCAAAACTTTTTGTAGGATTGTCGTCGTAAGGTTCATCCTTCAGTACTTGCAACCACAGGTATTCAGCGCTCCAAATGTGGAGCGCAGTACTGCGCAGGCTTTTGAAGCTCGACTCAATGTCCATGTCCATCTCCGCATTGCTTGCTTCTGAAAGCCAGGCGGCCATGGCTTTGTTGGCCCATTCATTGTACGTGGCGTAACGGCTGGCCATTAAATGGTCGGTATATTCGGTTTGCATCTGGATTGCGTTTATGGCAGTTTCGCTGCCCGGATGTTGCTCGGCTTTCGCCAAAATGGAGCAAAATAGGATGAGCATCGCGGGATAGCTTCGGTATGTGTACAGTTTCATTTGTCGGTGTTTCAATGTATTTATGTGTCCACTGGCAGAATATATTCGTACTGCCATAGTGCAGACAAATTTCTCATTTAACTTGGGAAGCACCTGGTTTACTTACCTTCGGCACGCAAATTACGTTTTTATAAGCAATATGACTGCAACACCATATGCCACCATTGAAAGTGATGCACAACCTTTGGTTTTTGTGCGTTTCACGGGTGTAAAGAGTACTGATGAAAATTTCACAGCCTACCTCGATGAGGTCAAGTCGTGCTACTCCAAAGGAGATACGATCGGCATCGTTTTCGATGGGAGCAGAGCCTCCTTGCCGCAACCAAGGCATGTACAGCAACAGGCCGATTGGCTAAAGAGCAATTGGGATATGATGAAAAATCAATGTGCCGGCACAGCCTACATTATTCCCAACTCCATGATACGCGGAGTGCTCAACATCATTTTCGGTTTGCAAAAGCAACCTGTGCCTTACACCATTGTAAACAGTGAGGAGGCTGCGGTAGCCTGGCTTGCTGAAAAGGGCATTCAGCCAGCGAACTGTTGAGCATTCTATTTTTTCTGCAAAGGCATTGAATTAATAAGGCTCAATGCCAGCACCCTTTGTCTATTTCGTCATCAAGGGAAAGTGCATTTTCTTTAACCAAACCGAAATCAGCTTCTTGGGCCTGCTTGGCCATCGCCTGCAATTTGGTCCAATGTGCCTTGGTCGTGGCACTCTTTCCGCCGCGAGCAGCCTTTTGAGCAAAATCTTCTATCCACTCAAGGTTGGCATGCCCAAGGGCGGCAGCATCGCTTTTTTGGTAAGCTTTGCCATTGCGGACTGAGGCCATTTTTGCCACATAAATGCGGTGGAGGTTGCGTTCATAAGCATCCAGATCATTGGCGCGCTGGTTGCGGCTGCTGAATATGTGGTTTCGCGTAAGCGTAAATAGCTCAGCTGCTTTGAAAGCTGTACCCGGGTTGAGGGCTTCATTGTCGGCCAAGCGCTGAAAGCGGTCGGCGGTAAAGAGCAAATCGACCGCATACGCTTGCACATCATTCACCATTTCCAAGGCATGGGCACTGCCTGCACGGTTTACCAATGCTTCATCGACTAGCCATAGCGGCGTGCTGAACACCTGATTGTTGAGGAATTCCAATGCATTGTGTTGATAATCTTTGTCTACAGGGCTGAACACTTCCCCCGCTTGTTCTGTGGTTTTTACAATTTCTACCACGCCACCCACGTAATTTCCCACGTGGCCAATGTATCGCTTGAATTGGCCTGCTACCTGTTTGTGTAATTCTTTAAGTTCATCATAATTTTCACCTTGTTCTGTAGTCCAATTGATGAGCTCTGGTACAATGCGCTTGAGATTTTTTATTCCAAGATCGCTGGCGTACACTGCATCACTGCCCACATCCTCCGTTTGGGCTGTGGGATCCACCACCCTGCCTTGTTGTCGTCCGTATCGGTATATCGGGTCACCGGCTTTGGCCTTGATCCAGCCATTGAGCACTGCGCGTTCATCATAAGGGTTGGCCGCATCGGGAATGAGCCTGTAGCCGTACTCAATGCTCCACAAATCATAGGGACCAACGAGCGGCATAAGTCCGGCACCTTCGTCCTCGGGCTGTGCCACGTAATTGAAGCGGGCATAGTCCATAATGGATGGAGCCACTCCCATGCGCTGCACAAATCCTGCTTTGCGCAAAGAGTCGACCGGATAGGCATGGCTTGAGCCCATGTTGTGAGGAAGTCCGAGGGTATGGCCTACTTCATGCGCCGCTACGAAGCGAATCAGCTCTCCCATCAATTCATCATCGAATTGCACCTTGCGTGCTTTCGGATTCACAGCCGCAGTTTGTATGAGGTGCCAATTGCGCAACAGCCTCATTACGTTGTGGTACCAAATTATGTCGCTCTCAAGTATTTCACCTGTGCGTGGGTCGTGTACGTGCGGACCCTGGGCATTTTGTATGTCAGTGGCCACATAGCGAATCACCGAGTTGCGCACATCCTCGGGGCTCCAGTCCGGGTCATCCGCTTTGCTGGGTGGATCTTTCGCAATGATGGCATTTTTAAATCCTGCTTTCTCAAAGGCTACTTGCCAATCTTCGACCCCTTGCTTGAGGAATGGCCGCCACTTTTCGGGCGTGGCAGGATCGATGTAGTACACAATGGGTTTTTTTGGCTCGACCAATTCGCCACGCTTGTAGGCTTCCATATCTACAGGATCGAGGCGCCATCGGGTGATGTATCTCTTGGTTTTGGCGCTGTGGCTTACGTCACTGTAGTCTATTTGGCGCAGGCTGAAGTAGCCCACCCGGTCGTCGTAATACCGTGGTTTCCATGGTTCTTCCGGCAAGAGGATGAAACTCTGGTTCATTTCAATGCTCAAGGTTTGGCTGTTCTGGTTGTCAGGGAGTTTGGTGCCCTTGTAAGTGAGTACATGGCGTACTTCTACATTTTCCGGAAAGGTCTTGATGCGCTGTATGTAGCTGCGGGATTTTTCAAAGCCTTTGACCTCAAAATCTTTCCTTTGCGATTCGGAAAGCGGCCCAAGCATGGGCACATCACTTGCAAAAAAGCCGCTGACATCAATGACCACTGCCGTAGAATCTGGGTTGTAGGCCGTAATTTTAAAGCGCTCAATGATGGGTTCAAAATTGTTGTTGCGCACACTTTCGTAAATAGGGTCCTCATTGCTGGCCACACTGTTGTAGCTTACAGAGCGCAGCAGCAAGTGGCCATCGTGCTCTTGCCACCTCACAACTTGCTGAGGCCTCGATTTCATGCCCGCTCCGCCAAAGTTGAGGTTTTTTACATGCCCTGAAATGCGGCTTACAACAAGAATTTCCTTTTCAAGCATGTCCTTGCTGATCTCGAAATAGTATTTGTTGTCGGTTTTGTGGACGGTGAAAAAGCCCTCTTGGGTTTCCGTTTTGTCGGTAACTACAGCGCTGTAACCTCTCGCTTTTTTGCCGGAGTCTTTTCCCTCTTTGTCATCTGAGTCATCGCCATTTTGGGCGGATAAGTTGGTGCTTAGCAGGCATGTCACAATGGCGTAAGTCGCAAGTTTTCTGTATATCATATTGTTTTTCAGTGCTGTCTTCATATGTGCTTGTGCATTTGAATTGCGCAATGTATCACTTGGTATTCATTAAACCAACGCTTCCCTTGTCAGTGAATTGCTAAAAAATGTTGTGATGAAAAGTTTGGCACCCTAAATTTTCCATTATTTTAGCCGCACAACATGAGAGGATAACACACGAACCATGTATTTGCTTGACATCGCCACCTGGTGGGCTGACAAAATTCTCTACGAACAGATTTTCTGGGCATTGGCCATGCCTTCGACCTTGATTTTATTCATCCTTTTGATCACTACATTTATAGGTGGTGATGGCGCTTTCGAAGGCGATGTGGATGCTGCTGTTGAATTGGATGGGGGAGCAGGTGTGCAATTCTTCACATTTAAAAACCTGATCGGATTTTTCACCATTTTTGGTTGGGTGGGCATTGGGTGCATCCACAGTGGCTTGAGCGAAACCTATACCTTGCTTATCTCATTTGTAAGTGGCGCTGCCATGATGACTGCCATGGCCTTGACATTTTATTTCTTAAGCAGGCTTGTAGAGGATGGGAGTTTTCGTATGAAAAACACGCTGGGCCGTATGGCTGAGGTGTACTTGCCCATCCCCTCTTCGGGAAATGGACTTGGCAAGGTGCAGATGAGTGTGCAAGGCAGCGTGAAGGAGCTCGATGCGCTCACACGCGACGAGGAGCCTTTGCCCCGTGGCACCATGGTACAGGTGCACGACATTGTTGATGGCCACATTCTATTAGTTTCAAAACATATCACCAAAACCAGATGAACTCTTCAGGCTTTTTTGTGCTGGCCATTGCGGCCGCTATTCTATTTCTGTTTATACTCGTTTTTTCGCTGTTCAAGCGCTACAAGCGTTGCCCATCTGACCGCATCCTCGTGGTGTACGGAAAGGTAGGCAAAGGTGTGGATGGAAGCCGCTCGGCCAAGTGTATACACGGAGGTGCTGCATTTATATGGCCTATCATTCAGGATTATGCTTTTCTCGACCTCACGCCCATCAGCATTGAGGTGCTGCTCAGCAATGCGCTCTCACGGCAAAATATCAGGGTCGATGTACCATCCCGGTTCACCGTGGGTGTAACCACCGAGCCTGAGGTGATGATGAATGCTGCTGAGCGCTTGCTCGGCTTGGGCCATCAGGCAGTACATGACCTTGCCAAGGACATCATATTCGGACAGCTGCGCCTTGTGGTGGCGACCATGGACATTGAGGAAATCAACAACAACCGCGATAAATTCCTCAGCAACGTAGCATCCAATGTGGAAGCTGAGCTCAAGAAGATTGGCTTGAAGCTCATCAACGTGAACGTGACCGACATCAAGGATGAATCGGGATACATTGAAGCACTGGGTAAGGAGGCTGCTGCCAAAGCCATCAACGACGCCCGCCGCAGCGTGGCTGAAAAAACCAGGGATGGTTCGATCGGTGAGGCGGATGCAGTACAGGATGAGCGCTCACGCGTAGCTGCCCTTTTGGCTCAAGCAAAAATTGGAGAAGCCGATGCCAACCGCGAGGAGCGCATCAAAACTGCCGACGCTGAAGCAGCTGCCAAAGTAGGGGAAGCCGAAGCCCAAAGGCTCGAACGCGTCAAAATGGCCGATGCCAACGCCCGCTCTGTAGAGGGGGAGAACACCGCCTTGATCGATATAGCACGATCCGATGCTGCCCGTCGGGAGGCAGAAGCAGAGGCGAACCGAATCGCCGTAGCGGCCGAGAAGGTTAAGGAAGCGCGTGCACTCGAAGAGGCGTATGCTGCACAACGTATTGCAGAAGAGGCGAGGGCCCTGCGCGACAAGGCCACACAGGAAGCCAACATTGTAATCCCCGCCGAAATCGACAAAATGAAGGTCGAAATAGACGCCGAAGCCGAAGCGGAAATGATTCGCCGCAAGGCAAAAGGAGAGGCCGATGCCATATTCCTGAAAATGCAGGCCGAGGCCAATGGAAATTACGAAATCCTGAGCAAGCAAGCGGAAGGTTTCCGTCAGTTGGTGGCCGCTGCCGGAGAGAATTCAAAAGATGCTGTGATGATCATGATTGCCGACAAGCTCACCGAATTGGTGAGGCTGCAATCAGAAGCCATTCAAAACATCAAAATCGATAAAGTTACCGTTTGGGACAGTGCAGGCGGTGGAAGTAAAGATGGTAAAACTGCTACAAGCAATTTTATATCAGGCCTGTATCAATCGGTTCCGCCGCTGCAAGATATGTTCAATATGGCGGGTATGAACCTTCCGAACTACTTAAAAGGTGAAGAAACCCAGCAGGATGCTGACCAGCCCCGGCAGCCGTCCAAGCCCAAAGATGACAAATGAGCGGGAGGGCTTCAGATTTGAAAGTATTGAAGGGTAAGAACTTCTTTGGTTCTTTTGATACTTATCGCAGTTTTTTCCTCACATTTGTCTACAACCAACACTAAAAATCATGAGATCCTTTACCCTTGTTGCAGTCCTGTCCGCTATGTTTATTTGCGGAAGCATTTACGAGGCTTCAGCCCAGCGGGGCAGAGACTACAGAAATGTGCATATCAACGCCGGTCCTGAAGTAGCCTTTCCTCTGAATAATTTCAACAACACCCACAACATGGCCATTGGAGGTTCAGCGCAACTCGCGATACCAATCGCTTTCCGATTTTTTCTTTTGGGTCATGTAGGCTACAACCGTCATTTTGGTGCGGGTTCCAATGATGCCATTGCCTTGATTCCTTACCGTGCCGGAGCAAGAATGCGCCTGTTAGGATCAACATACATCGGTGCACAGCTCGGGGCAACTTCACTTGTTCAGGGCAACCGCAATGAAACTGCCTTCTCCTATGCAGGCGGTATTGGCGTGGCCAACCACCGAATTGATATAGGCGCGCGCTGGGAACAGCACCGTTTCAATACCAACGTGGAAACCATCGTTGTTCGGCTGGCTTATGTAATAGGTCTGCAGGTGGGGAGCGCCAACAGATAGTTGAAAGGTCAACAATAGGCTTCCTCCCTCGATTCAAGTTAATCGACACTTTATGTGGCACCACTGCTACAAACTTCTGCCTGGTAGTGTACTGATCGCACTCCTACAATTTGTAGCTGTGGAAGTCAATGCTCAACAGAATTTATTGCAGCATATCCTCGATGAAAGCCATGACTCTACGTATGTTATCTCGTATGCTAAGTTTTTAACGGGGCGGTACTACTTTTCACAGAAGTACACCCGGCTTGATTTGGTGGATAGGGCAGTAGGAGCAGAGCTGCAGTACCGGCCCAATACCACGCTCAACATGGGAGTAGGAGCTACTTATGGCAATTTCACCTTGAACCTGGCATACGGTTTCAGCTTCTTGAATCCAGACATTGGACGCGGCGATACCCGTTGGCTCGATTTACAGTCGCACATTTATGGCCGGAGGTTTATTCTTGACACCTATGGTCAATTTTACAGCGGGCTTTATTTGCGCAATACACGCAATGTGATCAATGATCCCGAACTTGCCCAACCCTATATACTGCGCCCCGACATCTTTTTGAGACAGTTTGGATTGGCGGCTTCTTATGTCTTCAATAGCGAACGGTTTTCCTACCGTGCTTCATTTGTGCAAAATGAGTGGCAAAAACGATCAGCGGGTAGTTTTATCGTTGGGTTTGAAATTTATTCGGGTTTGGCAAGAGGTGACAGCTCTCTTGTACCTATTTTGACGTATCCGTCAGGAATATTCGACGATCTGGACATCCGGAAAATGACCTTCTTTGAGTTTGGCCCAAGTGCAGGCTATGCGCATACATTCGTCTACAAAAGTACTTGGTTTTTTACTGCACACTTGAGCATAAACCCTTCTGTAGGCTGGGTCAGCGAATACAAAGTGGGACTTTTAGACGAAAATATTGGCTTGTACCCCAATGTGATGTCTCGGGCGGTGGTAGGTTACAACAGCCCTCAATGGTTTATTGGATTGTCGTATATAAACAATTCACTCAGGCTTAGCAGTTCGCTCGAGAGTAGGCGCTATGAAATGGAAACGGGCAACCTGCGCATCAATCTGGCAAGGCGCTTTGTGCCGGGTTCGGGAACCACGCGCTACCTTCGTTTGCTCGACAACTTGAAAAAATAGGAAATTTGCAAGGCAGCATGCCCCGCCTTGTCCAATTCACGAGCATATGAATGGGCTGTTCAGGTTTTATTTAGCAAAAGTTTTAACGAAATCTTGCGGTTTTGGTGGTTTTCAGCTTCTCATGATTTCTTAAATGCTTATTTTTGAGCAAGATTGAACTTATTTGATTGCCTGTGATTTGTTTTCATTCGGTTACGGGCAAGCTGAGTATGTACTTGATTGTGCTTTAATTTAAACTGATTGCCATGAAAAATTACAACCTGATAATTGCAACATTTGTCTGCCTCACTGTAGCGTGCACTCCTGTACAGCCTGTGCAAGAAGTAGTCAATGAGCCAAGCTTTGGAGCGCCTGAGGATGCTGAAAGGATAAGAAGTCTCGAGGAGGAACATACCCTTTTAAAAGCGGGATACGCGGACAGTGTGAATGCAGGCTTCATCACCGACGATTCATTTAAGGGCAGTGCCCGCCGTGATGCCCGAACCATGATCAACGGGGCAGAAATTGCTATCAATTATGGTTCACCAGGTAAGCGGGGCCGTGTATTGTGGAACGGCTTGGTGAGTTACAATCAGGTGTGGGTGAGTGGTTCGCATTGGGCTACTGCTGTGCATTTCGGAAGGGAAGTGATCGTAGCGGGTGAGCGCATTGCCGAAGGCACATATGCCCTGTTTACCATTCCAGGCGAGGAAATGTGGACAATCATTCTCAATGAAAATTATGACCAGCATCTTGCCGAAGACTATGATGAAAGCCTTGATGTGGCGCGGCTTGAGGTGAAGCCCAATACACTCGATGCTCCTGTGCAGCGCCTCACCTACAGCATTGAATAAACGGGTAAAAACAACGGTACAATATTCTTACGATGGGATCAGGTTGAGGTGGGTTTGCCATTTACCGTGACCATGCGCTGATGAAATATCTTTTTACTATTCAGCATCTGAAAGGTGGCTGAGTACTTCGTTGATGTGCCGCTGTTTATCTTCATCCGGGAGAAATGAAGCCTTGAAGGCATTGATGCTGAGTTGTGCCAATTCAGATTTGTTGAGGTCAAGTGCTGCGGCAAGGGCCAAATAATTTGCATTCATATATCCTCCAAAATAAGCGGGATCATCGCTGTGGATGGTTGCCAATACACCGCGCTCCATAAGCTCGCGGGTGGGATGCTTCCGCAAATCGGGACAAACCTGTAGCTTTTCATTGCTCAATGGGCAAAGCGTCAGTGCTATTTGGCGAGCAGCCAATGCTTCAACCAAAGCTGCATCTTCGAGGCAGCGGTTGCCGTGGTCAATGCGGTCAACGCGCAGCAGGTCGAGCGCCTCACGTATATAAGTGGCCGGTCCTTCTTCGCCGGCATGCGCCATGAGGAGGTAGCCCTGAGCACGCGCTGCTGCAAAAACGCGTTCGAACTTGGAAGGAGGGTTGCCCAGCTCACTTGAGTCGAGACCTACGCCGATGATGTGCTCCCGCCAAGGTTCAGCTTGAGCGAGCGTTGCGAAGGCATCGTCCTCACTGAGGTGCCTCAGAAAACTCATGATGAGGTAGCTGCTCACGCCAAGCTCCTTGCTTCCATCACCCAGCCCACGCAATATACCCTTGATGACCGTTTCGAAAGCAATGCCGCGGTGGGTGTGGGCTTGTGGGTCGAAGAAAATCTCCACATGACGCACATTTTCGGAAGCCACCTTGCGCAGGTAGGCCATGGTAAGGTCATAGAAGTCGACCTCGTGCAGCAATACGCCTGCTCCGGCATAGTAAATATCCAGAAACTCTTGTAAGTTATTGAATTGGTATGCTTCGCGCAGCTCTTCAACACTGCCATATTGCAGGGCAATACCATTTCGGCGGGCAATTTCAAACATCAATTCGGGTTCAAAGCTGCCCTCAATATGCAGGTGTAATTCAGCCTTCGGGAGTGCTTTGATATAAGGGGCAAGGGGATGATTCATATTGCTTTTTCTTCTTTTTGGAATTTTGCTTTGGTAAATCCGTACTTTTAATGGTCGGGATTAGAGCTGCCGCAAAAACTTCATGGTGTCTACACCATCGGCATAATCCCATAGTTCAGGTTCTTGGCTTTTGCCGAAAGGCACATCTTGCACTGATACGATACACTGGATTTGATCGTTGAGCTCGTGCAATTTTTGCCGTAAAGCGGCCTTGTCATTGAAGCGCTCATAGTAGAGCACACCCACGGGACTGGCCAAGGCTTCACTCGGGCGCAAGAGCAGAAAATTGTTGTCGAGCAATTCCTCTCTGTTCATGAGCCAAAGCGCCTTGTAGTAATCGTAATTGTTGGCATACTTGTGATGATTCACAATGTCGTGATGGGGGTAAATGGCCTCAAAAAGGTGTTCCAGTTTGAAGTCATCATGCACATACAGCTTCGCCACATTGCGGCAGCCCAAACCGAAATAGCTAAATATATCGCGCCCCAAAAGCTCCAATTGCTCCTTGGTTTCGGAACCATCTATAATGGCTACGGCATTGCGGTTTTTTCGGATAATATTGGGATACTTCCCGAAATAGTACTCAAAATAGCGCGCTGTGTTGTTGCTGCCAGTGGCGATCATGGCATGGATCTCAGGCAAGCGCCCATCGACCCATTCAATTTCAAAATGGGTATGAAGTTGCTCCTCCAGCAAGGCAAATAGCGCTGGCAAAAGCCGTTGATCTTGTGCACTGAGCTTTACCACAGCGGTGTGACCCACCACGAGGGTACACAAGATGTCGTGAAAGGCCACCATGGGAATATTGCCCGCGGCAATGATGCCCACACGCTTTCCTGTATACCTTTTCGGCAAATGGCCATTTTGCTCGGCCCAAAGCTGTACCGATGCTTCGCGCAGCATATGGGCGAGGCCATTGAGAGCACTGCGTATGTTTTCAAGAGTAAACCAAGGATTTTCGGCACATGCCTGTTGCATCACAGTGGAGAATGCGTTCTCCTTGTCATCAACTTCATGCGGCCTGCCTTGGTTGTGTGCCAAGGCTTTAAGCTCCTTGCCAATGGCTACCAGATCAACTACCCAGTTGGTTGAGACGATTTTATCGGAAATAGACATGTATAAGGAAACAATTTCGCGGGGTGTGCGATTATATTTGCACAAATAAACGAAGAACCTAACAAAGACAATCAGCCATGGCTATCATGATTACTGATGAGTGCATCAATTGCGGTGCATGTGAACCGGAGTGTCCCAACAACGCCATTTATGAAGGGGGTGTGGAGTGGCGCCTTGCCGATGGCACCGACTTGAAAGGGAATGTAACAACCCCCATGGGCAACAGCTACGAGTCGGAGCTCGAGCAAGAACCTGTGAGCATGGACGTATATTACATTGTTACTGATAAATGTACAGAGTGTGTAGGATTTCACGATGAACCCCAATGTGCCGCTGTGTGTCCGGTAGATTGTTGCGTGGACGATCCCGATTTCCGTGAAAGTGAGGAGGCCCTCATTAGAAAGAAAGAGTTTATGCACCTCTAAGCGAATGTTTCAGCAATTTGAGGATCACAATTGCGTTTTGAGGTCATGGTATTGCGCCAGCTGATTTTACCCTTAGTACTGTGCATGTTTGCAAAATCAATATTTGCACAGTCAAGCATTGGCGACGAAGACTTTGGTCAAAATGCCATTGCTCAAGTTACGCTGCTGCAAAAAGCAGTTGGCAATGCACCAAGTGACGCAGAGCGAATGGAATCAGCTGAAAGCATGGCTCAGCTGATTCTTGAAATTTGCAAGGAGCAAACTTTTTACAACCAGCTTTTTCCGGATTGGGTCAATGTAGGGCAGCAGCAATCGAGTGATGGTGCATTTAGACTTTTCAACTGGAATGTACCCAAACTGGATGGCAGGCAACACTACCATGCAGTGATTTGGAAAGAAACAGGAGAGTCCATTCATCTCAGCTCAGGTGTAAGCGCCTCGGATGCGGATGAGTCGCGACAGCTCAAAGGCGATCAATGGTATGGAGCACTGTATTATACTGTAGAGGCCATGAAGCACAAAGGTGAAGTACACTATCTGCTGCTTGGTTGGGATGGTCACAATGCATTGAGCAACAAAAAAGTCATGGATGTCTTGTGGTTTGATGCCAAAGGAAACCCTCATTTCGGGAAACCGCTGTTACAGCATCCTAATGAAAAGGTGCCCCGCAGCAGGAGGGTATTCGAGTATGCCAAGGATGCCAAGTTTACCCTCAGCTACTTGCCCGGCAGGTCTATGGTAGTTTTTGAAGAACTCCAACCCTTGCCTGGCCACCGACCAGGCAATTACGCTTTTTATGCTCCCGGCGACGCGCACAATGGGTACGTTTTCAAAGACGGCACATGGAATTATGTGGAAAATGTGGACATGAGCCGACCCAAATCAGAAGAGGGCAAGGCACAATTCAACTTCCCGGCCAAACCCGATCTCAATAAGATGCGTAGTACAAAAACGCCCTTGACGGACAATTGAGCAACAAAGGTTTCTTAATTTTTTTGAAGCCTTAACCCAGAGCTTACACACACATCCTTGTGCTTAGCGAAATAAGACTTAATTTCGCAGCGGCTTAGCAAGATATAGCCTTAAATGCTTCAAAATCATGTCAAAAGTACATAATTACAGTGCAGGTCCCTGCATACTCCCCCCCGAAGTTATCGCCCAAGCCTCTGAAAGTGTGCGCGAGCTCGATGGCATCGGTCTTTCCCTCATCGAAATATCGCACCGCAGCAAAGAGTTCGTCGCCATCATGGAAGAAGCCTGCGATCTGGTTCGTAGCTTACTAAAAGTTCCTGATAACTATGCCGTTTTGTTTCTGCAAGGGGGTGCCAGCCTCGGTTTCTACATGTCGGCTATCAATTTTATGAAAAATGAAAATGGCAAAGCCGCCTATGTGGATACAGGTACCTGGGCAAGTGGTGCTGCCAAAGAGGCGGCCTTGCTCGGCGCTGTCAACGTGATAGCCTCCAGCAAAGACAAAAATTACAGCTACATACCCAAGGGGTATACCGTGCCTGATGACGTAGACTACCTCCACCTTACGAGCAACAATACCATTTTCGGCACGCAGTACAAGCAATTTCCGGAAAGCAAAGTCCCTGTGCTCACTGATATGTCGAGTGATATCTTCAGCAAGCCCGTTGATGTTTCAAAATTTGACTTGATCTACGCCGGCGCGCAAAAGAACATGGGGCCTGCCGGTACCACCGTATATATTGTAAACAAGGATAAGCTGGGCAAGACCAACCGGAACATACCTTCTATGCTCGACCTTGCCAAGCAGGACGCCAAAGAAAGCATGTACAATACGCCGCCCGTATTCGCTGTGTATACCTCCATGCTGACCCTCCGCTGGATGAAGAGCTTAGGCGGACTGGAGGAAATGGCCAAACGCAACGAGGCCAAAGCTGCCCTGCTGTACAAGGAAATAGACCGTAACCCCCTCTTCGAAGGAACTACCGCTGTGGAAGACCGCAGCACCATGAACGCCACATTCGTTTTGAAGGATGAAGCAGGCTACAAGGAGCGTTTTGACAAATTGTGGAATGATGCGCGCATCAGCGGCATCAAAGGCCACCGTTCGGTAGGAGGGTACCGCGCCTCTATGTACAATGCATTACCCATTGAAAGTGTGCAGGTGCTGGTGGATGTGATGAAGGAATTGGAGAGAACTGCATAAACAACAACAAACAATTGAAGAGATGAACATACTCGCGAATGACGGAATATCCCCTTCCGGAAAAGAAAAACTAGAACAAGCAGGATTTACTGTAATCACAACGGCGGTACCTCAGGAACAACTGGCTGATTACATCAATAGCAATGACGTTGTGGCCTTGTTGGTACGCAGTGCCACCACCGTACGCCAAGCCTTGATTGATGCCTGTCCGGGGCTGCGTTTCATTGGCAGGGGTGGGGTAGGTATGGACAACATTGATGTGGCCTATGCCCGCGAAAAAGGAATTGCAGTAAACAATACACCGGCCTCGAGCTCACAATCGGTGGCGGAGCTTGTGATGGGTCAAATGTTTAGCCTTGCAAGGCAAACATATGACAGCGAACGCAATATGCCAGTCAAAGGAGCAAGTGATTTCGGTGCTCTGAAAAAGAAGTATGGTAAAGGCACTGAGCTACGGGGGAAAACATTGGGTATAATCGGTTTTGGCCGTATAGGGCAAACGCTCGCTCAGTATGCATTGGGCTGCGGCATGAAGGTGATGTGTTCTGACATCTATGATGTGAACACCAAAGTGCGGTTTACTATAGAAGGATTTGGACTGGTAGAAGTAGACGTTGAAAAAGTGCCAATGGAAGTATTGATCCAGCGCAGTGATGCCATCAGCATCCATGTGCCCAAGCAGAAAGATGGCAGTGCCATAATAGGCGCCGAAGAGCTCGGTAAAATGAAAAAAGGCGTACTCTTGGTAAATGCAGCCCGCGGAGGCGTAATCGACGAGGATGCCTTGATTGCCGCTCTTGAAAGTGGTCATGTGGCTGGCGTTGCTCTGGATGTGTTCGAGAATGAGCCCACCCCACGCGAAGACCTGCTCAAGCACCCTAAAGTAGCACTCACCCCGCACGTAGGAGCCGCCACTGTCGAGGCCCAAGATAGAATTGGTACAGAGCTTGCCGATTTGATTATTGCCGAATTGGCTACGGCCTAAGGTATTCGTTGTGAAATCATTAAAAAGCGCCCGCGAGGGCGCTTTTTTTTCTCCTGTAATGAGATCTGTGAAATGCAGTTACACTGCCATGATTTCTTGTTTTCAGGTCTGGGGTAGGTCTGGCTGCTGATTTTTCCTTTCAGCCATTCAGGGCCTTTGCACAGCCTGATTAGTTTTTATCTTTGCCCACCAAGATGCATCCCGTAGAGGTACTCAACAGCACTCAGCTTTCAATCACGATCACCCGACTCTGTCATCAGTTGATTGAGAACCACGGTGATTTTTCCCGAACCGCGATTATAGGCTTGCAGCCACGTGGCATTTATTTGGCCAACCGCATTGTGGCCCGCCTTGATCAACTTACAGGGCTCTCCAATATACGTTACGGAACACTCGATATTACCTTTCACCGGGACGATTTTCGCCGAAAGGCAGAGCCACTCCTTGCGAATGAAACACAAATAGATTTTGAGATTGAAGATCTCAACGTGGTATTAATCGATGATGTGCTGTATACGGGCCGAAGTATCAGGGCAGGACTCGATGCTTTGCTCGCATTCGGGCGCCCCAGAAGGGTGGAGCTGCTTGTGTTGATCGACCGCCGCTTTAGCCGCCACCTACCGGTACAACCCGATTATGTGGGGCGAACGGTTGACAGCATTTCAAGCGAGCGCGTATCAGTAGATTGGGTTGAAACGGAAGGCCTTGATCGAGTCAATTTGTATTCAACTGAAAAGAACCCATGAGCAGCCTGTCCGTTCCGCACCTTTTAGGCATCAAGGACCTCAGCAAGGCTGATATAGATACCATATTTACCACAGCCGACAATTTTAAGGAGATACTCAACCGCCCAATAAAGAAGGTGCCTTCCCTGCGGGATATCACCATAGCAAATCTCTTTTTTGAAAACAGCACACGCACAAAGCTCAGCTTCGAGCTTGCCGAAAAAAGATTGAGTGCCGATGTGATCAATTTTGCGAGCAGCTCGAGCTCTGTGAGCAAAGGGGAAACCTTGATTGATACCGTGAATAACATCCTGTCCATGAAGGTCGACATGGTGGTGATGCGGCATCCCAAGCCCGGAGCTCCCCATTTTTTGTCACAGCATGTGGATGCCACCATCATCAACGCAGGCGACGGTACCCACGAACATCCTACCCAGGCTTTGCTCGATGCTTTTAGCATAAGGGAAAAGTTGGGATCGGTAGCGGGTAAGCGGGTGGTAATCATCGGTGACATCTTACACTCGAGGGTGGCCCTGAGCAATATTTATGCCTTGCAAAAACTCGGTGCTGAAGTGATGGTGTGCGGACCAACAACACTCATTCCCAAATATATAAGTTCACTGGGTGTGCAGGTGAGCCACCGTGTTGAAGAAGCCTTGCAGTGGTGTGATGTGGCCAACGTGCTGCGTATACAACTTGAGCGCCAAGATCTGGCATACTTCCCTTCCTTGAGGGAGTACACCATGCTGTTTGGTATTGACATGAGGCGATTGCAAGCGCTCAACAAAGAGATTGTTGTGATGCACCCAGGTCCGATCAACCGCGGTGTAGAGATTTCCAGTGATGTAGCCGACAGCGGCCACAGCATCATACTGCAACAGGTCGAAAATGGTGTGGCCATCCGCATGGCAGTTCTATACCTTTTGGCAGGAAAAATTGAACGCAAAAGTTAAATATTTATATTTGGCCATAAATAGTGTAACAACTCCATGAAGTTTAGCATCGAAAACGACGAAAAATACGCTGTGATTGTATCACAGGTTGAAAAATTGGATTCACTCAGTGCCCCTGATTTGAAATCGGAAATACTGTACCTTATCAAAAGCGGAGTGCGAAATATTATTGTTGATATGGAGCAGTCAAGGTATTGTGACTCCAGCGGGTTGAGTGCATTGCTTACAGGCAATCGCCTGTGTAAGGACAACAAGGGAACATTTGCCATTTGTTGTTTGCAACCTACGGTGGAAAAGCTCGTCAACATATCACAGTTGTCCTCTGTTTTCAATATCACACCCACACGCAATGAAGCCATCGATTTGGTGATGATGGATGAAATTGAAAGAGAGCTGGGCGGCAATGAGTAAACTTTCCACAAAGTAGCTGTCTATGAAGCAAATATTTACTTTAGCCTTTTCTGTTTTTTTTGCTGCCTTGGTATATGGTCAGTGTCAGCCCATGACTGACTTTGGCGAACAGCCTTTTGGCGTAAGCCCTGATACCATTGTCAATTTTGCTCCCGCGCAGATCAATATGTTGTATACCCAGCAAATTGATGTGAAGGTACCCAGCAATGGTGCTTTTATTGATGCTGCGCTGGCTTTGGCAACCATCGACTCTGCCTCCATTGCATTGATTGAGGGTTTGCCTACTGGGCTGTCCTACACATGTCAGAATCTATTGGTTACCGATTGTACTTTTCCGGGAGGTGCTACGGGTTGTGGCGTAATTGCCGGAATCCCACTGGAGGCGGGAACTTTTGAATTGAACATTGTCATCATAATTTATGGTACCATACCATTTTTAGGTGCCACAACTTTTCCGCTTCCCGTTCAAGGTTACCGTATTGAGGTGGCCGACCCCCTCAATGCTCAGCAAATTGCAAGGCCCAGTTTCCAATTGCTGCCCAACATGCCCAATCCGTGCAACGTGTTTACCGACATTCAGTTGGAATCGCCCGGGTATGATCAAGCCTTGATAAGTGTGTACGATCTCGTAGGCAAGCAAGTCCTGGAACGAAACATACGCCTTGTGCCCGGCAAAAACAGCATGCGCCTGGAGACCCACTCCCTCCGTACTGGCATGTACGTATACCGCATTGATGCCTTCGGCGAAAGACTCTCGGGTCGTTTTGCAGTATCGAGGTAATGGCAAGTAGCGGCAATCGCGCAGCGCGGCAAGGGGTACCACCATTTGAGATCACAATTCTGGGTTGTGGATCAGCAACGCCCACCCTGACACATTCGCCCACTTCACAGGTACTCCAATACGGAAGCCAAGCCATACTCATCGACTGTGGTGAAGGCACCCAGCTCAAGTTGCGGCGGGCCTCCTTCAATTTTCAACGCATAAGTCACATATTCATCTCGCACCTGCATGGTGATCATTGCCTCGGCCTGTATGGGCTGCTTAGTACGATGCACTTGCTGGGCCGCACCAAGGAGATATCGATCATTGCGCACGAACATTTGCAGGAAGCAACCGAACATCAACTGCGGATTTCTCATTCACGCCTGCGCTATCCTATCCACTGGCACAAGCTGTCATATGATGGCATTCAACATGCCATATCCTTGAAAAATTTGGACATTTTTACTTTTCCATTGAAGCACCGAATACCTACATGTGGTTTTCTCTTTAAGGAAAAGCAGCAATCCAGAAATATAAGTCTTGACGCCCTACAAAAATACAGGCCCAGTGTAGCACGCATCAGGCAAATCAAGCAAGGCGCCGACCTCGTACTTGAAGACGGCACAGTGGTGCCAAATGAACAGATGACCTTGGCACCATTGGCACCACGAAGTTATGCCTATTGCTCTGATACGGCTTACGCCAAAGAAACTTCGGGCTACGTGCAAGGGGTGGATTTGCTTTATCACGAAAGTACTTTTCTGAACGCACATGCCGACAGGGCCAAGGCCACCTTCCACAGTACTGCCGCCGAGGCAGCCCAGGTCGCCAAAGATGCCAAGGTAGGGCAACTGCTGCTGGGGCATTTCAGTGCGCGTTACCGCAAATTGCAAGGATTTCTCTCAGAGGCAATTCCGATATTTCCAAACGCCATATTGGCACAGGAGGGATCAACCATTGCCTTGGAGGCTGTGCATAAATAAGTTTGTAGGGTAAACCTCTCCACCTTATCTTTGTTATTTAAAAACAGTCTAAATAGACCTCCTTGGAACCCTCAAAAATAAACGTAGCAATAGCTGACAACAGCCGCTTGATTCGCACGGGCATTGACGTGGTACTTTCTCAGGAAAAAGACATTGAGCTGGTGGGTGAAGCAGAGAGTTCACAGCAGTTGGTTGAGTTGCTGGCTTCATTTGATGTAGACGTGGTACTTGTAGATTTCACTGCCGCGAATTTTTCTCTCGAGTCGGTGGCCGAAATTATCAGAATGTTTCCCAAAACGCTTATGGTGGCCATCACCCCTGATCAGGATGGACAAACAATCATCAATGCCTTGAAAGCCGGGATTGTAAGTTATATAAAGAAAGACTGTGACTTTGAGGAAATAGTGGCTTCTGTGCGGGAAACTGCGCAGGGCAGCAAGTTTTTTTGTGGCAAAATCCTTGAAACCATTCGAAGGGTAAATATTGATGTGAACGGTGAGGATTGGTCTGAATTCAACTGTGAACCTGTACATCTTACTGAAAGAGAGCAAGAAATCATAACCTACATCGCCGAGGGCTTTACCAATGGTGAAATTGCGGAGCGCCTTTTCTTGAGTACACATACGGTCAATACGCACCGAAAAAATATCATGCACAAACTGGGTGTGAACAATACCGCGGCCATAGTGATGTATGCTGTCAAATCCAACCTTGTGAATGTTAATAAGTTCCTTTTCTCTTCACGCTGATCCCATCGTTGTAACGCTGTTTTCACTTTTTGCCTAGCTTTGCGGGCGAAATGAAACTAATCGCCGATAGCGGTTCCACCAAAACAGACTGGCGTCTGGTAAGCAGCAGTGGAGCCATGTACAGCTTCAAAAGTGAGGGCATCAACCCCTACTTTCACACAGCCGATACCGTTGCAAAAGCCCTAAGGAGTGCCTCCTTTGAGCCTTTTTCGCACGCTGATATAAAGGAAGTATACTTCTACAGCGCGGGTTCCAGCAATGTGCAGAACAAAACGATCATGGACCAAGGCTTTGCACAGGTTTTTACCTCTGCCAAGGTGCAGATCATGCACGATCTTGTCGGTGCTGCGAGAGCGCTTTTTCAAGATGATTCGGGTATCGCATGCATCCTTGGTACAGGCAGCAACTCGTGCCTTTACGTTGACGGGCGCATAGTGCAAAACCTCGGAGGTCACGGTTACATACTTGGCGATGAGGGCAGCGGAATGCACATAGGCCGTAAAGTGGTGCGCGACTTTATGAGTGACCTCATGCCGAAGGAAATTTTAGAACTCTTCAACAATGAATTTGGTCTTACCAAGGACGAAATCGCGTTTGCTGTTTACAAAAAGACCTTTCCCAACCGCTACCTCGCGTCCTTCAGCGTATTTGTGCAAAAACACATAGAGCACGCTTACTTCCAAGGGCTCGTTGACGATGCTTTCATGAAGTTTTTCGAACGATACATCATACAGTATCCCAAATTTCTGGAATATCCGGTTAGAATCTTGGGTTCGGTAGGGCACTATTTTGAGCCACAGGTAAGGAAGCGCGCCGAGATGTACGGCATACATATTGACCATATATTGAAGGCACCCATTCAAGCGCTGGTTGATTACCATTGCAGGGCCTGATCAATACGAGTAGTTGAAACTGTGTCGGGCTTCATTGCCTGCCCTGTCGAGCAATACTATGTCGAGCGTGTTGTTACCTTTTTCGAAACCGGCATTATTCACTGGCAAAAACAGCAAGCGCTGCTTGGGTTCATACTCACTGAGCACCCAGCTGCCATTGAGGTAAGTGCGGTAGCTTGCTATCCCCGATTTATCATCACCGATTACGAATCCGAGCACCGTGCGGTCATTCACCACGCCTCCGCGCGCATACTGATTGGCCATAAGGCTTGGTGCCACTGTATCAACCTGCAGGCAAAATCTTCCCAAGTCCTTGGTTTGGATAACGTAGAAATCACCTTCACGCTTACCATCTATCCATGCGGGGCTACCGGCCAAGGCATACCGGGCCGCGATAATGCGGTCATGAAGGCGTTGGGGAACTGAGCCCATATGGATGCGCACTTCTATGGCCTTGTCGAGCGGTACCATGTCGAAATGCAGTTGATAAGCGGGACTCAAGCATGCCCCAGAGGGCATTTCACGCCCAAAGCTGAATTTCAAATCGCGGTACAGGGCATGTTCAGGCATATTCATATGCAGCTCGTTGGCATAGTGAAATTCATTGGCCTGCTGTCTTGGGAAGTAAGCATCATAGGTGCCCGCTGCTGCAAAAGGTCCATTGGGTGTGTCGAGACTTTCAAAGCTGAATTCCAGAACAGAAGCATTGCCATGCGCATCGGTGGTGGTGTAGCGTGCGTGGTGGCTACCCTTTTCGGGAAAATGCATAAATCCGCGGTGTTCCGGTATTTCAGGGTATATATTCAAGGTGTTACCGGGTTCGAGAAAGGATTTATGGTAGTGCCAGCTGCTGTTTCGGTAAGCCTCGTAGTCTTTGTAACAATTGATTTGCCGGTTGCGTGCGAATTCGAGCTCGTCAAATTGCTGCCTGAGAATTTCAATACTGTCAACCTCAAGCTTCAAGGCGTAAATGCCGCATTTATTCTGCGCACCGTCGAGGTAGTCATGGGCATGCAAGGAAAGACCTATGGCACCGTACACGTCAATTTTTTGTCCAGCCTTAAGACGGTAGTTGCCGTTTTGGCCCTGCACAACAAAGCTTTGGGGCTTGTTGCTTCCGTTGACCAGAGAGGTATCAGTAAGGGGGTGAAAGCGCACCCCACGTATGTGTGGCGCAACATTGTCCATTACCTTGAACCCGAAGTGCAAAGGGTTGAGAGCCAACTGATCGGCGGTGCGTCGTATTTCGAAGTGTAGGTGCGGACCTCCGCTGCTGCCTGTATTGCCGCTCAAGGCGATGATTTCACCACCCTCTACGGGGATGGGCGGTTCAGGCTTGAAGTCAACAGGAAATGACTCAACCCGGTATTGCTCAGCCCGTGCGGCGGCATCAATTTTTTCCGAAAAGGACTTCAAGTGGGCATACACACTGGTGTGACCCGACGGATGATCAATGTAAAGCACCTTGCCATACCCTGTGGGCGACACCGCAATGCGGCTCACATGTCCAGCTGCCACCGCGCGTATTTTCTGGCCTTCCACCCCACCTGTTTTTATGTCGAGCCCTGTGTGGAAGTGGTTTCTCCGCAATTCAGCAAAATTTCCAGAAAGGATGAGTGGTAAGTCCAATGGCGCTTGAAATGCGGGCTTGCTTTCCTGCGCATTGAGTTGCATAAAGCTAAATAGAAGTAAGCCAAAAACCGAGTTGCGTAGCATTCAATATGAATAGAAAATGGAAATTAAACCCCATATGGGCCGTTGCTTGTGTGTGAAGGTAAGCCAGCACGGCTTGAAGCGAAAGGCTTAGATGGCATAGATTTAAACAGCTTTTCGTGAAAACTCTTTTGCCAATAAGTGCTTTGGGCTTTGATAATCCTGTGAGCGAAGCTACATTTGTGCCAAGTTTGATATACCTTAGGTAAGCACTGTATATGAGTGAAGTTTCAACACGCTTAGGTCATATAACCACGAAACTAGAGCAAGTTTCAGGAGAGTTGAAGTCCTTGCGTGTGGCCAAAGAAGACCTTAAAGCAGAGGTGGCAGCGCTGAAGCGTCGCTTGGCTGATGAACAATCGCGTAGTGCAGCGCTCCTTGAGGAAAACGAACGCATCAAATTGGCCAAGACGGTGGTGACAGCATCGGGTGACAAAGCCGTGATGAAATACAAAGTGAACGAGATGGTGAAGGAAATTGACAAATGCATAGCATTGCTTAATAGATAGATGTAATATCAGGATGAGCGAGCTTTCCATAAAAGTTTCTATAGCAGGACGGATTTATCCCATTACCGTACTTCCGCAAGAGGAAGATAAGGTAAGGGCAGCCGCTCAAAAAGTAGAAGAAAACCTCAAATTGTTGCAAAACAGTTATGCGGTGAAGGATAAGCAAGACTTATTGGCCATGACGGCACTGCAACTCGCCACGGAACTTTCGGCTGGACCGGCCAAGGGACAGGTGGTGATAGATGAAGCAGCGCTCAAGGCCATCGAAAACCTGGTGCACAATCTCTAAAAGGGCGATTGTCAATATATACCCGATCCATTTTTTAAATCAGTGCCAGCGGGCACATAAAGATTAAGATAAAATGGAATTTGACATTACATGGTTGATGGTTGGCCTACTCGGAGGATTGATTCTCGGGGGTGGCGCAACCTGGCTGGCGCTAAATGCCTTGCTGAATAAGAAGCGCACCTCTATACTTTCAGAAGCGGAAAAAGAAGGTGAAGCCATTAAAAAAGAAAAAATGCTGCAAGCAAAGGAGAAATTCCTGCAGCTGAAAGAGGAGCACGAAAAAGTAATCAAAGAGCGCAATGCTAAGTTGCAAAGTGCTGAATCAAAGTTGAAAGCGCGTGAGGCGCAAGTAAGTAAACACGCGGAGGAGAACAAAAAAGACCGCAGATCAGTAGATCAGGCAAGGCAAGACTTGGAGCGTCAGCGCGAAGTACTCGAAACCCGCCTCAAAGAGGCCGATAAAGCCCACGCACGCAACGTGGAGCAACTTGAGAAAATCTCAGGTCTGAGCGCCGAAGATGCCAAAGCTGAGCTTCAAAAATCCCTGCGTGATGAAGCCCGCACCGAAGCCATGACCCACATCAAAACCATCATGGATGAAGCCCGCCTCACCGCAAGTGCGGATGCCAAGAAGATTGTGATTCAAAGCATACAGAGGGTAGCTACTGAACATGCCGTTGAAAACGCAGTTTCCGTATTCAACATCGAGAACGATGAAATCAAGGGCCGCATCATTGGCCGAGAAGGCCGCAATATACGCGCACTTGAGAGCATTACTGGGGTTGAGATCATTGTAGATGATACCCCTGAGGCCATCATTTTAAGTTGTTTTGATCCTGTACGGCGCGAAGTGGCTCGCCTGGCCTTGCACCAATTGGTAAGCGATGGCCGCATACATCCCGCACGCATCGAAGAAGTGGTCAACAAAATCACCAAGCAGCTTGAAGATGAAATTGCTGAAATCGGCAAGCGCACGTGTATCGATCTGGGCATACACGGACTGCATCCTGAGCTCATCCGTATGGTGGGCCGCATGAAGTACCGCAGCTCTTATGGCCAAAACCTGCTTCAGCACAGCCGCGAAGTGGCCAACCTCTGCGCCACGATGGCATCTGAGCTCGGCTTGAACCCGAAAGTGGCCAAACGTGCCGGACTACTCCACGACATTGGGAAAGTACCGGAAGATGAGCCTGAACTGCCACACGCCATCCTTGGTATGAAGCTGGCAGAGAAGTACGGTGAAAAGCCAGAAGTGTGCAATGCCATCGGCGCCCACCACGATGAGATTGAAATGACCAGCCTCATGTCGCCCATTGTGCAGGTGTGCGATGCCATATCAGGTGCCCGACCAGGTGCCCG